>CAWWAF010000110.1:0-12358 GCA_963934795.1 uncultured bacterium
CTGGCGACCGGTCGTGTGTCGCACGCATGGGCCGCCACTGCGCGAGCGCGACGGTGACGTGGCCCATTGTCCGCTGTGTTTCACAGACGCGACGTCGGCCGAAATTGACGCCGCTCGGACCACGCTTGACGTCGCAGACATGGAAGCACCGCTGACCGACCAGGTGGCTCACGAGACGGGCCGGCGCGGCATGACCACCGTGACGTTCGCGATAGCTGATCCGTCGACCGTCCGACGGGCCGGAGCACAGACGGCGTGACCATCCAAGAGTTGCTGCTGCGTGCGGGCCAGTATCCCTGGGCGATCGTGGGTGTCTTCGTGGCCGTCCCGGTCGCGACGTGGGTCATCGGCCGTCTCCACGGCCGCGGGCGGGGCGGGGCGACACCGTGGAAGCACCTCTACGCGGCCCTCGTGTACATCAGCTGCGTGCCCGGTCTGTTCACGGCGGTGGTGACGGCCTATGCGATCTTCTTTACCTCCACCAATCTGTTGGAGGTCAACGCGGTCGTGTATCTGTTGCCGACCGTGTCCATGGTCGTGACGCTGGTGCTGCTCCGCCAGAACGTGGACGTCGCCGAGATTCCTGGCTTCCACCGGCTCTCCGGTTTGATGACCCTGATCGGCGTCAGCTTCGCCGTGGCGTTGGCCATTTCAAGGACCCGGGTGTGGCTGTTTTTTGGCGGCTCGATATTTTTGCTGTTCGCGATCGCCGCCGCCGCCTTTGCGTTGATGCGCTGGGGAACTCGCGCAGTGTTTCGCCGTAGTAATGAAAGGAAAGAGCGCGCACCGGACTTTCTGGATGACGTCCGGCGTCGCCGCTAGCCCCCCTGGGGGCTGGTCCGAGAATTTACGGACCCTATGGTTTCCTGCTAGTGTCCTGTAGCAGTGATCCAACGAGACGAGGCGGACGAGAGCATGGCATGGGTTTAAGAGACCGGCTGTTCGGCAGCAAGACACCAGAGGCGGCGCCGGATCCGCTCGCCGATCTGGTGCTGGAGAAGCTCAAGGTTGGGTACCTCGTCGACTACGACATGCAAACCTGGCGGGTCACCGCCTACGCGCGCTACACCTTCTCCGGCAAGGACGACAGCGTCGAGGAGTGGGAGCTGACCGCGGCCGATCAGCAACGATATCTGGAGCTGGCGGATGGGGCCTGGTCGCTCTCCAGGAAGATCGCCATCGGCGACATCTCCGGCGATGTGCGGCAGCACATTCTTGACCACGAGGACCCGCCCGAGCGCGTCGTGTTCGAGGGCACGGAGTTTCGTCTGGACGCGTCGTACTCCGGGCAGATGGTCGCCAACGGCACCGGCCCCGGGGCGGACGTGATTCGCTGGGAGTTCGTGGACGGGTCGGAGTCGACGTTTGTCGGTGTCGAGCAGTGGAGTGAGACCGAATTTGCGGCCGCGGCCGGGTTCGTCGTGGAGGACTATCAGTTTTTCCATATCCTGCCGGGGCAGGTCTAGACATGGTCACGAAGACACGCCTTGCCGCGCTGTTCGGCCCGCTGGTGGTGCTGGCCACGGTAGGGTGCGACACGACGCCGCCGCTGGACCGGCTCCAGGTGGAGCTCGAGCAGTACCCCGAGTATTCGGTCACCCTGCAGGACATGCGTGAAGACGGGTACTACCATCAGTACGGCGTGGTCATCGGCGAGCCACAGTCCGGCTCAGACGATTTCGTCTTTCGCGATTCAATCCTCGACTGGCAGGAGGTCGGGCGGGACACCTACGATCAATACCGAGAGCACCTTGGCATGGTGATTCTGTCCAAGGGACCTGACGGCGTGGTCGACCGCAACCAGCACCCACCGGGCTACCAGCAGGTGGGCAACGAGCGATACGGTCAATGGCGCAACGACGGAGGCGGGCGATCGTTCTGGGAGTTCTACGGGCAGTACGCCCTGTTGAGCCATATGGTCGGCGGCTTCGGCCGTCCCATCTACCGCAATGACTGGGGCGGCTACCAAGCCGCGCGCGGTCGGGGGCAGCCCTACTACGGGCCCGGCGGCGAATATGGGTCGAACGGGTCCGTGACCAGGCAGACGAACCCAAATTTCTTTCGTCGGCAACAGGCGCGACAGGCCGCGAGTAGCCGGTCGTTTGGAGACCGGGTCCGTAGCCGCACCTCTGGCGGCACCCGCTTCGGCGGAAAGTAGGAGAGCGACATGTCGGTGGAACAGATCGGGACGGGCTTCATCTATCTGGCGGTCGTGCTGGGCCTGCTCGTCCTCGGCAAGTGGCTCTACGACGCCCTGCACCGGCGTTTCGTGCTTCGCACCGAGTTGGTCGAGAAGGACAACCTGGCGGTCGCCCTCGCCGTGTCTGGCTATTACCTGGGCCTGGTCATCGTGCTGGGCGGTGTCGTCTCTGGGCCGGCGTCCTTCAGCGTGGTCGATGATGTCATCGGTCTGGTGATCTTCGGCGTGCTGGGGACGGTGTTGCTCAATCTCTCGGCGTGGGTCAATGACGCCGTGGTCTTCTCGAAGTTCGACAACGAGCGGGAGATTGTCGAGGACCGCAACGCCGGGATGGGTGCCGTTGAAGCCGGCAACTACGTTGCGGTGGGGCTGATCACGGCCGGCGCGATGTCTGGCGAGGGGGGCCTCGTGCCGGGTCTGGTGTATTGGTTCGCCGGCCTGGTCGCGTTGATCGTAGCCGGGTTGTTGTACGACAAAATGACGTCGTACGACCTGCACGACGAGATAGAGAAGGACAATGCTGCGGTCGGTGTCGCCTTTGCGGGTGTGTTGATCGGGTTCGGGAACATCATTCGCCTGGCCGGAGAGGGCGATTTCGTCTCCTGGAACCAGAGTCTGACCGAATTCGGCTACTACACGGTCGTCGGGTTGTGCCTGTTACCGCTGGTGCGGCTGTTCGCCGACAAGGTGCTGCTTCCGGGCGCCAGTCTGAGCGACGAACTCGTAAAAGACCAACCCAACCTTGGCGCCGGCGTCCTCGAGGCCGTGTCGTATGTCGCGGCGTCGATGCTCATCGGACTCACGCTGTAGGCGCCACGCCCGTGTCCGGGTGCGGCGAACGTATGACAACACCCCCTAGCGCTCGCCAGACTGCCCCCCACGGCTTGGTGCTCAAGGCCTGCATCTTTATCACCGGTCTGGCCGGGATCGTGGCGGAGTACGTCATGGCCACGCTGGCCAGCTACCTGCTCGGGGATGCGGTGCTGCAGTGGACCCTCACGGTGTCCCTGATGCTCTTTGCGATGGGCGTCGGCAGCCGGGTGAGTCGGTTTGTTCGCGGGTCGATGCTCGATGCGTTCGTCGCGGTCGAGCTGTTGCTCTCGGTGGTGTGCGCCATCAGCGCCACGCTGGCGTACTTTCTGTCCGGGTGGACCACGAACCTGGCCCCCGTCATCTACGGACTCTCGTTCACGATAGGCCTGCTGATTGGTATCGAGATTCCGCTCGCCACCCGCCTCAACCAGGAGTTCGACGAGTTGCGGGTGAACATCAGCTCCGTGCTTGAGTACGACTACTACGGCGCGCTGCTGGGCGGCGTGTTGTTCGCCTTCGTCGCGCTGCCGTTCCTGGGGCTCACCTACACGCCGATCGCGGTAGGCGCCCTCAATCTGGTGGTCGCCGGCGTCCTGTTCGTCCGGCACGGTCGGCTGTTCAGGTGGCGGCGGGGCCTGCGCGTCGCGTTCGGCGGGGTCGCGGCGTTCGTGGTGGTATTGGCGGTGTTCGCGGAGCCGATCGTGTTGTACGGTGAGCAGCGCAAGTATCGCGACCAGGTCATCCATCAGGAACAGACGCGCTACCAGCGAGTCGTGATGACACGGGCCCAAGGCCATCACTGGCTCTACCTCGATGGTCACACCCAGTTCAGTTCGTTCGACGAAGAGCGGTATCACGAGCCCCTCGTCCATCCGGCCATGCTCGCGAGCGCGGCTCGACGCCGTGTGCTGATGCTCGGTGGCGGCGATGGCCTTGCGTTGCGCGAAGTGCTGAAGCACCCGGAGGTGTCTGACGTGACGTTGGTCGATATCGACGAGGCGATGACCACGTTGGGGCAGACCCATGAGGTGCTGGTCACGCTGAACCGTGGCGCGTTCGACGACCCCCGCGTGTCGGTGGTGAATCAGGACGGGTATCGTTACCTGCGTGACGCGGACCGTCGCTTTTGGGACGTGATCCTGGTTGATCTCCCGGACCCGCGCACCATCGATCTGGCGAGGCTCTACGGGCGCGAGTTCTACCACTTGGCCTACGAACATCTGTCGCCTGGAGGGGTCGTTGCCACCCAGGCGACGAGCCCGTTCTTTACCCGCCGCGCATTTCTGTCTGTGAGCGCGACGATGGCGGCGGCCGGCTTGACGACGGCGTCGTATCACAACCATGTGCCCACTATGGGTGAGCTGGGATGGGTGCTGGGAATGCGGGGCCGCGATGGCACCCGGCCCGTTCCCGAGCGGGACCGGGCCGGGCTCAGGCAGCGGCTCGCTGCGCTCACCTTCGAGACGCTCGACACGAGGTTTGTGAACCGCGACGCGATGGTGAGCATGCTGCACTTTGGTAAAGGCTTCGACGACGCGGTCGATGTCAGCGACGAGACCAACTTCGCGATTTTCTACTACTATCGAGACGGCGATTGGGAGCTGAACTGACCAACTTCTTCAAGACCAACGTGGCCGAGCCGTTCCTGGCCCTCACGGCCTTCCTGCATCGCGAGAATCTCTTGCGGTTGATGGGGGTGATCGTGGTGCTGGTCGTGGCCGGCGCCATGGGTCTCACGTATTTCGAAGAAAATCGGCCGTTTCCAGACGCCCTCTGGTGGTCCATTGTGACCCTCACGACGGTCGGTTTCGGAGACATCTCTCCGTCGACGCTTGGCGGCCGGTTGATCGGGGTGGTCCTGATGTTCTTCGGTATTGGTGTGCTGGGTATGTTTACGGCCACCATCGCCGGAGTCTTCGTCGAGAAGCGGTTACGAAAGGAGCGGGGAATGGGCTCGTACGACCACCTGACTGATCACATCATTTTGTGCGGATGGAATGACCGGACGAAGGAAATCCTCAAGGATTTGCGAGCAGATGCGCGTGCGGCGACGGCGCCCATCGTTTTGGTCGCAGACATCGAGGCGAAACCGGTTGTCGACGAACATCTCAGCTTCGTGAAGGGTGGGCTGACCGAAGAGCATCTGCAGCGGGCCGGTATCGAGCAGGCGGCGACGGTGGTGCTGGTTGGCGACCGGTCTCTGGAGCGCGTGGCTCGTGATGCCAAGGCCGTGCTGTCGGTGTTGACCGTGGAGAGTCTTAATCCTGCCGTGTATTCCATCGTGGAGCTCGCCAGTGAAGACAACGTGCGCCATTGTGAGCGCGCTGGCGCCGATGAGATCATCGTGGGAGCCGAGTTCAGTAGCCGGGTCATTTCCACCGCGACGCTCGACCACGGCATCTCCACGGTGCTCCGGGAATTACTGAGCGCGCAGGTCGGGCACGACCTGATCACGATACCGGTATCCGACGCACTCGCTGAGCGTCCGTTTTTTGACGTGTTTTGCGACCTGAAGCGCGACCACGGGATGATTGCTATGGCCATCCTCCCTCACGGCGCCACTACCGGAGGAGTGGTCACGAATCCGGCTGCGGACGCCATCGTCAGGTCAGACGACCGCTTGGTGGTGGTGTCGGCCGGTGAACGCCACGGCTCCTGAACCCCGAAACCAGACCACTGAATCCAGCGCCGAGGGCGGACTGCATGTCACTGTTCAGTCGCGTGAGTCTCCTTCTTCGGCGCGAACTTTCCACGCGGCTAGAGGGCCAGCGTCGCCGCGCCGATCAGCGCCGGACCGGGCGCCCCGCCGGTTCAGACGCGGATATGGGCCCAGACACCGAGGCCGAGACGGGACCCGGAGACGCGGCTTCGGACGTGGCGCCCCAGACCCAAGACCCGACTATAGCGTCGTTCTACGCCAATCTGGAGCTTCCCTACGGGGCCGACGTCGAGGCGGTGCGTGAGGCTCGGCGGCGCCTGCTTCGGCGATACCACCCAGACCTGCATTCCTCAGATCCCGAAAAGAAGCGAACCGCCACGCGGGTGGCCCAGGGGCTGAACCGTGCGCACGACGAACTGGTGGGTCGTCTGGCTCGTAAACAACAGTAGGATCACGAGCGGCGGTGCAGTGGCCGCTTGCCGAAAGATATTTCGCCGGCTGGGTGAATAGCCGCGACGGTGGCGACGTAGATACCAACGAGACGCAAGGAGGCGTCGTGTGAATGTCTGAACATCTCGATCGAGTGAAAGGGTACTTGTTGGACCTCGGGCTTACCGTGGTCTCAGAGAACGAGGCCGACGAGTTGGTGGTGGTGGACGACGAGGATAGTGGGATCAAGCAGCTGGTCATCGACTGTGAGCCCCCGATCGTCGTTCTCGAGCAGTTGATCGCGCCGGTGCCCGCGGACCCTGGCCAGCTGTTTGTCCGACTGCTCCAGATGAACAACACCCTCGTGCATGGCGCGTTCGTGTTGGACGAGACCGCCGAGCGCATTTTCTACCGTGACACGTTGCAGCTGGCCAACCTCGATCTCAATGAGCTCGAAGGATCGGTGCGGGCGCTCTCATTGGCCCTGGCCGAATACGGCGACGAGCTGCTCTCGCTGCTCAAGTGCTAATTTTTTCGACTACTTTTCTTCCAAGGAGACACAGTCATGGCCAGTATTTTTCGGAGGTTGTTCAAGGTTGCCGAGTCGAACGCCCACGCCGCAATGGACAATCTCGAGGACCCGATCAAGATGACCGAACAGGGTATTCGCGATCTCAAAACGAACCTGCAGGCCGCGATGGTCAGTCTCGCGCAGGTCAAGTCGCTGGCGATCCGTATGCAAAAAGAGGCGTCCGATCACAAGAAACAGGCGGCCGACTACGAGCGCAAGGCGATGCTGATTCTGAAGAAGATGGAAGCGGGCGAGATGGACGCCGGGGAGGCCGAGCGCCTGGCGACCGCCGCGCTCGAGAAGAAGGAGGCCGCATTGGGGCAGGCCACCACCGCGAACACCGATCACCAGACACAGCAACGCATGGCCGACCAGCTTCAGGCCAAGGTCGAGGATCTCAAGCGCCAGATCAGCACCTTCGAGAACGAGGCGGTGACGTTGAAGGCTCGGGCCCGCACCGCGTCATCGATGCGCAAGATCAATCAGCAACTGGCCGGCGCCGATGCGTCTGGCACCGTCGCGATGCTTGAGAAGATGAAGCAGAAGGTCCAGGAAGAGGAGTCGCTGGCTGAGGCCTACGACCAACTCGCCGACGTTGGTGGCGACATCGACCAGGACATCGACAAAGCCCTGGCGACCCCGTCGAGCAGCGCCGGGGCCGATTCCCTGGCTGCGCTCAAAGCGAAGATGGGTATCGCCAACGCGACCGCGTAGCTACACGGAGCTGGTATGCGCGTGGCCCAGGTCTCGCATCACGGCCTCGGCCGCGCGCACCCCGTGATATTGCGCCTCTTCGAAGATCGAGATGCCGCTCATGTCCGAGTGGGCGAAGCGGATCGCACCGTGGGGCTCTTCGGCCTGGCGGCGCGACGCCCCCCAGACGAAACCGGGCACCGGACGAATCATCGCGTGCCCCCAGAGCATCACGTCGATGTGCCTGACCAGCGATTCGATCTCCGGGTGGGCCTGCGACAGGTCCGCGAGCACCAGCGACACCCAGTCGTCCCAGCGTTGTTCCAGCATCCAGGTTCTGGCCACCGCCGGATTGGGCACCGAGAGCGGGCGGTAGTAGGTCAGCACGCTCGGGCCCGGTGCGATGCGCAAATTCTGGTGAGTCGCCACCACATAGCCGAGTGACGGGCTGTCGTACAGAACGTTGTCCCACGCCGCGTCGACCGGCAGACGCGACACGGTCAGGTTGGCCACCATCCACGGACAGTACGTAAAGGCGTCCGGTTCTCCCGGCGGCGCGTACCCGTCGATGACATGCCCCGCCGTGAAACGCGGCAGCGCATAGACCACCCGGCGTGCTCGGTATCGGACCGCGGTACCGCGCACCGTGTCCACGGCATCCACCTCGGCACCTCCGGTGGTTGAGCCCGGTCCTCCGCCAGTCCCCACTCGATAGACCAGCATGCTAGTGCGGACGTGGTCGGCCACGCGGTCCAGGACATGCTGCACGATACGACCGTTGCCTTCGGGCCACGTCAGGTACTGGCCCTCGGCTGGGCGCGAGCAGAAGTAGTGCCAACCGGCCCAGGCCGACGTGGTCTCGAGAGTGCAGCCGTAGTCGTCGCGACAGCAGTAGTCCACATACCAGCGCAGCGGCTCGGAGGACCACCCCGCTCTATCGAAGTAGTCGCGCATCGAGATCTCGTCGAGCGCCACGATGTCGGCGTCCGTCGTGCTGGCGGCTACCGGGATGGCGAAGGCTCGGCGACCGCTCGCGTCGCGATAGTTTCGATACGCTTGGACCTGCGCTTCGAACTCGGTGAGCACCGCCACTGTGCCCGTGCCTTCGGGGTCCAGCAGGTCCTGGGCCGAGAGGCCGTCCCGCCACGCTCCGTCGACGAACACCCGTTCTTGCGGGGCGTGACAGAGGTGCCGCGGGTCGTAGATCGGCTCGTCGTCGGCGCCGTAGGACTGGACCATGCCCATGTCCTCCAGCAGCTCCCGTACTGCGGGCGCCTCGGGCGGCGGCACAGGGAGATAGTGTGCGCCCCATGGGTAGGCGGAGACGTCATTGCGCCCCGACCGCGAGTTGCCGCCGGACTCCGATTCCAGTTCCAGCAGCGCGTAGTCGTCAAACCCGCTCTTGGACAGTTTCCACGCTGCAGACAGGCCCGCCATGCCACCGCCCACGATGACCACGGACACGTCGCGCGTCTCGCGCGGCTCTGGAAACCCGCCCTCGCGTAGGCGGTGGCCAGTGGCGTGCGAGGCGCCGACGATGGTTCCGGTGATACCCGAGCGGCCGGGATCGAGCGGTGATGAGGGCGGCGGTGACGAGCACCGGACCGCGACGGCGGCCGCGGCGGCCGGACCCATTCGCAAGAGAGCTCGCCGAGTCATCCCGGCCTTGAGCCGCTGGGGCTCTTCCGGTGCACCTGTCTTGGGCGTCATGCCTGGCACGTGCGCTACTCGGTGACGGGTGGAGGGGGCTGCGAATACTGGTCCCACCCGTCGGCGTGATATTGCACGAGTATCTGGTTGTTCAGATGGTTGACTTCGACCGGGACGGGGGCCATGTCGGCGGGGAACTCGAAGAGCGCACGCGTGACGGCGGGCGTCAAGAACCGTAGCCCAGCCGGGAACCGTTCCGGCATCCGGAACAGTTCTCTGGACGCGACGACGTACCCCCACTCCCCGAAGGTCGGCACCGACGCGTGATACGGCGTGGCCTGTAACCCGCTCGCTCGCACCGTGTCCACGATGCACCAGAACGCCTGACGGGACACCAGGGGGGATGTGCTCTGAATCGCCATCACGCCGCCGGGGTTCAGGTGAGCGGCGAGGCGCCGATAGAACGTGGTCGTATAGAGCTTGCCCAGCGAAAAGTTGGACGGATCCGGAAAGTCCACCACGATGAAGTCGTAGCGTCCCGCGTCGGCGTCAAGCCAGACGAACGCATCGGCATTGACGAGTTCGACCCGCGGCGACCGGAGCGCATAGTCGTTGAGCGCGGCAAAGCCGTCGTGTTCGACGAAGATGTCCGTCATGACCGGGTCCAGGTCGACCAGAGTGACGTGCTCCACGCGGTCGTCCTTGAGAATCTCGCGTACCGCCATCCCGTCGCCGCCGCCCAAGACCAGTGCCTGACGAGGCTCGGCGACTGCGGCCAACCCTGGGTGGACCAGCGCTTCGTGGTACCGATATTCGTCGAGTGAGGAGAACTGCAAGTCGCCGTTGAGAAACAGACGCACCTCGCCGTCTCGCTGCGTGAGCACGACACGCTGATAGGGAGACGCGCGAGAGAAAATGACCGGGTCCTCATAGAGTTGGCGTTCTGACCGCTCCATCAGGTTGTCCGAATACACCGCGCCGAGCAGCAACAGTACGAGCGCGCCGTAGGCTTGCGCGGTAAGCCACGGTCGGCCGTGCTCCCGGCGGAACAGGTGACAGGTCCAGACCGCGACCAGCAGGTTGAGCACGCCGAACACGAACGACGACCGCATCAGCCCAACCTGAGGCACCAGCCATAGTGGAAACAGCAAGGATGCGGCCAATGCCCCCAGGTAGTCGAGCGAGAGCACTTTCGAGACGAGGTCGCGGAGGGGGAACTGGTCTTCCAGGATGCGGATGAGAAACGGGATCTCGAGCCCAACCAATATGCCCGTCATCGTGACCCAGCCGTAGAGCACCACCCGGAACGACTGGATCTGACCGAACGAGAAGAACAGCACCGGCGACGAGATACCGCCGACGACCCCCACCAGAATCTCGATCACGATGAAGCGCGCGATCAGGTCGCGGTCAAAGTAGCGTGACAGGTAGGAGCCCACCCCCATCGCGAACAGATACACGCCGATGATCGTGGAAAATTGCGTGACGCTGTCGCCGAGGAGGTAGCTCGCGATCGTGCCGGCCAGCAGTTCGTAGATCAGCCCGCAGGTGGCGATGGTGAAAACCGACACCAGGAGCGCGCGGGTCTTCAGTCCAGCGTGCTCCGTCGATGGTGGGTTCGTGGGGTCCATGAGCTCCGGTGACATGGTACCCGGCATTCGCTTGGGGTGTCCCGATGGCCACCACCAGTGCGCGCAGACAACCGACAGTCCGATCGCGGCTATGGCCGCTCGCGAGGGCTCGCCCTTCGACCGTCGGTGAGTCGGGTTGCCAGTGCCAAGGTAGCGCGGCGCGGCGACGGCGACGTAGGATGCCGACGATGGGACTGCGCGCATTCGACAAGAAGTTCGGCCCGGCGCTCATCCACAGCCTGCCCACCGGGCCCGCGATCTACCTGTTTCACGACACCGACGGGCATGTGCTCTACGTCGGCAAGGCAAAAAATATCCGACGGCGGCTCCAGACCTACCGCAATGCGAGCCGGAGGAAGGTGCATCGCAAGATGCGCACGCTGGTGCGGGAGGCCAGCACCCTGGAGATCAGGGCCCAAGGATCCGAACGGGAGGCGTTGCTTGAAGAGAACGCGCTCATCAGACGGCTGAGGCCGCCCTACAACGTCGACGGCGCCTTCGCGTTTCTGTATCCGGCGGTCGGGATCGGTGCCACCGACGCGCACACGCTGCTCTGCTTCAGCACGAGGCCGGAGGCCTACGCCAATCTCCCACTGCGCTGGTTCGGCACCTTTCGGTCACGCCCCCGCGCAAAGGAGGCGTTCGACGGACTGGTGGAACTGCTAGCCCTGGTCGGTCACCTGAGCAAGCGCACCCAGCTGCCGGCCCATGAGCCTGCCCGCGGCTCGCGCCTGGTGGGAGTGCGGCAGCTTCCGGGCGAGCTCGTCGACAAGTTGGCGTCTTTCTTCGCCGGAGAGAACTGCGCGCTACTAGGCGCGCTCGCGACCGCTCTGCTGGCGAAGCCCCGCGCCCGTCACGATGCGGCGCGCGTGGAGGAGCGCCTGCGCCTGCTCGACGCGTTCTATGAGACCGATACGCGCAAGTTGCGGCTCGCGATGGAGCGACTCGGACGCACCGACACCTACGTGCCACAGGACGACCGCGATGCGCTGTTTATTTTGGCCCGCTTCGAAGCGGATCCGGCGGACGCCACGGAGGACTGAGGCAAGTCTCCTGTCGTCGAACCAGTGCGACGGAGCGGCGGTCGCACATTGACCATGAGTCGGTGCTCGGGCGATCATCAGTCGGACCGTGCCCGCTGCAATGTCCTGCAGGCGGCCTCTCTGGACTCTCTCAAGGCGTTGCGCCGGCATCGTGGTGGGACACCACGAGGGCCGGGGTACTCAATAGGAGAGGTAAATGGCAACGGTGAGAAACCACCATCGCATGGCGACCGTGGATGCGCTGGCCCAAGCGTTAGAGATTTCCAAGGCCTGCGTGGCTGCCGAGTCGGGATTGCTTCCCCCTGTTCGGGAGGCGGACGCGCTTCACGCCAAACTCGATCTCGGGCTCGGGGAGGATGGGTGCTCGTTCGACGAACTGGTGGTCCGGCTGCGCGCCATTGTCGAGGCCTCGCCCAACAGTTCGAACCACCGCTTCTTGAACACGCTCTTTGGTACGCGGGAGCCGGCCGCACTCGTCGGCGAGTGGCTGGCCGCGGTGTCGAACGTCTCGATGTACACCTACAAGGTCGCCGGGCCGCAGGTGCTTATCGAGCAGGAGTTAATCTCGCGAATGTCGGCCAAAGTCGGGTATGAATCCGGCGAGGGCACCTTCACCCCGGGGGGATCGCTCTCGAATCTCACCGCCATGCTGCTGGCCAGAAACGAGGC
>CAWWAF010000111.1:0-12277 GCA_963934795.1 uncultured bacterium
GGGGTTGAACGGGGGCGTCGAGATCGACTCGTTTGTCTTTCACCGACTCCCGTTCCTGCGCAAATTTGAGGTCATGGAGCGTATCGGGGTGGGTCTGCTCTTCCGATACGTGCGGGGCACGGTGGTGCTTCCGATCGACAACGACCCGACCGAGGTGGACCTGGGCGGCCTACAAATCACCAGCGGCGTCCGGATCCGATTCTAGGATGCCAGTGCGGCGGTCTGGCGGGTCTGGCGCCTACTCAGCCAGTAACTCGACCAGCGACAACGGGTCGACCCTGGCACCGTTCATGCGCAAGGTCCAGTGCAAGTGCGGGCCGGTCACGCGACCGGTCGCGCCAGCCAAGCCAACGGCCTGACCCCGCTCGATCAGATCTCCTTTTTCTACCAATATCTTCGACAGGTGGGCAAAGTACGAGTACAGTCCCCAGCCATGATCGAGGATGACCGAGCCGCCTGAAAAATAGGTGTCCCCGGTCAGCACCACGCGCCCCACATTCGGTGCGACGACGGAAGTGCCCTCTGCCGCCCGGAAGTCGGCACCACTGTGGGGACTCCGCGATTGTCCGTTGAACACGCTACGACTCCCGAAGGCGCTGGTGGCCCGCCCGGATACCGGCACGCCCCAGGGCCCCCGCCACAGTCGATCGGTTGAGGCGCTAGCGAAGATGGCCTGCTGCTCCTGCGCCTCGCGCGCGATCCGTGCCCTCACGTCCGTGGGCGGCTCGACGTATCGCGGCGCCACGGTAAGCTGACGCGTCGGATAGGCCTTGTGGGCCACCGTCAGCGGGTACGCCCGCTCAACGGGAGCACTGCCTACCGGCCTCATCAGCAAGGTCAAGTCGTAGGCCCCAGGTTCCACCATCAGATCGACGCCGACCAACCCCTGCCACGCGGCTCCGTCCGCCGGGTAGAAGCGCACGGTCTCGTCGAAAATGTCGCCTCGAATTTCGGTGACGGGCGCGGACGGCACCACCCGAACGAGTACCGCTTCCCCTGGAAAGACCCCTCTGGCACGGTGGGAGATGTCAGCACTGAATGGCTGAATCGTGGCGGCCTGCGGGAGGCACAGCCACCCGCCCGCGACCACCGCGATAAAAAAGGCCCATTTGCTGCGGGAGCGG
Organism: uncultured bacterium; assembly: GCA_963934795.1. Classification (GTDB taxonomy): domain Bacteria; phylum Acidobacteriota; class Vicinamibacteria; order Vicinamibacterales; family UBA8438; genus UBA8438. Next base: position 1,125 of record CAWWAF010000111.1, read on the forward strand.
GACCGTTGAACTTCGAGGTGCGGCATCTGATTTGCTCCCAACGACGACCGCAGTGACAACCTCCGGACAGCGGCGGCGGGTCTGAAGGCCGTCGCTACACATGTCCGTCCGCCTCGGGGGCTCGGAGGGCTAGCCGCCGAACAGGGTCAGGCCGAACACCCGGGCCATGATGATGATCACCGTCAAGCCGGTGAACACGGCCAGACTCAGCCAACTAAACCAGATGACGGGCCGCGACGGGTAGAACGCCGTATCTGTCTTGGGGATCACCGTAAGGCAGTAGTAGATGTTGAGAAAGAAAATAACCGGGGCGATGAAAAATGCCAACGCCGAGGACACCAGCACCAAGAACACCGGCCGCGGCACGCCCGCGAGGATCAACGTCGCCGCGATCAGGGAGTAGAACATCGTGATCCGATAGATGTTGTACTCGGACGACGCGGTACCGCGGTGAGCGGCGGTCAGCTCATCCTTCGCGATCCCCGGCAGGGCGGCGGTCGTCCTGAACAGATTGCGGCAGCAGGCCGCGACCACCCGTGGCCATCCGTCGAAGTAGTTGAACGCGGTTGAGAACGTGGCCGCGAATGCCCCACCCAAGAACACGAACATCATGCCGGGCCCAACGCTGTCGGTGAAAATGCGCGCGATCTCGCCGATAACGCCATTCCCCGACACCTCACTCGGGTAGAGCCAAACGGCCGCCAGCAGCAAGAAGATCGTGGCCAGAATGAACGACACGATGTGGCCAAGCGTAAAATCCACAATCCCGATGCGGAACCAGCGCCGGCAATATTCCTGCGCGTGCGGCGGGAGCTTCGCGACGTCCACGGCCAGATCGGCCTTGCTCGAGCTGAAGGGGTTGAACGGACGAGCCAGGCCGCGCTTCTCGAGTGCTTCGCGGATGCGCCCCATGCCCACCCGCTTGGCTTTGCCCCACTCTGACGCTTGGAGCGACACATCCATGCCGGTCGGCAGCAGACCGAGAAACGCCGCGATGACCAGCCATGATCCGCCCGGAATCTGCACCGAAAAGAACTCGCCCATCGCTGACAAGGGCGCCGGCTCGACGGCGTAGACGCCGACGGTCGACAAGAACAGAATGCCAGCCAGAATCTTCGTGGACAGTTCGACGATCGCGTAGCGTCCGTACAGGATGATCCCGACCGCCAGCGTGCCCAGCCCCAGCCCGTAGACCCAACTCTCCAGTTTCAGGCCCAGATACTCGGAAGAGATAAAGAACAGCACGGCCGCGGCAGCCGCGAGTCGACCAGCCTGCCCCAGCGCGCATTGAATAAGGGTGGTGACCAGGACGTACCAGACCGGCCACTTGCCCGGCGCGGTGGCATAGGCGTCGAGCATGCTCCTACCGGTGGCGTTGGTGAATCGGAACGCCATCTCGAAGCCGTAGTATTTGAAAATATAGGCGACCGGGATGCACCACAGCAGCGCGTAACCGAATCGGCCACCAGCAGCCGGTGCCGTCACCAGGTGGCTGGTTCCGATACCGGTCATCATCAGGATGAGTCCAGGTCCAAAGTGACGGAGCATCCCGCTAGCGCTGGTTTCTGGCAGCGGGAGCGCGTCGAACTCGTCTGACTTGTCCGGCATGCGCGTCATCCTACCAGAATAGCTGGGCAGAGCGACGGGACGACGGGGCTCCGGTCGATCCCACCCAGCGGAGGCGGTAAGATGGCCGCACAGCACGCACATGTCGGATGGGACGCGACGACTCACACCGACCCGACAAACCGCCCGGAGCACGCCCATGCCTGCACATCAACACACCCGTCTCTCGACCCGACTCGCCGCCGGCGGCGTGGTCGGCGTGGTCGCCCTGCTCCTGCTCATGGTCGGATGCGACTCGCCCCTCGGCCGTACCGCGGAACCGGGTCGTGATGCCCAGGGGAACGTGGCCGCGGTCACCGCCGGCCACCCTCTCGCGGCCGAGGCCGGCCTGGCCGTTCTGCAGTCGGGCGGACTCGCCATGGACGCCGCCATCACGGCGGCCGCTGTACTCGCGGTCGCCCGCCCGCACATGAACGGTGTCGGTGGCGACATGTTTCTGCTCTACCACGACTCGGCCACCAGACTGACGTATGCGCTCAACGGCTCTGGCAAGTCGGGCAGCGCCAAGACCCTCAAGGAACTCAAGGCGGACGGGCTCGAGTCCATGCCCCACTCCGGTCCGATGAGCGTCTCGGTACCAGGCGCAGTGGGCGCCTGGTCTGAAGGCTTACGCCGCTTCGGGACAATTTCCTTCGCGCAAGCGCTGGAACCCGCGTACCAACTCGCGTTGGCCGGGCTTCCGGTATCAGAGCGACTCGCCTCGGATATCTCGGCCGCCGAGGCCATCCTGCGCGAGGAAGAGGAGGCGGCTCGTATTTTTCTCCCGGGCGGCAGTCCGCCGCAGCCCGGCGATATCCTGGCGCGCCCGGACCTCGCCGAGACACTCCTCACGCTCCAGGAAAAAGGCGCAGAGGAGATGTACACCGGGGCACTCGGTCGCAAGGTCGTGCGCTTCATTCAAGACCGAGGCGGTCTGGTCAGACTGAATGACATGGCCAACTACCTCCCCGAGTGGACGCAACCACTCACCGGCCGATACCAGGGCTTCGAAGTGCAGGTCGTGCCACCAAATAGCCAGGGAGTCACGTTACTCGAGGAACTCGCGCTGTTGCAGCATCACGACTTGGAAGCGCTCGGACACAACAGTCCCGATTATCTCCACACCGTCTCGGAGGCGATTCGCCTGGCGTTCCTCGATCGCGACCGCGAGGTGGCGGACCCCCGCGCGATGCGCGTCACGACGGAGGAGTTGCTCGAACCTGCTCGCATCAGGTCGCTCGCCAATACCATCGCCCCCGCCGGGCGTGCACCATCGATTGAAGTGGAGACGAACGCAGACAACCCGAACACGGTCTATGTCATCGCGGTTGATCAGTATGGCAATGTGGTCTCGCTCATTCAGAGCCTGTTCGCCACCTTCGGGTCCGGGTTGGTCGTACCGGAGACCGGCATCGTGCTGCAGAACCGTGGATCGCTGTTCCGATTCGACGAAGACCATCCGAACGTGTTCGCACCGCGCCGACGACCGTTCCACACCTTGTGCCCGGTCATCGTCACGAGCAACGACCGGCCGTGGCTCGCCGTCGGGACCCCGGGCGGCGACGGCCAGACGCACACGCTCACCCAGGTCATCAACAACATTGTCCTGTTTGGCATGACCCCGCAGGAAGCGATTGACGCCCCCAGACTCCGCCGGCTGAATGATGGGTCGCTTGCTATCGAAGAAGCCGTGCCGCAGGAGGTGCGCGATGCGCTCGAAGGTCGCGGCTACACGGTGCACCCCCGTAGCGGGCTCACCGCCGAATTCGGCGGCGCCCAAGCGGTGCTGGTCGATCAGATTTCCGGCCGACGTCGCGCGGGCGCGGACCGCCGTCGCGAAGGCTGGGCGGTCGCGTACTAGCTAATACGCCGCTCCGCCATCGGCAGCCTTGACCGCCTCGGGTACGGGGGCTTGATACAGCACACGGCCAACGAAGAAGGGGCCCATGTCCTGTATGTACTGCGACGTCTGCACGGTCGGCCGCATGTCCTTGACGAGTTTGGAAAGCGGATAGAGGTCAGGACCGATGAGACCGATCACGAACTCGTTGTCGGCGCGGTCGAGTCCATGGCACTCGAGTCGAACGTCGACCGCAAGGCCCAGGGTCCCATAGCCGCGCCCGACCGTACCGTGCTCCATCAAGATGCGGCCCTGGTCTCCACGTGGCAGGCGGTTGAACGCGCCGGTCCGACGGAGCGGATACCAGATGCCCCAGGGGTAGGCCGGGTTGAGCGCATGTCTCCTTACTTTGTGGAGCAGGAAGTCGGTGAGATCAGGTTCACGGCCACCTGCATAGGTCCGACCGATCATCGTGAAATCTGGCAACGGCGTGAGCGGGGTAAAGACAGGGCCGGTCAGCAGCGCGCGACCCGCGTCCGCGAACAGATTGGGGTCCTCCGACATCAGCACGACGCCGACCCCGCGTGGATCGTTGAGGTTGGCGTAGACCACAGCCTCGAGTCCGCTCTCGCGCACCGCGGAGACCACCGCCGCGCTGTCGAGGCAGTCGGTAAACACGTGCAACTGCACGAACAATCGCGTGTTCAGTGTCTGCGGTTCGCCGCGCACGGTCGCACCATGCTCCACCAAGTCTGGTACAAACGCCTCCATCGTGGACGCGGGGCGGCCGCCGCGGGCCGAAGGTGCCGGAGGTGCGTCGGTTTTCTCAGTCATCGTTTAGTTATGTCCTTCACGAAACTACTGGCGACCATTCTACCCGAGCCGACGTCCTACCCTCTGGTGGCGGCAACTGCCTGCGGCGTCTGCCCACCACGAGTGGAGTGGTCGACAGGCGCCGAATCGAGAATTGCTGGCGCCCACAGGCGGTGATAGTGTCGACAGGACGCACATGCGCATTCACGAACGGACCTTCCTAACGGCGCTGTTTCTTGTGGCGGCACTGGTGTTCGTCCTGCCAGCCGACAGCGTCGCGCAGCAGGGGGACGAGACCGGCACCGTCGCGGATGGGCCCACGGTCGCCCTCAATCTGGGCCGGATCAAGCACCGGTTGGCACGGTCACAGGCTCGCGAAGCATCAGGCTCTCCATTGCGTCTCGAGTATCGGCTCTCGGTGTACGGCGTGGCCCCACCGCTCGAACTCCTCAGGGGATTCGACACCCAGAACGGGGCGGTACCGTTCGGAGCACCGACGCATGCCGACTTCCTGAATCACTGGATCCCACGAGAGTTCCGAACGCCCGCGTTTCCCCTCTTTCCGCTCCTCGGCTGGTCATTCGGGCGGTAGCCCCGACGACCGGGCCCGGCCGTCGCCATACTCCGTCACGTCCGTGGGCTTGTAATTTCGAGCGGAGCGGCGCAAAATTGTCATTGTGTGAACCGGCAGGCTGTCGAACCCCTCCGGAATCTTCGTAACACATTGATACAATTACGTTTCTAGCCGCGCACGTGCGTGGTCGCGGCAACACGCCGGGCGTCGACGGAAGGTCGTTACGCAGCGGTCCATCGGAGCTGAGGTAAACAGAGTGTCTACAGGTTTGAGCGTGTCCGGCTTGGACGGGATTGTTGATGTGTTGGGCGACGACGCAGCATTGCTCGAGCATCGGTGTCAGACGATTTCGGCGTCAGACCTGCATCTTCCAGGTCCCGACTTCATCGACCGTTGTGTGGCGCCGTCCGACCGTCCGGCCCGGGTCCTCACGAGCTTGAACGCCATGTTCGGTTCTGGGCGACTCGCCAATACCGGCTATCTGTCGATCCTACCGGTCGATCAAGGGATCGAGCACTCGGCCGGCGCCTCGTTCGCGCCAAACCCGGCGTATTTCGACCCGGCGAATATCGCGAAGCTGGCGCTCGAGGGCGGCTGCAATGCGGTGGCGTCCACGCTGGGCGTGCTGGGCGCGGTGTCGCGGCAGTACGCGCACAAGATTCCGTTCATCATGAAGTTCAATCACAACGAGTTCATTTCCTACCCGAACTCGTTTGATCAGATCCGTTTTGCCGGCGTGGACCAGGCGTTCGACATGGGCGCAATGGGCGTCGGCGCCACGATCTATTTCGGCTCGGAAGAGTCAAAGCGCCAACTCGTGGAGGTATCTGAACTCTTCCAGCAGGCCCACGAGCTCGGCATGTTCACGGTGCTGTGGTGCTACCTCCGCAACCCCGACTTCAAGGTCTCGGGCACCGACTATCACACGGCCGCCGACCTGACCGGACAGGCGAACCATCTCGGGGTCACCATACAAGCGGACATCATCAAGCAGAAGCTTCCGGAGACCAACGGTGGCTTCAATGCCCTCAAGTTCGGCAAGACGCACAAAGCGGTGTACTCGGACCTGACCACCGACCATCCGATCGATCTCACGCGCTACCAGGTGGCCAACTGCTACATGGGACGAGCCGGACTCATCAACTCCGGCGGCGCCTCAGGCGGCGCGAGCGACCTTCAAGAAGCGGTCAAGACGGCGGTGATCAACAAGCGCGCCGGGGGTACCGGTCTGATCTCGGGCCGCAAGGCGTTTCAGCGCCCGATGGGCGACGGCATTGCCTTGCTGAACTCAATTCAGAACGTCTATCTCGAGGACGGCGTCACGATTGCCTAGGGCTCTCTGGATGAGGTGGCCCATAGGTCGAGACGGATGGAGAGCAAGAAATACTTCTTGCGCAGTGTGACCACGCGGTCCGCATAACCGTCCTTCGGAATCTCCCGCGATCTGAGCCTGCCGCGCAAGGTGCGCAGTTCGTGACGATAGAGATCGTTCACGACCTCCTTCGCCAGGGTTGGCGGCGTGCGAGAGGTGGGTCGCACGCCGAATCGCCCGAGTTCCTCGAATATTCTCGGATGGTACGTGTATGTCACAACGCCAGATTGTAACGTCGAGTCAGCGCAGGCGGGGCAGTACAGGCGGGCCGCACACCGCTATGGACTCTCAGCGAATCAGGTGCGCCACCCCCAGGTGGTCGAGACGCGACGCGGTCAACGCCGCGGTGGCGCCGCTCTTCGCGCTCTGTGTGATGTGCGGTTCGGCCCTTCTGTGGGCCGCCCCCGCCGCCGCGGGCCAGACGCCCGATACCGGCGCGACGCTGAGACTCCCCGCCGCCACCTACCCAGAAGCTGTCCGTCTGCTTCGGTCCGGGGAACCCGGAGCCGCCCTTACGCGACTGGACGACACCCTCGGTGGTCAGACGCCAGAGCCGCTGGACGCGCTGGTGCTGCGCGCGACCGCCTTGGGCGCGGCCGGGCGCGGCCGGGCCGCGGAGGTGACCTGGCAGCAGGTCATCGATCGTGAGGTGTGGATGCGGACCTTCGCGCGTCGCGCGGTGGTCGAGAGTCTGGCCATTCGGGGCGAACCGGCGCTGGCCGGCCCACCCCTGGCGGAACTCCACCGCTCCGACCCGGTGCGGCACCTCGACCTCACCCTGGCGGTGGCGACCGCGCATCTTGAGCGCAACGAGTTCGAACGCGCGACCCAACTGTTTCAACGAGCGCTCTCGCACCAACGGCACGGGGCGCTGGCGGACCGGGCTCCGATGGGGCTGGCCGCCGCTCAGGAAGGCACCGGGAATTTCAGCGGCGCCATGGCCACGCTGCGTGACACCCAACTTGAACACCGGACTGGGAACGGGTACGCGGCGGCGGTGTCGGCGGAGAGCCGTCTGAGCGAGCGACACGGACTACCGCGCGAGCCATTCACCGCGAGCGAGTACCGCGCGTTGACCGGACGCCTCCGCGGCTCCTCTCGATACACCGAGGCAGCCGCTGTGATCGCAGCCTGGAGAAAGGTGCAGCCGGAGGCCAGCGCGAGACAGGACGCCGAACTGATCGGCGTCCTCTACGATGGCCGTTCCAATCAGGAGGCGGTCGAACACAGCATCGCCTTCGCCTCCCGCTACCCGTCGAGTCCGCTCCTTCCGGGCGTCGCGCTCACGGAGTTCCGATTAGCGGTGCGTATGGGCGAGACCGAGACCGCACGCCAACTCGGGCTCCGTCTCTTCAACGGACGTGTGACTGGCGCGACCGCGGGACAGCAGTTCAGCGCGGGTGAATTGCTCGCAGCGTATCTGGTGGCCGTGGGGGATGTGCAGGGCGGCCTCAACCTCTATCGTGAGCTGTTTCGCCGTGCGTCGGGGCCCGATAGTCAGCGACTGATGCTGTGGAAGGCGGGGGTCGCGGCGCTACGTGCCGGTGAGAACGAACGGGCGTTGACGAACCTTCGCGCGCTGATGCAGCGGAAGCCGACCGGCGATCTACAGCCGGCGGGACAGTATTGGCTGTCCGTCGCGGAGATGCGCAACGGACAGCCCGAAGCCGCCACCCGCGCGTTCCGATCTCTGGTGCAGACGCAGCCGTACAACTACTACGGCTTGCAGGCTCGCGCGCGGCTGGTGGAACTGGGGGAAGAGGCTCCGGCCCCGACGCCGCGCCAGTTCCCTCCCCTGACGCTGGACGCCGCGTCGACATCCAGAGCCGAGTACAAGGCGGCGATGACACTGGCGCGTGCTGGCCTCGTGGCGGATGCCGCGTGGTACCTGCGGCGTCTAGTCGACCGGCGGCGCGGGGACCGCGGTCTGGCGCTGCTGGCAGCCCGCGCCTCAGCCGACGCCGGCGACTATCGGGCTGTGGCGCGGCTGCTGGTGAACCACTTCGCCGGCTTCTTGCAGCGACCGGCCGATGACCTGCCGGACGACTTTTACGCGCTCGTCTATCCGCGCCCATTCCTCGACGCGGTGGAACGAGCAACCAGCGGGCGCGACATCGATCCGGCGCTGATGTTTTCGCTGATGCGTCAAGAGTCGCGCTTCGACCCGAACGCGCGCTCGTTTGTCGGCGCGCTGGGCCTCTTCCAGATCATGCCCTACAAGGCGACCGAGCTCGGGCCCCGCGCCGGACTCGACGAACTCACGCCGACCGACTTCACAGATGAAGCGGTCCTACTCCAGCCGCCGGTGAACGCGGCGATTGCGGCCACGCTGGCGAGCGATCTCTTCGCACTGTTCGGTGGGGCCCTTCCCCCCGTCATCGCGTCCTACAACGCCGGCGAGGAGCGGGTGGCTATCTGGTGGGAGTCAGCGAGCGACCTTCCCGAGGACCTCTTCGTCGACACCATCCCCTACAGCGAAACGCGGCGGTTCGTCCGGGAGGTGTTGGCCAACGTGGCTGGTTATCGGCGAGTCGACGAATCGAGAGCCACCCACTAGCGAGCGGCTCTCGGTCCGGTTATGCGAACGGGTCCTCGTCGGCCGATGGTCCGTAGATCGATGGCACCGGGACGTCGTTCATGCGGAGATACACGCCGAGTTGGGCCCGATGATGGATGACATGATTCATCACAAAGGTCCGCAGCACGGCGACCCTGGGCAGCGACAACGTGGTGCAACCGTTGTGTAGCAACGACCACGGCTGCATCAACGTCTCATCGCTGGCGCCAGCGATGGCCGCGCGCGCTGCTGCGGCATTCGTGTCAAACGTCGCCAGGAGCTCGGCGACGCTGTTTGGCGCAGGGGGCGGCGTCATCGGCTCTCCGCCAGGCGCGAGGTCCAATTGTCCGGTGTCGATCATCATCGACGTCCGGCCCACCAGGTGCGCAAGGTGCCCAGCCAGGCTCATCATGGACGACGATTTCTCGTGCGGTTGCCAGCCAAACTTGTCGGCAGGCACGCGCTCCAATGTCTTTCGTACGCCCGCCATCTCCTGATCAAATTCAGGAAGCAACGCATCACTGATCGCCATCTCTATCTCCTTCATACATCCGCCCTCGCGGACGGTCACTGGGGCGCTGACAAGACCGGCGTCCGGGCCCCGAGGTTTCCATGGTCAGAAACCGACGGCGGCGCTGGTCCGCCGCCGATCTTCGGCCGCCTCCAGCACATCCTCATCGGCGTTGTAGACGATCGCCGACACGGCCCCCTGGACACCGACTTCAACCATGCGGTGGCCTCGCTGTGCGAGCAACGCCAGGGTGTCCGGCGACAGGCCCCACCGCTCATAGCGCGTCTCGTCGGGCAACCACTGGTGATGCAACCGAGGCGCGTCCACCGCCTCTTGCACGTTCATCCCGAAGTCAATCACATTGAGAATCGTCATCAAGACCGTGTTGATGATGGTGCGCCCCCCAGGACTGCCGGTGACCATGACCAGACGACCGTCGCGAGACACGATGGTGGGGGTCATGCTGGACAACATCCGCTTCCCCGGCTCGGCCAGATTGGGGTCGGTACCGATACGCCCGGTCCGGGTCGTCAACCCGGGAGCCGGATTAAAGTCGCCCATCTCGTTGTTCAGCAGGAAACCGGCGCCCGGCACGGTGATTTTCGACCCATACCCCTGCTCCAGCGTGTAGGTCAGTGACACCGCGTTGCGCGCACCATCGACCACTGCGACATGGGTCGTTTCGTCCCCCTCGGCCGGCCAGGAGAAACTGTCCGGCGAGGAGACCGAGGCACGGTCGAGGTTGATGGTGGCTCTGAGTTCGGCGGCGTAGTCCTTGGAAGTCAGTTGTGCAACGGGCATACGGGCATTGAAGTCCGGATCGCCGAGACTCTTCGCTCTGTCGGCATACGCGCGCCGCATCGCTTCGATGATGAGATGCGTGGTCGCGGCCGAACCGCTGCCAGACGCCGCCAGGTCGTAGCCTTCGAGCACGTTCAGCATCTCAATGACCGCCACACCGCCTGAACTGATCGGTGGCATCGAGATGATGCCGTAGCCTCGGTAGGTTCCGGTAATCGGCGTGCGACGGACGGCGCGGTACGCGGCCAGATCGGCGTGGGTCATGATGCCGCCATTGGCAGCCATCTCGGCGGCGATCCGGTCGGCGGTCTGCCCCTCGTAGAAGCCGGCTGGCCCGTGGAGCCTGATCCGCGAGAGCGTGAGCGCCAGGTCGGGCTGACGGAAGGTGTCGCCCACTTGGTACGGCTGACTGTTCTTCGAGAACTGGGCGACCGACGCCGGGTAGTCCCGCATCCTCGGCAGGACCGCGGCCAGCGAGCGAGCCAGCGGATCCCGCACGACAAAGCCGGAGCGCGCCAGCGTCTCGGCCGGCTCCACGAGACGGGGCCACGGCAGCGACCCGTGTTCGGTCCACGCCAGATGCAGCCCGGCCACCGTGCCGGGCACACCCACGGCCAGGTGACTACTGTGATGCACGCGCGCGTCGTACTCGCGCCCCCGCATGAACATGGTGGGCGACGCCCCGGCCGGCGCGGTTTCGCGAAAATCGTATGCCACCGGGTCTCCCGCGGCCGGACGATAGACGAGGAACCCGCCGCCACCGATGTTGCCGGCTGTGGGATACGTCACCGCCAGCGCGAACGCGGTCGCGACGGCCGCGTCCACCGCGTTGCCCCCGTCCCGCAACACCTGGTCGCCAACCCGCGACGCCAGATCATCTTGCGACACCACCATCGCGTGCCGAGCACGGATCGGTTGGGTGCTGCCCACAAGCGCTGTCGGCGCGAGGCCAACCCAGGCCGCCGCCACCATCACACTGAGAGCGCGGACAATCCCTCGTTCCGTCTGAAAAGCCATGCGCCTATGCTCGCATACACTTCTCGAACGACCCTGGAGCGCCTTCATGTCGACTCACCGGCA
>CAWWAF010000112.1:0-12128 GCA_963934795.1 uncultured bacterium
AGGGGGGATTTGAACCCCCATGAGCCATTGGCTCGCTAGCCCCTCAAGCTAGTGCGTCTGCCAGTTCCGCCACTTCCGCATACATAGGTGGGTGAATACCGCGTGGACGGGCTACTGCGGTTCTTCCGGGGTGTCCGCCGATGCCTCGACTGGGGCGTCCGCCGGTGCAGCGGCCTCGGCCTCTTCGGCCTCCGTCGGCGTGCTCTCGACGGGAAGCGTCGCCGGCTCAGCCTGCTGGAATCCAGGTCCATCAACCCCGCTGAGGATCGAGCCGGTGCCGCGCTGTCCCATGATGGCCAGCGTCATCGCGCCGACCATGAACAGCACGCCCATCACCGTGGTGGCGCGGGTGAGGACCGTGGCGCCGGCGCGCGCGCCGAAGGCGGTCTGGCTGCCACTGCCGCCGAATGCGGCGGCGATGTCGCCACCCTTGCCCTGTTGCATCAGGACGACGGCGACCAGCAGCAGGCACACGGCCACATACAGCGCGGTAAGAACAATGCTCAACATGATCTTTTGATTATAGCGTCTTACGGACGGCTGGCTGCGACGATCTCCGCAAAGCTGGTCGGTTCGAGGCCGGCCCCACCGACCAGCGCGCCGTCGACATCGGCCAGCGCCATCAACTCGGCCGCATTGCCTGGTTTCACGCTGCCGCCGTAAATGATTCGGCACGCGGCCGCCGAGGCCTCGCCGAATTGTGATGCCAGTTGCTGCCGGATGTGCCGGTGGACCGCGTCTGCCTGTTCCGGCGTCGCGACACGGCCGGTGCCGATTGCCCAGACTGGTTCATACGCGACGACCAGCGCGGCCACCCGGTCCGGCGTCAGGTCAGACAGTCCTTCACCGACCTGCCTGTCCAACACGTCGAATGTCCGGTCTGATTCTCGCTCCTCAAGCGTCTCACCGACACACACGATCGGCGATAGGCCGGCCTCGATCGTGGCGCGGGTCTTGGCGTCGACCCCGGTGTCGGTTTCACCGTAGAACTGCCGACGCTCCGAGTGACCAATGATGACGTGCGTGATGCCGGAGGCGCGAAGCATACCCAGGCTGACCTCGCCCGTGAATGCGCCCTGCGGTTCCGCGCTGACGTTCTGGGCGGCGACGCTGATGCGGCTGCCCACGGTGGCTGTGGCTAGTGCCGGAAGCGCCAGGAATGACGGGGCCAGCACGATGTCCACATCCGACACCGCGTCCACCAGCGGCAGGAAGCTGCGCGCGTAGTCGACAGCTTCGTCAACGGTCTTGTGCATCTTCCAGTTGGCGGCCACAAATGGTGTGCGCATCAGTCGGTTCCTTCGCCAGCGTCTGGCAGCACGTCTATGCCGGGAAGACGCCGGCCGCCAAGCAGTTCCAGTGACGCGCCGCCGCCAGTCGAAATATGTGTAATCCTGTCGCCCACGCCGGCCCGACCGATGGCGGCCACCGAGTCGCCGCCCCCAACGATGGTGCGGGCTTCGCTGTCGGCCACCGCATGGGCCACCGCCATGGTGCCGGCCGCGAAGGACTCGATCTCGAACACACCCATAGGGCCGTTCCAGACGACGGTCTTGGCCGCGGCAATGCTGTCGGCGTATCGCCGTGCCGTCTCTGGACCGATGTCCACGCCGAGTCGGTCGCCGATGGCGGGGTCGTCGACGGCGAGGGTCTCGCAGGGGGCCCCCGCCTCAAGCCGGGGCGTGACGATGTGGTCGGACGGCAGTTCGAGCCGTACGCCATGCTCAGCGGCCGCGCGCTCGATCTGCCGAGTGGCGTCGAGAAGGGTGTCCTCGACCAGCGAGTGGCCCACCGGCAGTCCGCGGGCTTTGAAGAAGGTGTAGGCCATGGCGCCGCCAATGAGCAGCGCGTCGACGCGCTGCAGGAGATTCTCGATGACCTCCATTTTGCCGGACACCTTCGCCCCACCAAGAATCGCCACAAACGGACGTGACGGCGAACGGAGCAGACCGCCCAGGTAGCGCAGCTCTCTGGCCATGAGCAGACCAGCCGCCGCGTCCTGCACGTGGTTGACGATCCCGACGGTGGAGGCGTGGGCGCGATGTGCCGCGCCGAACGCGTCGTTCACGTAGCCGTCCACCGGTGCGGCCAGCGCCTTGGCAAATTCGCGATCGTTGGACTCTTCCCCTGCGTGAAACCGCAGGTTTTCAAGCAGGACGACATGGCCCGCGCCTACCTGCCCAAGGGCCGTCTGTACGGCCTCGCCGACGCAGTCTTCCGCGAAGACCACCGGGCGGTCGAGTAGTTCGGCCAACCGGTCGGCAACCGGGCGCAAGCTCAAGTCTTGATTGACGGCCCCCTTCGGGCGACCGAGATGGGACCCGAGCACAAGCGTGGCACCACGCTCGAGTGCGTAGGTGAGGGTCGGGAGCGCCGCGCGGATGCGTGTATCGTCGCCGATCACCCCGTCTCGGAGCGGGACGTTGAAATCGACGCGGACGAACAGTCGTCGACCACCGAGCTCGAGCGTGTGGATCGTCTTCTTGGTCACGGTGCAGGTAGTGAAAAGGCTGGCCCGGGGACCCGAGTGCGCGGGCGGTGCCGCCGTCGCCGTGCCGCCCGACCACCGGCGCCGGGGCGTCGAAGCGCCCCGGCTATGGCGGTTAGAGCCCCTTGTCCGTCAGGAACTTGATCAGATCCACGCAGCGGGACGAATAGCCCCATTCGTTGTCGTACCAGGACAGAATTTTGACGAAGTCGCCATCCATCACGCTGGTGTACGCCGCGTCGATGGTGGACGAGTGTGGATTGCCTTTGAAGTCGATCGAGACAAGCGGCTGCGTGGTGACCGCGAGAATGCCCTTCAGCGGGCCCTCGGCCGCCGCCGTGAACGCCGCGTTGACGGCCTCGGCGGTGGTTGCTGACTTCACCTGCGCGACCAGGTCCACCACGGACACGTTCGGGGTGGGGACGCGGATCGAAATACCGTCCAGCTTGCCCTTCAGCTCGGGTAGAACCTCGCCCACCGCCACCGCGGCGCCCGTCGTCGTCGGGATCATCGAGAGTCCAGCTGAGCGGGCTCGGCGTAGATCCGGGTGTGGCAAGTCAAGCAGCTTCTGGTCATTGGTGTACGAATGCACCGTGGTCATGAAGCCATGCTTCAGGCCGAACTCTTCGTTGAGCACCTTGGCCACCGGAGCCAGGCAGTTCGTCGTACAGGAGGCGTTCGAGATGATCTTGTGCTGCGCTGGGTCGTATTTCTCGTCGTTCACGCCGAGTACGAGCGTCAGGTCGGGCTGTTTGGCTGGAGCCGTGATCACCACCCGCTTGGCGCCCGCTGCCAGGTGTTTCGCCGCGTCGTCACGCTTGGTGAAGATACCGGTTGATTCCAGAACGACATCCACCTGCAGATCGCCCCACGGGAGATTGGCGGGGTCGCGTTCGGCTGTCACCTGAAAGCGGTGATCGCCCATGCGGATTCCGTCGCCGTCGACGGCCACCTCGTCGGTGAGGTTACCAAGGACCGAGTCGTACTTGAGGAGGTGAGCGAGCGTGCCGGCGTCCGTGATGTCGTTCACGGCCACGACTTCGATCTGACTCTCGCCCCGTGCCGCCCGCATGATGTTCCGGCCGATTCGACCGAATCCGTTAATCCCTACTCGAGTAGCCACTCGTCTTCCTCCGGTTGTCTGATGCGTACACAGGCGGGGTGTCGCTGGCGCACGTTGCTTGCCGTACCGAGCATGATGGGACCGCGGTCGGTCGGCTCGGAGACGCGATCCCCATATGACGGACCACCGGCCCATCAACAAACGTTCTATTGTACAAATGCTGGCTGGCCCCGGTCAATCAGGCCGGTACCGTTATACTCGACAGACCGTCCGATGTATATCCTCTATAGTCTGGCCATCATCGGTTACGCGGCGGCGCTCGTCCCACGACTGCTGTATCAGGCCGTACGCCACGGGAAATACGTGGGAACGCTGGGGGAACGCTGGGGTCGGTTGCCAGCTGACCTGAATCCAGACGGCGCACCCTCGATCTGGATTCACGCCGTCTCGGTCGGCGAGGTGTTGGCGACTCGCGCGCTGATTCCCGCGCTTCGCGAACGGTATCCCGAACACCGCCTCTTGCTGTCGACGACGACGGAGACGGGACGCGCGGTTGCCACCTCGGTCGACGCCCTCGACGGGGTCTTTTATTTTCCAGTCGATCTTGCCTCGGTCGTCGGGCGGGTCCTGGATCAGGTGCGCCCGGTCCTACTGGTGATGGTCGACACGGAGCTCTGGCCCAACCTGCTCGCTCAGTGCGCCCGACGAGGCGTCTCCACGCTGCTGGTCAACGGACGTGTGTCTGATCGGTCGTATCCACGGTACCGACTGGTGCGTCCGTTCTTTCGCCGGGTGCTGGCGAACCTGTCCCTCTGCTGTGCACAGAGCGACGAGTCTGGTCGACGGCTTGTCGCGCTTGGCGTGCCCGAGGATCGGGTGATGGTCACGGGGAACTTGAAGTTCGACACGCTGCCGGTTCCAGAGTCTCGGGCATCGTGGATGCCGCAGGGTGTGCTGCGGGTGTTCCGAATCACGCCAGGTCGCACCGTGGTGATGGCCGCCAGTACCCACCCCGGTGAAGAGGCGGTGGTGCTCGACGCCTTCGCGTGTATCCAGCAGCGCGACCCCGACGCACTCCTCGTGGTGGCGCCGCGACATCCGGAACGGTTTTCGGAGGTCGTGGCCCTGGCCACTCGCCGGGGGTTCGACACGATGCGTCGCAGTGCGCTTCCCCTGGATCGTGAGCCGCGTGCTGCCGTAGTGGTGCTCGACACGGTCGGCGAACTGGCAACGGCGTTGCAAATAGCGACCGTCGTGTTTCTCGGGGGGAGCCTCGTGCCTACCGGCGGGCACAACCTCCTTGAGCCGGCGGCCTGGGGCAAGCCAGTGGTGTTTGGCCCGCACATGCAGAACTTTGCCGAGATTGCAGAGCTGTTTCTGGCCAATCGTGCGGCTCGACAGGTCGGCTCGGCCGATGCCCTTGAGTCCGCGCTGGCGGACCTGCTCGGCGATCCCGTACAACGTGCCGCGCTGGGTGCGGCGGCCCGGGCCCTCGTCGACGCGAACCGCGGCGCCACGGACCGCACCCTGGACGCGGTTGCGGACCTCGTGACTCCGCCGGGGGGCGTCGATACGGGTACCGTGATGCCTTTCGGGATTCGGTGATGCGTCGCCTGCTCGGACATCTGTATGGCGCGGCGGCCTGGCGACGGCGTTGCTGGCATGTCGGACACCCGGAGACGGGCCGTCGGCTCAGGCAACCCGTAATCAGTATCGGTGCGCTCCGCGTGGGTGGGAGTGGGAAGACTCCATTGACGGCGCACCTTGCGCGAGTATTGCTGGGTATGGGTGAGCGGCCGGCGGTGTTGAGCCGCGGGTATGGCCGTGCCGACGCGGCCGACGGGGTGGTGGTCGTGCGCGAGGCCGGGCGCGTGGTTGGCCGCTTGGCCACCGCCGGTGACGAACCGTGGATGCTGGCCCAGTCGCTCGATGGTGTCGCGGTGGTCGTGTGCCCCGACCGCTATCTGGCCGGTCGGCTAGCGGAGACCCATCTTGGCGCGACGGTGCACCTGTTGGACGATGGATTTCAACACCTTCCGCTGCAGCGAGGGACCGATCTGTTGGTCGTGTCACCATCTGACCTTGAGGCCGCGGTGCTACCCGCCGGGCCGCTCCGCGAGCGGTTGTCGACGGCGCGCTGCGCCGACGCCATGGTGGTCGTTGGGGCGAACGACGAGCAGCGGCAGACGATGGCCGAGCATCTCTCGCTGCCCCGATGTTTCGGGGCACGGCGACGCCTCGGGGCCGCACTGGTGCGGGCCCCCCGGGTGAAGCCGGGCGAGATCGCACCTGGCACTCCCGTGTTCGCCGTGGCTGGCATCGCGCGGCCCGAACAGTTCTTCGACGATGTCCGGGACGCGGGATTCGCCGTGCGCGGGACACTCGCCTTTCGCGATCACTACCGATATGCACCGCGCGATGCTGCGCGCGTGCTCGACGCGGCTCAGGCTGTCGGGGCCGAGGTGATTGTGACCACTGAGAAAGACGGGGTCCGTCTGGAGTCGATGCTGCCGCTGGCGCTTCCCGTCGCGACCATGGCGCTCGCGCTTGAGGTGGAACCGGTCCAAGCGTTTCAGGCCTTTCTGGCTGAACGGCTCGCCGCTGAGCGGAGGGTCGCGTGAGCGAACTCCTGACGACGCAGACCATTGCGCGCCGACGTCATCCGATTCGGCATCGGGCAGAGTATCTGGCGTTGCTGGCGGTGCGAACGGCCGCGCGCGTGCTGCCGCGGTCTTGCGTCATGTGGTTTGCGGACGGCTGCAGCCGGCTCTTTCACCGATTGGACCGCCGACGGCGCCACATCGCGCTGACGAATGTGCGGGCCGCGTTCCCGTCGCATTCAGACGAGGAGTGCCGGTCGATCGTCGAGGGTGCGTTCACGCATCTCGGTCGCCATGTGTTCGACCTCTTACGCTTCGACGCGATGAGCCCTGAACAGATGCTCGCACGCGTAGATTTCGAAGGCGAGGAGCGCATGCGGGAGGCGTTGGCTCGTGGGCGAGGATTGATCTACTACTGCGGCCACTTCGGGTTTTGGGAAATGCAGATCATGGTGCACGCGGTGTGCCATGACCCGATCTTGATGGTCGCCCGCACCCTGGACAACCCCTATCTCGAAGCGATGATTGAGCGGCTGCGTACGCGCGTGGGCACCCGCGTCATTGGGCGTCAGGGCGCGATACGCCGACTGTTGCGCGGACTACGCCAGGGTGAGTCCGTGGGCATGCTGATCGACCAGCATCTGCACGACCGCAGCGCGGTGACGATCCAGTTCTTTAACCGCCCAGCGTCCACCACATCCGCGATTGCCAAGCTGGCGCTCCGCACCGGAGCGCCCGTCATGCCCGTGTTCGCGTTGCCCCTCTCGGGCGGGCGCTACCGATTGGTCTACGAGACACCAGTCGAGGCGCCCGATCCAAGTGACCCAGATGCGGTCCGTATCCTGACCCAGCGGTGTACGGACGTGTTGGAACGGTATGTACGCCAGAATCCGGAGATGTGGCTGTGGATGCATCGCCGGTGGCGGGTTGAAGACGACGTGACCGCGTTCGCGGCGCCAGCGGCGGAGCCTCAGCGACAGGCTTCTGAGGGCAACCGGTAAGCCTCATGCGTGTGCTCGTGCGAACGCCGAACTGGCTCGGCGACATCGTGATGGCGCTCCCCGTGTTCGCGGCGGTCCGGGCTCACTATGCGGACGACGTGGTGGCGCTGGCCGGTCCGGCGGCGTTCACACCGCTGCTGCAGGCGGTCGCCGGCGTCGACCACGTCGTGCCGCTTCGCCGTGACCTCCGCGGAAGCCGTGCCCGTCGGGCTGAGGTGGCGCAGTTGCGTGATGGCCGGTTCGATGTGGCGGTGCTGCTGCCGAACTCGTTTGGGGCAGCCTGGGTGGCGCGATCTGCGGGTATACCGGAACGGTGGGGACTCGCGGGTCGCTGGCGGCGCAGACTGCTGAGCCGGCCGATCCCAAGACCGCCATCTCGAACCCACCAGGTTGACGAATATCTCGCGCTCCTCCGCGGCCTCCGCGTTGAAGCGGTGACGTCAGAGCCGAGTCTGCAATCTCCTCCGGGGATGGTGGCGGCCGCCCGACGTCTGCTCGAGGCCAGTGCGGTGGCCGCCGACCAACCGTTGGTCGGGATGGCTCCAGGGGCCGCCTACGGGTACGCCAAGCGGTGGCGTCCCGATCGCTATGCGCGGGTTGCCGAGCGGGTGGCGCGGGAGTCGGGCGCCGTCGTGGTCCTGGTCGGGAGCGGACACGACCGCGATGCGGGCTATGCGATAGAATCCTCGCTTGTGTCGCCCGTGGGGGGCACTGGGAGCGGGTCGGTCGTGAATCTGATCGGACGCACCGACCTGGCGCAGTTGATCGGTCTCCTTGCGTCCTGTCGTGCGTTCGTCTCCAGCGACTCAGGCCCCATGCATCTGGCGGCGGCGTTGGGCGTGCCCGTGACGGCGATCTTTGGCCCGACCGACGACCGGCTGACCGCTCCAGTTGGGCGCCATGAGGTGCTCACCCACGATGTGTGGTGCCGGCCCTGCTTCTTCCGTGATTGCCCCATTGACCATCGCTGCATGACTCGTATCTCCGAAGACCGCGTGTTCGAGGCCGTCGCCAGACAGATGGCGCTGTCCGTGACTTCGACCGGAGAGACGGGCCGATGACACCCGCGGTGTTCCTTGATCGCGACGGGACCTTGAATGAGGACGTCGGACATCTCGATCGGCTTGAGCGACTCACCCTCTTTCCCTTTGCGATTGATGCCGTTCGACTGCTCAATCAGGCCGGATTTCGCGTCGTGGTGGTGACGAATCAGGGCGGCGTCGCCGCGGGGATGGTGGAGGAGCGGTTCGTGGTCGAGCTGCACGAATTGCTTCAGCGGCGATTCGCGGCCGGAGGCGCCACCATCGCGGGCATCTATCACTGCCCGCACGATCCGGAGGCGGCGATTCCAGCCTATCGGCGGACCTGCGACTGTCGGAAACCCGCGTCGGGCATGCTGCGACGCGCGGCCACTGACCTCGACCTCGACCTATCCCGGTCCTACATGATTGGCGACAAGTGGACCGACGTGGCCGTGGCGACACAGGTCGGTGCCACCGGGATGCTCGTGCGGACTGGATACGGGGTCACGCAGGAGGCTCGACCGAACCGCCCACCTGACGCCGTTGTCGTGGACGATCTGATGGCCGCCACCGTGCGTATTCTGGAGCAGACCGGTTCCCTCTAATCATATGATTCCCGCGTCCGTGCATCCCGGGCCAGGCGACCACGAACTGCTGGACCGACTGACCCGGCTGATCGGGTCGTTCCGCACGCCGCGCATCGCCGTCGTCGGTGACCTGATCGCTGACGAGTTTATCTACGGCGGTATCGATCGCGTCTCACGGGAAGCGCCGGTCCTTATCCTCAACTACGACTCTACCGAGGTCACCCCCGGAGGAGCCGGGAACGCCGCCCAGAATGTCGCGGCGCTCGGCGGTCGGGCGCGCCTTGTAGGACTGCTCGGAGCCGATGAGATCGGACGGCGGCTTGCGCGCAGCTTCTCGCGGCAGGTGGTCCGAGCCGGCCTGGTAAAGCCCGCGGGCTATCACACGCCTACCAAGACGCGCATCCTGGCTGGG
This sequence comes from uncultured bacterium, assembly GCA_963934795.1. Taxonomy (GTDB): domain Bacteria; phylum Acidobacteriota; class Vicinamibacteria; order Vicinamibacterales; family UBA8438; genus UBA8438. The sequence goes on from CAWWAF010000112.1 coordinate 9,174, forward strand.
GGTGTCCACTCGGCTCGCCAGCAGGTCGTACGAATTGACCGCGCCGGTCCGACGGTCACCCGCGCGATGCGGGACCGAGTGGTGGAGGCGGCCGTGGCGGCTGTCGTCGGCTGCGACGCTGTTATCGTGTCGGACTATGGCACGGGGCTGGTCACGCCGGCGCTGGTGGCTGCCGTGAAGCGCCGGTTGCCGCGGCGTGGCCGTCGCCCCGCCGCCCCAATCCTGCTCGACTCCCGATACGCGCTCCTGAAATACCGCGGGCTGACCATCGCAGCGCCCAACGAGTCCGAGGTCGAGCATACGCTCGGGGTCACCGTGGGCGATCACTTGCCCACACTCGAGCGGGCAGGGCGGGAGCTTCTTCGGCGAACGCGGATGTCCGGCATGCTGGTCACTCGGGGGAGCCGCGGTATGGCGCTGTTCGAGCCCGGGCGGCCGACGCAGCATCTCCCAATCTATGGCTCGGATGAAGTCGCCGACGTCACCGGCGCGGGCGATACCGTGATAGCGACCATGGCGATGGCTCTGAGTATCGGGGCGTCCGCCCCCGAGGCGGCACTTCTTGCCAATTACGCCGGGGGCCTGGTGGTGATGAAACGGGGTACGGCGACTGTGACCGCGGACGAGCTGCAGCAGGCGGTCGTGACGGACCTGGAGGTGTGATGGCTCGGACCACGCCTGGCGGGTCGGTGGTGACAGAGGAGGAGCTCGTGGCGCGGGTCCTGGCCGACCGGGCCGCCGGCGTCACCTACTCGTTCGCCAACGGCTGCTTCGACGTCCTGCACGTCGGGCACGTGCGCTATCTGACGGGCGCGGCGGCCGAGGCGGACCGGTTGATTGTGGCCATCAACGACGATGCGTCGGTGGCGGCACTCAAAGGGGCCGGACGCCCGATTCAGGCCGCCGTCGATCGGGCCGATCTCGTCGCGGCGTTCAGCATGGTGGATTATGTCGTGGTGTTTCCCGACCTGACGGTTGAGCGGCTGCTGACCACCCTGCGCCCGGAGGTGCACTGCAAGGGGTGCGACTACACCGTGGACACGGTGCCGGAGCGCGGTGTCGTGCGCGCCTATGGTGGCCGCACGGTCATTGTCGGCGATGCGAAGGACCACTCCACCCGCGATGTCATTGCGCGTATCCGCGCGCAGCCAGGCGAGTAGTCGCCATGCGCGCGATGCTCATCGTTCGGCTCGGCGCGCTCGGAGACATCATCCATGCGCTGCCGATGGTGGCGGCCCTGCGAGATCGGTTTCCCGAGGCGGTGATCGACTGGGTCGTCGATGAGCGCCACCGAGACGTGCTCGATCTGGTGCCGATGCTCAATCACCGCATCGTTCTGCGGACCCAGTCGGTCCCCTTGGTGACGCGTCTGAGGGCACTGCGTCGTGTCCTGACCCGTCAGCGGTACGACATCGCGATTGACGCGCAAGGACTCTTGAAATCAGCCGTTGTGGCGCGGCTCAGCGGCGCCGGCCGGGTCCTGGGCTTTGCGACTCCACATCTACGGGAGCGGTCGGCTGGGGTCTTCTACACTGAGCGGCACGACCCAGGGGATGCATCCGCACACGTGATCCACAAGAACCTGGCCTTGGCCGGCGCGTTGGGGTCGGACGTGTCGCGCGTCCGCTTCCCGCTGGAACTGCCACCCGGTGGGCCGGAGCACACTGGTGCCGGCGGCGCGACCGATCAGGGATTCGTGGTGCTGAATCCAGGTGCCGGCTGGCCCAATAAACAGTGGCCGGCTGAGCGGTTCTCGGCGGTGGCCCGGTGGCTGCGGGATACCCCCGGCCTACGTGCCGTGGTCACCTGGGGGCCGGGAGACGAGGACTTGGCGCGGGCAGTGGTCGATGGTGCGGGCGGCGCCGCCGAACTGAGTCCGCCAACGACCATTCCAGAGTTGGCGGGCGTGGTACGGCGCGCGCGGCTTGTGGTTGCCGGCGACACGGGTCCCGCGCACTTGGCGGCGGCGCTTGGCACGCCCGTCGTCGGCCTCTACGGCCCCACCGATCCGGCACGCAACGGACCGTGGTCGCCGTACGATGTTGCGGTTTCGCGGTTCTCGAGGTGCCAATGTCGGTATCGTCGCCGATGTCGCGTGGCCACCTGGTGCCTTGGCCGGCTTGCTGTCGATGATGTGACAGCCGCCATCGCAGAACGACTGGGAACATGACCTCATCGAACGTGCACCCGCCGCCGGAGACGACCACCCATACGCCAGTTCCGGTGTCGCCCTGGCTCATTCGGGTGGCCAGGGTTCGGGTCACCGCCGGATTCGCGGTCGCGCTCGCCGCCTTCTGGTTTGCCCGTCCGTCCTGGGTCTCGCTCGGGGTGGGGGCCGTCGTCGGCGTGGCCGGGGAGGCGATCCGCTTTTGGGCCTCGGGGCATCTGGAGAAAGGGCTCGAGGTCACCAGTTCCGGGCCGTATCGTGTGACCCGACATCCGCTGTATGTCGGGTCGTCCCTCCTGGGTCTCGGCTTCGCCTTGGCCTCGCGCCAGCCGTTCGTCGTGGCGTTGGTTGTGGTGTACCTGGGCGTGTGGTTGTCAGTGGCGGCGCGATTGGAAGAGGCGACGCTTCGGGCGAAGTTCGGTGATGCCTACGACCAGTACGCCGGTGGTACCGCAACACCGACGGCCCGGAGTTTCTCGTTGGCCCGCGCCAGACGGAACGGTGAGCCACAGGCGGTACTGGGACTGTTGTCGGCGCTGGCGCTGCTCGCCGTAAAGATTCTGGCCGGCAATTGACCTGGGCCCCTCTGGTGCAGATATAATGCCGTGTTTGGTGTTGGTGCCGGACGGGAACTAAGCCGGGCGGTTAGCTCAGTTGGTAGAGCACCGGCTTTACACGCCGGCTGTCACAGGTTCGAGTCCTGTACCGCCCACCAGACTCAAGAAACATACGACGCGGGGTCGTAGTTCAGTTGGTTAGAACGCCGGCCTGTCACGCCGGAGGTCGCG
>CAWWAF010000113.1:0-11721 GCA_963934795.1 uncultured bacterium
AGCGCGTCTGAAGCCTGGCCGACGAGCGTGATGACGGCGGCTGGAAGCAGCCATCTTCTTGCGTCCGTTACCCAGTCTCGCACAGCCGCGCCGCACTACCTGCAGGGACGGCTCCTATCAGTGGTCCTGGTAAGATGTTACCTAGGCGGTCCAGCCCCGGCCCCGCGACAGCTCCTATGACACGCCTAGCCATCGACGGCAAATTTCTTCGGCTCGACGATGAGCGCTTCCTCGTCTCGGGGGCCTCCTATGGCACGTTTGCGCCTGATGCCGACGGCCTGCAGTTTCCCAGCCTCGACCGCATGGCGTCCGATTTCGCGGCCATGGCGACGGCTGGGATCAACACGGTCCGCACCTACACGCCACCGACCGAATCGTTGCTCGATGCGGCGGCAAGCCAGGGTCTACAAGTCATGGCTGGCTTGTCCTGGCCCCAACACCTCCCATTTTTGGACGATCGGCGTACCCCGCGACGCATTCGGCACGATGCCGTGCGACAGGTGAAACGGCTGGCCGCGCATCCCGCCATCCTGATGGTTGCGGTCGGCAACGAGATCCCAGGCAGTATCGTCCGCTGGCACGGACACCGTCGGGTGGAGCGTTTTCTGTCGACCCTGTACGACGACGTGAAGGCGGCCGCACCCGACTGTCTCTTCAGCTATGTGAATTACCCGCCCACGGAGTTTCTCCACCTCGAGTGCTTCGACGTCTGCGCGTTCAATGTCTACCTCCATCAAGAACCGTCGCTACGCGCGTATCTGGCCCGGCTGCAGCACATCGCCGGGCACCGGCCCTTGCTGCTCGCCGAAGCGGGCGCCGATTCTCAGCGGGAGGGACAGGAGGGCCAGGCACGGATTACCGCGACCCACCTCCAGTGCGCGTTTGAAGAAGGCGCGTGTGGAGCGATCGCCTACGCCTGGACCGACGAGTGGTGGCGCGGAGGGCATCAGGTGGACGATTGGTCGTTTGGACTTGTCGACGCCGACCGGAACCCGAAGCCGGCCTTGGCGGCGGTCAGCGAGGTCTTTCGCAACGCTCCGTTTTCGCCAACACAGTCAGCCGGGTGGCCCGAAATTTCCGTCGTCGTGTGCGCCTACAACGCCGCAGACACCATCGACGAGTGCCTGACGTCGCTGGCCGCGCTGACCTATCCCCGAACCCAGCTTATTGTCATCAATGACGGATCGTGTGACGACACCTCGGCCATTGCCCGCCGACACCCCGGGGTGTTGGTCATCGACCTCCTGAACGGGGGGCTGAGCGCCGCCCGCAACGCCGGTCTGGCGGCGGCCACGGGCACCATCGTGGCCTACACCGACGCCGACTGCCGGGTGGACCGAGACTGGTTGACCTACTTGGTCCAACCGCTCCTGCACTCAGACGCCGTCGGCGCAGGCGGCCCGAACGTCGTGCCGGCGGATGACCCCTGGGTGGCGCAGTGCGTCGCGCGCGCCCCGGGGGGGCCGACCCACGTCATGCTGGACGACCGCACGGCCGAGCATGTCCCCGGGTGCAACATGGCGTTTCTCCGTGAGTCGCTTCTTGCCATCGACGGGTTCAACCCCGTGTATTTGCGCGCAGGCGACGACGTCGACATTTGCTGGCGACTGCAGGCACGGGGTCTACGCATCGGGTTTGCCCCGGCCGCACTCGTCTGGCACCGCCACCGCCACCGCGTTCGGGCCTTCTGGCGACAGCAGGTCGGCTACGGCGAAGGGGAAACATGGCTCGACGCGCACCACCCCGAAAAATTCCTAGCGGGACACATGGTGTGGCACGGCCGTATCTACAGCTCACTCCCGTTCCTGCGCGCGGCCGAACGCCGCGTCAATACCGGCGTGTGGGGCACGGCCGCGTTTCCGTCTGTCTACAGCACCCGGTCCCGTCCTTGGCAATATCTCCCGCATACGCCAGCCTGGGCGGCGGCCACGGTCGCGCTGCTGCTTGTCGGGACGATCGGCCCACTGGCCGGAATGGACGCCGCCTGGCTCCCGCTAGCCGCGGGCGTCCTCGCGCTGCTGGTCACGTGCGTGCGCTGCGGGCAATTTGCGGCGCGGTCTGATCTCATTGGCCTACCTCGCGTCTGGCACCTGCCGGCAGCGCCCAGTCGCTGGCTCTATAGAGCGGTCATCGCGTGGATGCATGCGATCCAACCGCTGGCGCGCTCTCGCGGACGATTCCGCGGGTTGTCGCAGCCTGAAGCGGTCGCGCCCCAGCATGTGACCAGACACCCGTGGAAAACGCCGATGCCAGGGCCAAGCGATGCCGTGTCCGCCGCGCGACTCGTCACTCGAGGCGGCGCGGAACGCGCATTCTGGAGTGAGTCCTGGGCGTCGCAGCCGACGCTGCTCAGCGAACTGGTCGGCGTCCTCCGCGCGTCGCGTCCCGCGCCCCGTGTGGATGTCGACGACGGCTGGCAGCCAGACCGCGACCTGAGCCTGGCTATCGGGCGTTGGGGGTGGCTCCAGGTCGGGATGTTGGTCGAGGAGCACGCCGGCGGCGCATGCTTGTGCCGAGTGCGAACGCGTTTGCGTCCGAGCTTCAACGGCACCCTTCGCGGACTCGCCCTGGCGGCCGTTTTGGCGGGGGGCACCGCGGCGTCGCTGGCGCTCTACACGCCGCCCGCCGGAGTGCTGGTCGCGGCGCTGGCCGGCGTCGCCATCGCGACCCGAACCGCGTGGCAGACCACACGAGCGATTGCCGTGCTGGACCGTGCCCTGACCCACGTCACGACCGCGGCCGGGTTCATCCGGCTGCCGTTGTCACCGGAGGCGACGCCGGCACCGCCCACGGCCGAGTCCCCAGTGTCCGATCTTGGTCACTAGTGGCCACGGTCGTGATTCGGCCACCGCGTCGGACTTGCCGCGCGCGCACTCTACCGCGCGCCGCGCACATGACAATCCCTGAACCCACACACCCGTCGTGACCCTCCTCTCCTGGACCCTGTCGTTCCTACGGCCCTACCGCGGTCGCTCAACCGCCGTCGTCGCCTTGACGCTGATCGAGATCGGCCTGGCCGCCCTGGCTCCGTGGCCCTTGAAGCTGCTTGTCGACACGGTGTTCGGGGACATTCCGTTTCCGGGGTGGCTCGCCGCCTGGCTCCCGGGACTGGCCGGCCTCAGCCCAACCGCCGTACTCGTGGCGATTGTGTTGACGGGATTGCTCATTCAACTCGGGATGGAGGTGGTGCGCATGATCCACACCCAACTCCAGGTGCAAATGGGGCAACGCATCGTCTATCGGCTACGAGAGACCCTACTGGCCCACCTCCAGGCGCTACCCTTGCGTCACCATCTGCTGTCGCGTACGGCCGATTCGGTCTATCGGCTCGACGCCGACGCCCACTGTGTCGATGATCTGATCATCGGTGGGATCTTCCCGTTGGCGCTGGCCGCCCTGAACCTCACGGTCATGTTCGTGGTCCTGGTCTATGTGGACGCCACACTGGCCCTGCTGTCGCTCGTGGTGGCGCCGTTTCTCTATGTCTGCCTGCAGTACCATGCCGGTACGATGAGCGACCGGGCCGAGCAGGTCAAAACACTGGAATCGTCCCTCATCGAGCGCTCCTTCGAGATCCTGTCTTCGATTGCCGCGGTCAAAAGCTTTTCGCGCGAGCACCACGAATTGTCGCGCTTCTCTCGGGACGGCCGCGCCACCATGGCGGCGCGGCTCACCCTCACCTGGCAAGAATCACTCTTTTCCGTAGCGGTCACGGCCATCACGCTCGCCGGGACGGCGCTTATTCTGGCCGTGGGTGGGCTCCACGTGATCGACGGACGCCTGACCGTCGGCACGCTGCTCGTCGTGGTCGCCTACCTGGCCGCCGTCTACGATCCCATCTCCGAGATCGCCCGGACGACCGGTCTGCTGCAGCAGGCGATGGTCAGCGCCCGTCGGGTCCGGGAGATCCTTGCGCTGCCCCCTGAGGTACTGGATGCACCCGGCGCGGTCGACCCGTCCTCGGTGAAAGGGCATATACGTTTCGAGCACGTCTGCTTCAGCTACGACGGCACCCGCACTGTGCTCGACGACGTCAGCTTTGAAGCCCGTCCGGGTGAACTCGTGGCCGTGGTCGGCTTGACGGGCGCCGGCAAGACCACGCTGGCCAACCTGATCCCTCGCTTTTTCGAGCCACGGGATGGACGCGTCCTCATTGATGACACCGATATTGCCCGCTTTGCCCTTGGGTCCCTCCGAGATCAGATCGCCCTGGTGCCGCAGACCCCGGTGCTGTTCGCCGGCACGATCGCCGACAACATCCGCTACGGACGGCTGGGCGCCACCGACGCCGAGGTGACGGAGGCCGCCCGGGCCGCGCACGTCGACGTGTTCGTGCGGCGGCTGCCTGATGGCTACGGCACCACCGTGGCCGAGGGGGGAGCCACGCTGTCTGGCGGAGAGCGACAACGACTGGGTATCGCGCGGGCACTGCTCAAGCACGCCCCCATTCTGATTCTGGACGAACCCACCTCTGCCATCGACGCCATCTCAGAGGAAGCGGTGTTCGACGCGCTCCGCCAATTGCGCGGGCGTCACACCACGCTCGTCATCGCGCACCGGCTGTCCACGATTCGTGACGCCAGCCGCATCCTGGTGCTACACGAGGGACGATTGGTGGCGCAGGGTCCCCACGAGGCGTTGCTGGCGACGAGTCCACTCTACCGACGGATGTGCGCACGCTTGTCAGTGGGCCGATCGCTCGACGAACCGGAGTCGGTGGACGAGCTGCTGCGAGCCCCCGCAGCGGCCGTGTCTCCCGGGGCCGCGGGTATCGCGAAATGAAGATTCTGTTTGCGGGCATCATCGGCCGCCATCCCTACGGCGGGGTCACCTGGTGTTCGTTGATGTACCTGCTCGGGCTACGGGCCCTCGGTCACGACGTGCTGTATGTCGAAGACACGGGCGAGTGCATCTACGACCCGGATCTCGATAAACTCTCCACGGACCCGGCGTATGGCACCCGCTATATCCATGCCGCGCTCTCGCGGTTCGGCCTCGGCGACCGCTGGTGCTTCGTGAACTACGACGGCACCTACCATGGGCTCACCCGAGAGGCCCTGACAGACTTCTGCGCCGACGCGGACCTCTATATCAACCTCTCTGGCGGTTCCTGGTTCTGGCGCGACGAGTATCGCCGTGTTCCGCGGAAGGTCTTCGTCGACTCGGACCCCGTCTTCACCCAGCTCGCCATCGCGAAGGGTGTCGAGTGGTATGTCGAATTCTTCAGGGGCTTCGACCATCTGTTCACGTTCGGGGCCAACATCGGGACGCCGGCCTCGGATGTTCCGACCGGCGAGTTCACGTGGCACCACACCTGGCAGCCGATCGTCATGGCCCATTGGCGCGCCGAGACGCCCCCCGACACGGACCGGTTCACCACGGTCATGACCTGGAAAACCGAGAGCTTTGCCGACGTCGACGGCAACAAAGATCGGGAGTTCGTCAAGTTCATCGACCTTCCCGGACGGACCCCCACGAGGTTCCAACTCGCGGTCAACGGTCCTCGCACGCTGCTGGGCGACCACGGCTGGGACCCGGTCGACGCGATGCAGATATCACGGACCCCCTGGGACTACCGCGAGTTCATCCACCGGTCGAGGGCCGAATTCGGCATCGCGAAGCACGCGTACGTGTCGCGCCGCTCCGGCTGGTTCAGTGACCGTACGGAGTGTTACCTTGCGTCGGGCCGGCCTGCCCTCGTCCAGGACACCGGGTGGAGCGACCACCTGCCCGCCGGTCCGGGCCTGCTCCCGTTCTCAACGCCCGAGGAGGCGATTGAGGGACTGGCTCGTCTGGAGCGCGATTATTCTCTGCACGCGGGGGCCGCGACAGATATCGCCGACACCTGTTTTTCCGCCGCCCGCGTGCTGCCGCCATTCTTGAAGAAGGCACTCGAATGAGTACCCTGCGGATCGGCGTCGTGGCTCCCGTGGCGCAGTCGGTGCCACCTACCTTGTCCGGATCCGTGGAGACCGTCACGGCCCTGTTGACCAGCGGCCTGGTGACACGCGGACATCGCGTAACCCTCTTCGCCACGGCGACCTCGACCACGCCCGCTCGATTGGCGTCGACCCTCGAGCGCGGTTATCACGACGACACGTCGCTCTGGCCGTGGGAGCTGTGCGAACTATTCAATCTCGCGGCGGCAGTCGAGCGAGCCGACGAGTTTGACATCATCCACTACCAGGCAGAGTACGCCCCAATCGCGCTGCCTTTCTCCCGCCTGACCTCCGTCCCCCTGCTGCAGACGGTGCATCACTCACCCTCCGCCGAGGAAATACGGCTCTGGTCCCGCTACCCCGAGGCGCCGTTCGTCGCCGTGTCCCACGCCCAGGCGAGGCTTCTGGCCGGCTTGCGCGTGGCGGCCACCATTCATCACGCGGTCGACCCCACGCATCTGACGTTCCGGCCGACCCCGGACGACTACCTCCTGTTCCTGGGACGATTCACCCCAGGTAAGGGAGTGTTGGAAGCGATCGAGGTGGCCCGCCGGACCGGTCGCCGCCTGCTGCTGGCCGCGGCCGAAAACGACTACTTCAGAGAGATGGTCGCGCCGCACATTGACGGACAGCAGATCGTCTACGCGGGTGAGGTCGACCGGGCCGGCAAATCCGCGCTGCTGGGCGGCGCACGAGCGCTCCTCTATCCCGTGCAACAGGCGGAGTCGTTCGGACTCGTCCTGACCGAGGCGATGACCTGCGGAACGCCAGTGGCCGCGCTCGATCAGGGCGCCGTGTCGGAACTCGTCGACAACGGGGTGACAGGCCACGTCGACGCCTCGCTCGACGCCCTCATTGCTCGACTGCCCGATGTCGAGCAGTTGGATCGACACGCGGTCCGCCGCCGCGCATTGGAACGCTTTGGTGTGGACCGCATGGTGGAGACGCACATCGCCCTCTATGCTCAGCTGGCGTCAAAATCGAGTCTGAGGGCGCTGTGAACGAGTTTTCACAGGCAACAGCCGACCGGCCGTCATTGCTGGCCGTCTTCGCGCACCCGGACGATGAGTCGCTGGCGTGCGGTGGCCTGCTCGCATGGTGCGCGGCGGTGGGCGTCCGCACGTCGCTGCTCTGCCTCACCCATGGTGACCACGGCGGACACCCGGCAGTCTCCTCGCTGGCGGCGGTCCGTGCCCGGGAGCTCCGCGAGGCCGCCGCCGTCCTGGGTATCAGTGACGTGACCCTGCTCGCTCATCAGGACGGAATGCTGCCCTGGACCGACGCCACGCGTCTTGAGGGCGATATTCGGGACGCGGTCGCACGGGCCACCGCTGATGTGGTCATCACGTTCGACGAGGACGGGCTCTACTGGCACCCGGACCACGTGGCGGTTCACGAACGAACCACCGCTGCCGTCCTCTCGGGTTCAGGACGTCGGCCGGCGCTGTACTATGTCACCCTGCCAACCGGGTCGATGCGCTCGGTCGTCGAGCACGCTTCCACCCTGGTTGCCGTCCAGGACCCGACCGGCACACCGCCGACGCACATCTTGGGTATCGCGGATCCGGACGCCTTCGGGTCGTGCGCCCCGGCGCCGACACTGGTCGTCGACACGGGTAATTTCGCGCGTCAAAAACTGTTGGCGCTACACTGTCATCGCAGTCAACTACCGAAGCAGGACGCGCTAACGCTCATCACGACCGCGACCGCGCCGCGCTTGCTCGGTATCGAACAGTTTCGACGTGCCGGAACCGGACCGATGCCCGACACGTTCCTGGATCGTTTGGCGTCCTGCCCAGATCAGCAGACGCCGCCGGACTCGTGGTCGCCGGTGTCCTGACCCCCATCTAGCCCACCACCTGACCGATGCACACCGCATGGCTTGACCACCTCCGGTGTCCGTTCTGCGGCACCCGTCTGGCGCTCGTCGACACCGGGGCCACCGTGGCCGACGACGGCGTGGTGACGGAGGGCGTGCTCGGATGCGAGTGCTGCGCATTTCCGGTCGTGGCCGGCATCCCGGTCTTGGTCGCCGACGACACGACCCAGGCCGCGATGCATGCCCTGGAGGCTGGACGCGGCCACGACGCGCTGCTGACCCTACTGGGGCTGGAAGGCGACCGGGCCACACAGTTCTCCGCACTGCAGGCGCGTACGGTGCCGGCAACGTACCGCGAGGCCCTGGACATCCTGAGCCCAGACGCCGAGGGACGCTATTTTCTGTACCGTTTCTCGGACCCGACATTCAGACCCGCCGAAGCGGTCGCCCAGGCCCTTGGGCGCCAGCATGGACTGGCCGCTGGTCCGATTCTGGATCTCTGCGGCGGATCCGGACACCTCGCGCGCACGCTCGCCGGGCTGCGCCCACCCGACGCGACGTCACCGCACACCATCGTCGCGGATCTCCACTTCTGGAAATTGTGGCTGGCGACACGCTTTACCTCACCGACGGCCGACGCCGTCTGCTGCAACGCGGATGCCCCACTGCCCTTCATCAGTGAGCTGTTCTCAATGGTCGTGCTGATGGACGCGTTCCCGTATGTCTGGCACAAACGACTGTGCGCGGACGAGATGTCGCGCGTCGCCACACCGGCCGGCGTCCTCGTCTTGCCCCATCTCCACAGCGCACTCGGGGAAAACGTCTCGGCGGGCGACCCGCTCAGTCCTCGCGCGTATCAGGAGCTGTTCGCGTCGCGTCATCCGCGGCTATTCAGTGACGCGCGACTGTTCGAGGAACTGGTGGACCAGGACGTCGTCGACCTGGCTGCTGGCCTGCCTCCCGCCGCCATCGGTGATGAACCGTCGCTCACGCTCGTCGCGTCCACGAGCGACGAGCTTTTTCGCCGCCAGACCGCGGGGACGCCGCTGGCGCTGACCGGCACCCTGGTCATCAATCCGCTCTACGCCCTTTCCGTTGCGCCTGACCGGTCGGTCCTCAGGCTGCAGTTCCCGACGCCGGAATACGCTGAGGAATTCGCGGACTGCCGGCGCTATCTGCCGGACGAGGTTACGATTGACGCGGACCTCACGCGGACACTGGTGCCGGAGCTCTTCGGCGACGACTACGCAGATCTCCGCCGGCGGCGCGTGCTGATAGACGCGCCACCGCGCTATTGTTGACCCCAGAGCGTTGGCACCCAGCCAATGGCCCAACGAGACAACACACATGGACACGACACGCATCGGCTTCATCGGACTCGGTCGCATGGGATCCGCCATGGCGCGAAATATCGCAGCCGCGGGCGCTCCGCTCACGGTGTTCGATATTCAACCCGACCTGCCGGACGCGCTAGCGGACCTTGGCATAGCAAAGGCCAGCACACCCGGAGAGGTCTCTGCGTGCGTCGACCTGCTGTTTCTCTGCGTCCCGTCAGAAACCGAAGCAGAGGTCGTGCTGTTTGGCGAGCACGGCGTCGCCACGGGTGCCACGGCGCCACTGCCCATCGTCGACACGACCACCATGAACCGCGGCGCGGCCATCCGACTGGCACAACGGGCGGCGGAGAGGGGCCTGTCGTACAGCGACTGTCCGGTCTCTGGCAAACCGTTTCGAGCCAAGGACGGCACATTGACCATGATGTTCGGCGGCTCTGCGGCCGCGTTTACCGAGGCCAAACCGTACCTCGATATCATGGGTGAGTTCGTCGTGCATTGTGGCGCACTGGGATCGGGCCAGCTGATGAAGGCGATCAACAACATCATCTACGACGTCAACATCGCAGCGCTCTGCGAGGTCATGCCTCTGGCCGTCAAGGCTGGCCTGGCGCCAGCCACCCTGGCCGATGTGCTGACGTCTGGGAGCGCCCGCAGCTTCGCCAGCGAGTATTTCGTGCCGCGTATCTTGGCACGAGAATTCGACGGCGACTTTTCGCTCCGGGCCGCGTTCAAGGACATTGTGAATGTGCAGGAGGTCGCAGCCGATGTGGACGCCTCGCTGCCAGTGGTCGAGGCCATGGTGGACACCTATCAGGCCGCGATAGACCGCGGGTTCGGAGACGAGGCGAAGAGCGCCATGATCAAGGTGTATGAGGACCGGTTGGGCCTCACCGTGAGCCTCCCGACCTCCTCTGGCGCCACGACGTAGCCGTGGGACCGGTTCTGTTCTCGTGCGACGTATTTCCCGCTTCTCGCCTTGCTCGGCCGAACCGGCGCCGGCGTCGGTGCAAGGCGAGACTGTCACGACGTGCTGCTAAAGGAGACAACAATGAGAAATAGATGGTGGATTGGTGTGATCGCCGTGGCGACGCTGGCGTCAGTGCTGGCCGGGCCCGGTCGTGCGCACGCGCAGCTCGGCGACACCGCCGCGTTTCTGGCCGACCTCTCGAACCAGTACCGCGTGGTCCCGAATGTGACGTATCACGTGGCCAACAACCACGAGAACAAGCTCGACCTGTATCTGCCGGCCAACGCCAGCGGCCCGGTACCCGTGCTGATGATGATCCACGGCGGCGGCTGGGTGGCCGGCACCAAGGAGTCGCAACTGCTGCGGGCGATGCCGTATCTCGAGATGGGATGGGCCGTCGCCAACGTGACCTATCGGCTGGTCCAGGTGTCGCGGGCGCCGGCCGCGGTCGAGGATTGCCTGTGCGCGCTCCAGTGGATCGCGCGAAACGCTGAGAACTACAACTTCGACCTCTCGCGCATCGTGACCACCGGGAACTCGGCCGGCGGACACCTCGCGCTCACGACCGCCATGGTGCCGGCGTCGGCCGGTCTCGGCCGCGAGTGCACGGCGGGCAGCTTCACCGGGCCCCCGACCGTTCCCTCCGTCAAGGTCGCGGCCATCATCAACTGGTATGGCATCACCGATGTGGCCGACCTGCTGCACGGCGCGAACACCAAAGGCTACGCTGTCCAATGGCTGGGCGGCCTCTCGAATCGCGAAGCGGTCGCCAGCCAGACATCGCCACTCACCTATGTCCGCCCAGGGCTGCCGCCCGTGCTGACGATCCACGGCGACGCGGACCCTATCGTCCCCTATGAACAGGGTGTGCGGTTGCATCAGGCGCTGGAGCGCGCAGGCGTGGCCAGCGAGCTGCACACCGTCTCCGGCGGCGGGCACGGCGGCTTCAGCACGCCGCAGACACTGGCGATCTACATGACGATCCACCAGTTCCTGGAACGCCACGGACTGTGAGTCCTGCGGGGGATCGAGCGATCGGCAGCCTTACCGGACCAGGAGCCTGGCGGCGACCGGATAGTGGTCCGATGGGTATCGCCCGCGGTCGTTGTAGACGACGGTCTCCGCCCGCTGAACGCTGATGGGCCCACCCACGAGAATCCAGTCCACCCGTTCGGCCGGCGCCTCGTCGGGCGGTCCGAACGCGCCGTAGGTCGCGATCGGTCCCAGGCGTTCCTCGGCCTCCGTCCAGGCATCACGCAACCCCTCGGAGGTGGCTGCACGCCAGGTATCGCTCGCTTCGGCGTTGTTGTTGAAATCGCCCATCACGATCGTGGCGCTGCCCGCCGGCAGCGCGGCAACACGAGCGACGATCAAGTCGGCCGAATCGAGCTGCGTCTGGCCGCGTCGCAAGGTGAAGTGGGTGTTGAAGACGTAGATGTCTCTCCCGGTTGCCCGGTGATACAACCGGGCCCAGGTCACGATCCGGCCGCCGCCGCGACGGCGACCAGCGACCCGCCGCACGGGCGGCGTGTCAGGGGTCCTGGTCAACCAGAAGTTCCCGGACTCGATAGGGCTCAGTTCCGCGTGCCGGTAAAAGATGGGCGTCGCTTCGCTCAGGCCGAGGCCCCCATTGAGCCCCCGATCGATGCCAATCCATCG
>CAWWAF010000114.1:0-11485 GCA_963934795.1 uncultured bacterium
GGCCGCCGAGCAACTGCTGTCCCCGCCGGCCGGTGGTGGTGCGACGACTGAGGACGAGGCGAACAAGCCGGCGGACACCGATGTGTTCGCGGCGTTGGACGCGGCGTTCGCGGGAAGCGAACCGGCGGTGCCGGGAGACATCGGTGAGTCGACACGTAAGCGCGTTCGTCGAGATGAGACAGGATAGCTGTGCGAGCCCTTCGATATAGCTTTGAGGAAGCGGTGATGAGCCTATGGCGGCGCCGCCGTTCCAGCTCGCTGGCGGTCGCGACCATCGCGCCCGCGATCCTAGTGCTGGGGACCCTGTTGATGGGGAGTTGGAATCTGGAGGGGGTGCTGTCCCAGTGGGCCGCTGCGGCCGAGATGTCCGTGTATCTGGGCGACGACGTCACGCCGCAGGCGCGGGCGACGGTAGAGCAGATGCTTCGCGAAAGCGATGTGGTCACCGAGTACGAATTCGTATCAAAAGAAGAAGCGTTGGCGCGGTTCACGCGTGATTTCGTCGAGCTGGCGCCGGTCGTCGATTAGGGCGGAGGAAATCCGATTCCCGCGTCGTTCGAGGCGCGCGTGCCGCCGAGGTCGGACGATGCTGCGGCCGTCGTGGACCAGCTGGCGACGCGGCTTGAGGCGGTGTCTGGTGTCGACGACGTCCGGTTCGACCAGCGCTGGATCGAGCGTCTCACGACGGCGGTTGGCGTGGTTCGCGGCGTCGGGCTCGCTGTCGTGCTCGTGCTCGTAGTGGCGGCCGCGTTGACGGTCGCCAATGTCGTGCGACTGTCGTGCGTCGCGCGCAGCGACGAGATCGAGATCATGCGTCTTGTCGGCGCGCCGCTCACGTTCGTACGGAGCCCTTTTGTGCTTGAGGGGATTTTGCAGGGTGGGGTAGGCGCGTCGGTCGCCCTATCCATGCTTGCGGTCGGGTTCGTCCTGGGTGAGTCCGTGTACGGCGAAGGCGTGAGACAGGTGCTGGGTGTGGATGTGCTGCGCTTCCTGCCGCTGACGCTGGGCGTCGTACTCGTTGATGGCGGGATGGCGGTGGGGTGCGTGGGAGGGCTCGTCGCGGCTCTGAGCACGCGTGAGACCCCGACGAGTGGTTGATACGTTGCGTGCAGGGCCCGCATCCCTCCACCCGTATCGCGAGAGTCCTGGTTGGCGAGCATGCGTCGATTCGTTGACCCGGACGCGGCGGAGGGCGTTGACAGCGCCGAATTCAGGCGCATAGAATTGGTGCTCCTACACACATGTCGCGGACATCTTGCAGTTGCTCCCGTTTGTTGGTGGACCCGCGCCCGGCCCGGGGTCTGCCGTCGGACACTATTCGCACCAATTTCTATCGGGAAGAATTCCTGAAACATCAGGAGTGTCTCCAGCGCCAGCGCGATGCATACTCGGAGTGCACCATCGCCGAGATGGAAACCGCGTTGCGCAGGGTGATGGCCCGTGTCGATGAGTTGTGTGCGGAGGGCCATGCCGATGTCGATCTGGTGGTGAGCCGCCTACTGCACACGTTCGACGGCGTGACGAAGTTGTCCGCGTGGTCGGAGCCGTCGAACATTCACTAACGACCCCGGTCTTCCGAGTCTTCAGGACCTGTCCTCCCAACACCGGCCCCTCGGGCTTCTTCGGAAACACGCTGTTGAGATCGTTCGTGCCGCGCTGGCGGCGGTGTCGCCTGAGCGCCTCATGCGGGAGGCGCTTACGGACCCCGCGGCGCGGGAGTCCGTGACGGGCGCGCCTCTATCTGTGATCGCGGCAGGGAAGGCGGCGGAGGGGATGGTACGGGGGCTGTTGGTGGTGCCCGGGGTCCAGATCGTGCGCGGCGTCGCGGTGGGCCCAGCGCGGTCGGCCTCCCTGCCGGCACCGTTTGCCTGGTACGCCGCTGGCCATCCCCTGCCCACCCGCGAGAGTGTCGACGCCGGGCTTGCGGCGTTGCGGTGCGCAGAAGAGACACGTGTGTCCGAGCGCCTGCTGGTACTCTTGTCCGGTGGGGCATCGGCTCTCCTTGCCGCGCCCGCCGCCGGTGTGACACTGGCGGAGAAGGTGGAAGCGACACGGCTGCTTCTGTCCTCCGGCGTGCCGATACACGAACTCAATTGCGTGCGAAAACACCTGTCCAGCGTGAAAGGTGGGCGGCTCGCGCTGGCTGCTGGCGGGCCAACCGTGACGCTGGCCATTTCCGACGTCGTGTCGCCGAGAGAGGATGATCCGTCGGTGATCGGATCGGGCCCGACTGTGCCGGATGGCACGTCGTACGCAGAGGCGCTCGCCATCGCCAGCCGGCCGGCGCGTATGCCGGCCGCGGTCCTCGACATGCTGGCGCAAGGGTGCGCGGGCGCGCTGGATGAGACACTGAAGCCAGGGGATGCGCGGGTGACGGCATCGTCCTATCGGGTGATCGGGAGTCGCCGTCAGGCCATGGATGGAGCACTGTGTGCCGCGCGAGCACTGGGCTATGCCGTTGCCTCTTATGACACGCCGGTCACCGGTGAAGCGCGTGTCACCAGCCCCTCCCACGTCGAGAGTCTTCTCGATGTGTCTCAGGCGTTGCAGCGCGAGCACGACGGACCTGCGTGCGTCGTGTCGTCTGGTGAAACGACGGTGACCGTGACGGGGTCCGGCCGGGGCGGGCGAAATCAGGAGATGGCCTTGGCGGCCGCACCGCAACTCCAGGATGCTGGCGTAGATGCCGTCTTTGCGAGTGTTGGCACGGACGGAGTCGACGGCCCCACCGACGCCGCGGGCGCGTTCGTGGACATGACGACTATGGCGCGGGCCAGGGCGGCTGGTCTGGCGGCGCCGGGTCGCTACTTGGAGAGGAATGACTCGTATCAGTTCTTCGGTGCATTGGGCGACCTGATCATGACCGGGCCCACGGGCACGAATGTCGGAGACCTGCAGATCATGCTGACCGGAACCGGAAGGGACGCGTCGTGACGAAGGTTGATGGAACGGGCGCTCCGTGGCCGCCCGAGGTAGTGCTGGCGCGTCTCCACGAGCAGGTGGGGCACCCCGCGACCATGCGCGAGTTGATACGTGTCCTCGAGGTACTCCCAGACGATCGGTCTGCATTTCGGCGACGGATACGGAAGCTGGTTGAGACAGGGGAGATGATCCGGATTCGGGGGAACCGCTACGGACTTGCGGACCGGATGAATCTCGTGGTCGGCCGGCTGCAAGTCAATCCTCGCGGGTTTGGGTTCGTCACGCCAGAAAGTCAGGCGGAGCGCACGGGTGACGACATCTACGTGGCCGGCGTCAATCTGCACCAGGCGATGCATGGGGATCGGGTGGCGGTCCGCGTCGAGCGGAACGGTGGTCGGGTTGAAGGACGAATTGTCCGCGTGCTGGAGCGGGCCAATCACGACCTGGTCGGCCGTTATGAGCTGGACAAGAGCGGCGTGGGTTTCGTCGTGCCCTTCGACGCTCGGGTGGTGCTGGACGTGCAGATTTCGGTCGACGCCGAGGGTGGGGCCCGTTCGGGGCAGATGGTCGTGGTGCAGATCGATGGATGGCCGACCGGGACCCGTAGTGCGATTGGGCACATCGTCGAAGTGCTGGGAGCGCTGGACGATCCCGGCGTGGACAACGCCCTGATTCTCAGGAAATACCGTATTCCGGACGCCCATGACGCGGACGCAGTGGCGGAGGCGGAACAACTGGGCGACGTGGTGGCGCCGGCGGATGTGACCCACCGGACCGACTTTCGCGAGACCACCACCGTCACCATCGATGGAGAAACCGCCCGCGATTTCGATGATGCGATCACCCTTGAAACCTTGCCGAATGGGAACCACCGGCTGGGGGTCCATATCGCTGACGTGGCCCACTACGTGCGCGAAGGGAGTGCGCTTGATCGATGCGCCTATGCGCGAGGGACCTCGGTCTACTTCCCCGAACGCGCTCTGCACATGTTCCCGTCGCCGCTCGCGACCGGGCTGTGTAGTCTGAACCCAGGCGTCGATCGGCTCGTGCAATCCTGTGTGATGGAGATCGACAGCCGCGGTGCCGTGGTGCGGTTCGAGATGCACGACGGGGTGATTCGCTCAGATGCGCGGATGACCTATACGGCGGTTGACGCCATCTTGACCGAGCGGGACCCCAGCACTCGTCAGGCCCATGCTGGCCTGGTTCCGCTGTTCGAAGCGATGGAGACCGTCTATCGCCGGTTGCACGCGCGCCGCGTCCGCCGCGGGTCCATTGACTTCGATTTGAAGGCGACGCGACTCGTACTCGATGAAGCCGGATTGGTCGAGGACATCGTGGCGGCCGACCGCAACGTTGCGCACCGCATCATCGAGGAATTCATGCTCGTGGCCAACGAGACGGTAGCCGGCTTTCTCCAGGACAGCGGCGCGCCGGCGCTCTTTCGGGTCCACCCGGTCCCGGATCCCATGAAGGTGGCTGAGTTCGACGAGTTCGCGGGCACGCTGGGGCACGCGCTAAGGGTGCTGCCCGAGCAAGTGCGGCCGCGTCACTTCCAGCAGCTATTGAAACGGCTTCACGGTCTGCCCGAGGAGCGACCGGTGGCCTTGCTGATGCTGCGCACCATGCAGAAGGCGCAATACGACTCGGTCAACGCTGGACACTTTGGCCTGGCCTCAAAGACCTACACGCACTTCACCTCGCCGATACGCCGATATCCCGATCTCGTGGTGCACCGCCTGCTTCGTGAGCGACGTGGCCGTGAGCTGTCGGCGGAGCGGCAGGAGGCCCTGAGTGAGGTCTTGCCAGAGGTGGGGCGCCACACGTCGGTCATGGAGCGACGAGCCGAAGAGGCAGAGCGCGAGATCATTCAGTGGAAGAAGGTCCGCTTCATGACCGACAAGGTGGGCGATGAGTTCACCGGATATGTGACCGGGGTGACCGGGTTCGGGCTGTTTGTCGAGTTGATCGAACCTTTCGTTGAGGGGCTGGTCCACATCTCAAGCATGGCGGACGATTACTATCGCTTCCTGGATTCCGACCACACGCTCGTTGGGGAGAACACCGGGCAGACCTACAAACTCGGCGACAGGGTGGCCGTCCAACTGCTGCGCGTGGATACCGACCGGCGACAGATTGATCTTGGGCTGGTCGAGATCCTTGCGGCGGTGCGTGCGTCCGCCGGCCCTCGTGGGCCAGGCCGCAGTCGCGTCGCTCCACGCGGACGGTCGTCAGGTAAGCGCGGACGAGGCGCCCCTCGTCGAAGCGACCGACGGTAGCCGGGGTGCGGCTTCACGCTGGTCGATCGGGTGTCGGACACGAAATGTTGAGGTGCACAACGTGAGACGGTATGTGGTCGTCGGCACCGCTGGTCATATCGACCACGGGAAGAGCGCGCTTGTCAAAGCGCTGACCGGCACCGATCCCGATCGGCTCAAGGAAGAGAAGTCGCGAGGTATTACGATCGATCTCGGATTCGCGAGTCTCGAGCAGGACGAGACGCAGCTGTCGTTCGTCGATGTTCCCGGCCATGAGCGGTTCGTCAAGAACATGTTGGCCGGTGCGAGTGGAGTGGATGGCGTGCTCCTCGTGGTTGCGGCCGATGAGTCAGTTATGCCGCAGACTCGCGAGCACTTCGATATTTGTCGATTACTCGGTGTGACCGGAGGCGTGATTGCGCTGACGAAGACGGATCTCGTCGACGCCGAGACCGTGGAGCTGGTCGCCATGGAGACGGCGGAACTGGTGTCGGCGTCGTTTCTTGAGGACGCGCCGGTGATGCCGGTGTCGGCGAAAACCGGTGATGGGCTGGCGGCCCTCCGGGACGCACTGTTTGACATGGCGGGACGGGCCGATCCGCGATCCACTGATGGGGCGGTGCGTCTGCCCATCGACCGCGCCTTCTCGGTCAAGGGTTTCGGCACGGTGGTGACCGGGACGCTCGCGGCCGGCCGGATGACGACGGACACGATGCTCCGTGTGTTACCGACGGGGGGTGACATCAAGATTCGCGGGCTCCAGGTTCACGGCGTCTCGCAGACCGTGGCGGTGGCCGGACAACGCGTGGCCGCGAATCTCTCTGGCGTTGAGGTGTCAGAGATCGCGCGCGGCGATACGGTCGTGACGCCGGGGCGTTTCGAGGCGACCAGGCGATTGGATACCCTGCTGGCTCTGCTTCCCACCTCGCGTCCGCTGAAGCATGGGGCGCGCGTGCGCTTTCATCAGGGGACCAGCGAGGTGTTGGGGCGGGTTGCGGTTGGCCCCCTCGTGGGTGACCGTGACGTTGACGCAGGGCGTGACGACGAGACAGAAGAGCGGGACGACGCTCCAGGGGACCTCAAACCGGGCGGCCACGCCTTCGCTCGGCTGCGGCTTGAGTCACCCGCCGTCTTGACCCGCGGCGACCGGTTCATTTTGAGGGCCTACTCGCCCCCGGTCACGATCGCAGGTGGACTCGTGATCGATCCTGAGCCGCCCCGAGGGGGGATGCGCACCGCGGCCGGGCGTCGGCGTCTAGAACGCTTGCGCGTGGGCTTGGGTACGGATTCGTCTGGGGAAGACGAGACGGTCACTGTGCTGGTGGGCGAACGCGGACTGTCTGGCCTGCCGGTGGCAGAGTTGCTCACACGGGCCGGTTTGCGTACTGATGCGGCCGATGAGCTGATCGGGAGGCTCGGGTCGGCGGGGACGATCCGGCGCATCGGGGGTGCCGTGGTCGATACCGCGGCGTTGGCGGATGTCGCTGAGCGTGTTGTCGCGATGGTGACGGCGTTTCACACCGTCCAACCGCTGAGCGAGGGGGTCCCCCGGGAAGAGGTGCGCGAGCGGCTGTTCCGCCACGCCGAGGGAGCCGTGTTCGAGGCGGTGCTTGGCGACCTGGTGACGGCCGGGCGTCTGGTGGCGCGCGACCGGTTGGCGCTGACGACCCATCACGTAACCTTGTCGCAAGAGGAGACGCGGATCAGCGAGGCGGTGCTGAGAGTGTTCACGGACGCGGGCTTGTCGCCGCCGATGGTGGCGGTCGTGCCCGAGCAGATCGGGTGCGCGCCGGATACGTTCGATCGGGTCCTGCTCTGGATGGTCCGTGCGGGGACCGTGCAGCGAGTGGGGGCGCTCGTCTTTGAAACCTCGGCCCTCGAAGGTCTGAAGGAAGACGTGCGACGGCTCAACACGGCAGAGACCCCGGCGCGTCTCGACGTCGGGATGTTCAAGGACAGGTATGGCGTCAGCCGAAAGTTCGCGATACCGCTCCTCGAGTACTTGGACCGAGAGCGCGTGACCAGACGTGTTGGACAGCATCGCATCGTGCTGTGAAGATGCAGAGGGGCAACCGGTGGTTGGACCTTTGCGAACGTTGGCCTCTGTCGGTAGACTACGGTAACGGTCGGGCGGCACCCGATCAGTGGGCGAATCGGCGGATGCACGGGTAAGGCGAGGGCAGGTATGAATGACGACGAGCGAGAGAGTTTTACCGTTGGCGTGTTTCAGGACACAGAATGGGCACAGCGAGGGCTTGACGCGCTCGCGGATGAAGGGTTTCCTCCCGAGGCACTGTCTATAATCAGCCAGCAATCTCCGGAGGCGGCGGCGCTGTGTCAACGGACGTTTGGGGTCGACGGCACGGAGCTGGACATCCCGCGGATCGGACCGGTGGTGGCCCACGGGCCGTTTGTGAGCACGCTCCAGGGACCTTCGAGCGATCTGGACCAGTCCGGCGTGTCGGCGACCATTAGGCGCGCCGGTTTCCAGACCCACGACGGCTTCATTTTCGAGACGCTGACCGCACGGGGCGGGGTGTTGGTGGCGGTGCACAGTGAGCCACGCGCCGCCGACGCACTCGCCGTCATGTTCGGGTACGGAGGTGGGAACGCGGCGATCGGAGCGTGGTCAGGGCGAGTCTAAATAGCGCTCGCTGACGTCTTAGGTTGATAGACCTGTGTGTGGTTCGCCGTGGCCGCCACCAGACTGACACTCGTTCCGGCCAGGGTGTTATCCACGGAGGTCGGTCGACTCGAACGGTGTCGCGCGTCGCTTGGACAACGCAACACGTTTATTATGAGGTAGTTACGTGCACGGCGGGTGGTGTGTTTGGTAGGCGCTCAGCCAGGTACCCCGCTTGCATGTTAGGTGTATGACGCTAGGCTACGACTAGCGTCTGAGGAGGGAGCGCGTCGCGTGAACGGCTTGGACCTCGGATCTATACGGTTTTCGGCTGGGGCAAGCTATACGCCGCCTGAACGGCGGAAGCGCAAGCAACGCGGGCCTGCCGGAGCGCGAGGGGTTCTCCGAGGAGGGATCCGCGGAGCCGTTGCCGGCGGGTGGCTATCGATCCACCCAGATGGCGGCACATCGTACACACCTCAGCTGTCGGCCGAGCCCAAACGCGTTAGCGGAGCGCTTGGCGTGTCGCTCGCGAGTCACGCCGTCGGCGTGATCCTCGTGTTTCTGGTGATCCGCATCGCACCCGTCGCCGAGGAAATCGTCGAGATTGAGCGGACGACGTACGACAGCATCATCTGGATCCCGCAAGCAGGGCCCGGCGGCGGCGGCGGCGGGGGGGGGAACGAGTCGCTGGAGGCACCTCGCGAAGTCGAGGTGGAGGGCGAGGACGAGGTCAGCATCCCCATCGAGGAACCGGAGGAGTTCGTAGCGCCTCCGGAAGTGGCGCCGGAGCCAGAGGAGCAGCCTCTCGAAGCGCAAAGGGTGCGATTGTCGGCCGTGCCCATGGCGGCCGCGCCCCGGACGCGCACCGGTGTCTTGCAGGGGTTGATGGCTCGCTCTCTCGACTCGGCCGGGAGTGGCACTGGCGGCGGAGCTGGCGAGGGCGCTGGCGGCGGGATCGGTCCCGGGCAAGGTGATGGACTAGGCCCCGGGGAGGGCGGCGGGTCTGGTGGCGGTGTCTACCGGCCTGGCAACGGCGTCGAGACCCCACAACCGCTCCGGCAGGCACGACCGAACTACACGTCTGAGGCGATGCGGGCCAAGATTCAGGGCGAGGTCATCATTGAGGCGGTTGTGCTGCCTGATGGGACGGTTGGAGACGTCAAGGTGGTGCGGTCGCTCGACAAGAACTTCGGGCTGGATGAAGAAGCGTTGAAAGCCGCGAAGCAATGGCGCTTCCGGCCTGGAACGAGGTTCGGCGAACCTGTGGCCGTACTCGTGACCATCGCGCTGACCTTTACGCTGCGCTAGCGGGACCTGGCGGACCTGCCCAGGACCGCCGCGCAACTGCAGCGACCGCTGGAATAACACCAGCCAACCGGTTGAACAAAAAAAGGGGCGTGCGCCGCAAGGTGCACGCCCCTTCTCGTTGTTCACGCTGCAGGTGCAAGAGCTACATCATGCCGCCCATACCGCCCATGCCTTCCATGCCGCCGCCTGGCATGCCGCCGCCGCCGCCGCCGGCACCCTTCTCCTCCGGAAGCTCGCTGACGAGAGCCTCCGTGGTGAGCAGGAGCGACGCGATCGAGCTGGCGTTCTGCAGTGCCGCCCGCACGACCTTCGTGGGGTCGATGACCCCAGCGCTGATCAGGTTTTCGTAGACTTCGGATTGGGCATTGAAGCCGTCTTCGGGGTCGGTCTGCTCCCGAACCTTGGCGACGACGATCGACCCTTCCTCACCAGCATTGGTGGCGATCCAGCGCATCGGCTCTTCCAGAGCCCGCCGAATGATGTTCACGCCGATCTGCTGGTCACCTTCGAGTTTGAGATCGACCAGCGCGGCCTGGCTACGTAGCAATGCGACGCCGCCGCCGGGGACGATGCCCTCCTCGACCGCTGCCTTGGTCGCGTGCATGGCGTCCTCGACTCGGGCCTTCTTCTCTTTCATCTCGGTTTCGGTGGCGGCGCCAACCTTGATGACAGCCACGCCGCCGACCAGCTTCGCCAGCCGCTCCTGCAACTTCTCGCGGTCGTAGTCCGACGTGGTTTCGTCGATCTGCGTCCGGATTTGCTTGACCCGGCCTTCGATGGCGGCGTGTACACCCTCGCCCTCGATGATGGTGGTGTTGTCCTTGTCGATCGTGATCTTCTTGGCTTTGCCAAGATCCTCGACCTTGATGTTCTCGAGCTTCAACCCGAGGTCCTCGGTGATGGCCTTGCCACCGGTGAGCACCGCGATGTCTTCAAGCATCGCCTTCCGCCGGTCGCCGAACCCAGGCGCCTTGACGGCGGCGCCCTGCAATGTCCCGCGCAGCTTGTTGACGACGAGCGTAGCGAGCGCCTCTCCGTCGACATCCTCAGCCACAATCAGGAGGGGCCGGTTGAGCCGCGCGACCTGCTCGAGCAGCGGCAGGAGGTCCTTCATCGAGCTGATCTTCTTCTCGTGAATGAGAATGATCGGGTTCTCGAGCACAACTTCCATTCGCTCAGAGTCGGTGACGAAATAGGGTGAGAGATAGCCGCGGTCGAACTGCATGCCTTCAACGACCTCGAGCGACGTCTCCAAGGTGCGTGACTCCTCGACCGTGATCACGCCGTCCTTGCCCACCTTGTCCATCGCCTCGGCGATGATGTTTCCGATGGTCTTGTCGTTGTTCGCCGAGATCTGGCCGACCTGGGCAATCATGTCGCCGCTGACGGCGCGTGACAGGCCCTCGAGGTTCTTGACGACCGCGGTCACGGCGGCTTCGATACCGCGCTTCACTTCCATTGGGTTCGCACCAGCGACCACGTTCTTGGCGCCTTCGCGGTAAATCGACTGCGCGAGCACGGTCGCGGTGGTAGTGCCGTCACCGGCGATGTCAGAGGTCTTGCTGGCGACCTCGCGCACCATTTGCGCGCCCATGTTCTCGAGGCTGTTCTCCAGCTCGATTTCCTTCGCCACCGTTACACCGTCTTTGGTGATGGTTGGCGAACCGAACTTCTTGTCGAGGACCACGTTGCGGCCCTTGGGTCCAAGCGTCACCTTGACGCAGTTCGCCAACTGGTCCACACCGGCGAGAATGTTCTGCCTCGCCTCCTGGCCATACACGATTTTCTTTGCCATGTTCTTATTGCTCCAAATTGAAGATAGGTTCTCCGCCGTGGTCTCACCAGGGGTGTGGCCGTCGTCGGGGCTGAATCAGGTAATTGGCGGCTCTACTTGTCTTGGCCTGCTACTTTGAGATGACGCCCAGGACTTCGTCTTCGCGCATGATCAGGAACTCTTCGCCGTCGAGTTTGATCTCCTGCCCTGAGTACTTCCCGAAGAGAATCGTGTCGCCCTCTTTGACGTCCATGGGCGCCAGGCCGCCGTCTTCCTTGACCTTGCCCTTGCCCACCGCGACGACCTTGCCCTGCTGGGGCTTTTCCTTGGCCGTGTCCGGGATGATGATCGAACCGACCTGCTGTTCGTCGTCTTCATCCAAGCGCAGGACGATGATCCGGTCGTGCAACGGTCGTACTTTGATTGCCATGGTGTTTCCGACTCCCTTGAGATGTTGATGAAAACCCCTTTGGGTAAAGGGGTGACCAGAGGCTGAATTAGCACTCGGTGTAGTCGAGTGCTAATTTTATCGGGCGCGTACTGATTCTGTCAACTAGAGCGGTGCCGACACGAGCTGGACCGCTCTAGCCGGTCCGT
>CAWWAF010000115.1:0-11243 GCA_963934795.1 uncultured bacterium
TGGTCGGGGTTCTTTGGAGGGTATAGGGGCAGCGTTTGCGATTCGGCGGCACGCCGCGGCTTCCGTTTGGCCTGGGAGATGGCGGGCCGTGGCAGCAGCAGCGATGGCTGGAGCACCTTGCAATGTGGCGCCGGTCAGGGGGGTGTCGTGGCGGTCGCCACGGCAGTGTTCCACGTGGAACACTGCCGGTGGTCTTGGTGTATCAGCCGGATTGAGTGATCCGGCTCAGACCCTCACTGGCCGTGGGTGAGTCGGGCTCCGTGTTTTGGGCTTTGTTGGCCGGATCGACTCATCGCCAGTTGGTCGAGTATCTGACACGGCTCTGATACGTGTCGGAGGCTTCATGGGATTCTCGTGAGCCAGGCTTGGTTTTCGCTTGGAGCGACGACGCAGCGGGACGGTCTCGTTCTCCGGGAGCATTGGTCGCTATGCCCCCCCTGTGTTCCACGCGGAACATCCCTGATCTGCTGGATCCGTGAAGGGCTTCTTGGGTAGCGCCGCTATCAGTTAAAGTCGCGATTCTCCAGGTCGTGGGGCGAAGGCGACAAGTAGGACAATCGCGCGATGGTGGCCCCGCTTCTAGATGCCTGGCCACTCACACGGTCTTAGTCGAGGCCGGCCATTTCGATGACGTGAGTGCCACGGCCTAGCAAGCATCGGCACATCCAATTTCTGACGTCGCATCGAGGGCTTTGGCGCGGCCGTCATCAGGCTTGGCCTGAGGCGATCAGTAGCTGCCTCACTTCAGCACCTGCCTTTGTGACGATTGGCCGCTAGGGCGAGGCAGGGAAATAGTGCCTGGACACAGCGGTCGACGATTCATGCCTTGATGCGTCTGGGCCCACGAAGTCGCGCTACAACAGGCTGAGGATAGACAGCGCGCCCGGTGGCGGTGTCTTGGTCACCCTGTCTGCGAATCGAGCTTCGTGTGATGGGAACTACAGGTACGCACGTCCGTAGCCCATCGACGCGATATGGAAGAAACCGTCTTTGGGGCTCGCTTTTCAGCTTCAGAGGATACGCGGGCACTCCACGAAAGGGCCGGTGAAGGGCTGGCGGATGACGGAGATGTTCGTGGCCAGGTGTCGCGGAGGCACTAAAGGTGTGGATTCGGTGCATCCGTAGCAACAAAGCCAGGCGTCGACGTGTGTGGACCTCGCCCACCGAACTGCGTCAGACTGGTCTTCCCATCCTCGATGTAGCAGCCAGACGAGCTCATTGAGCCCCTGATATTGCAATATGTCGCTGCGATTCAGAACATGGTGGCGCTATACGGACCTGTCCGACGGTTCTCGCCCAAGGCTGCACCACCCAGCAATTCCGTCGTCGAGTCTGACTTGCTGGTCGCGGCGCTTGTCGTGGCGCTTGATCCGAGATATCATGGTATATACCTGCTAGAAAGATGCTGTGCTGTGTCACATGGCCAACATTATTGGCCAAATGGCCTATGAGTAAAATAATTGCGATCTCGAACCAAAAGGGCGGAGTGGGCAAGACCACTACCGCTATCAACCTAGCTGCGTCGTTGGCCATGGCTGACCGGTCCGTCTTGCTGGTCGACCTCGACCCGCAATCCAACCTCACCAGCGGGCTTGGCCTCACCGCCCAGGCGCCGGCCGGTGCCACCATCTATGACGCGCTCACGAGCGATGAACTGCTGGACCCGGCTCCGTTCGAGCTCGTAACAGAGGTGACCGGCCTGCGCGTCATTCCTGCGGACCGCAACCTCACGGGGGCGGAGGTCGAACTGGTCACTCGCTCCGACCGCGAAGCGCGCCTCCGACCGTTTCTGCGCCAGGCCCGTTCGCGATACGACTTCATCTTCATTGACACCCCGCCGTCCCTCGGCCTACTCACGCTCAACGCACTTGTGGCCGCCGACTCGGTCCTTATCCCCATGAACTGCGAGTACTTCGCCCTGGAGGGGCTGGCGGAACT
Organism: uncultured bacterium; assembly: GCA_963934795.1. Taxonomy (GTDB): domain Bacteria; phylum Acidobacteriota; class Vicinamibacteria; order Vicinamibacterales; family UBA8438; genus UBA8438. Next base: position 1,939 of record CAWWAF010000115.1, read on the forward strand.
GACCGCGACCATCGGCCGCGTCCAGGCCGACATGAATCCTGATCTGGGAATCGAGGGCATCCTCCTAACCATGGCCGACAGCAGAACACTGCTCGGGCAGGGAGTCGCCGCGGAAGTCCGTAAGCACTTCCCGGACAAGGTGTACATCACGACTATTCCGCGGAACATCCGATTGGCGGAAGCCCCTGGTCATGGCGTCCCCGCTATCCTGTACGACGTTCGGTCCACCGGGGCCGAGGCCTATCTCTCATTGGCACGCGAGGTGCTGGAACGTCACTCGCCGCCGCCCACACTTCCGGAACCGCTGCTGTAACGCGAGACGCGAACCATGGCGAAAAAGAGACCAGCGCTCGGGCGCGGACTGAGTGCGCTGATACCCAATCGACCCCCCTCAGCGCCGGTCGGCTCACCGACGGAGGTCGACATTGACCGGTTGACGCCGAATCGAGTGCAGCCCCGCACGGTCATGGACGAGCCGAAGTTGGAGGAGCTTGCCGCATCGATCCGGAGCAGCGGGGTCATTCAGCCCATCGTGGTCCGTCCTCTGGACGCTGACCGGTTCGAGATTGTTGCCGGCGAACGCCGCTGGCGGGCCGCACAGCGGTCCGGTCTACTCCGGGTGCCGGTCGTTGTCCGAGACGTGGCGGACGACAAGCTCCTGGAGGTCGCATTGATCGAGAACCTCCAGCGCGAAAACTTGAACCCGATTGAAGAGGCTGAGGCGTATCAGCGGCTGACCGCCGAGTACCACCTGACCCAAGAGGACATAGCCACCGCCGTCGGTAAAAACCGAGCGACGGTTGCCAACTACGTCCGGCTGCTCAGTTTGCCTGCTGAGCTTCAGGCTGATGTGTCTGGTGGCGCGCTCACCATGGGCCATGCCCGCGCTCTACTCGGCTTGCCCGAGCCAACCGCCCAAAAACGCGCAGCACGGGAGGTCGTGGCGCGCGGACTGTCTGTCCGCGAGACCGAGGACCTCGTCAAGAAGCTGGCCGGCCAGGGCGAACCGGCTGGGCCGACGTCCTCGCCGGATCCAGACGTCCATACGCGGGCCGCGCAGGACCGGCTCCGGGTCGCACTCGGTACCCGGGTTCGCATCGTGCGCCGGGGTCGGAAAGGACGCATCGAAATCGCATTTACCTCAGAGGATGAACTCCAGCGTTTGTTCGAACAGCTCACAGGACCCTGACCGGCCCCGCTGCGGACCCCGTGGCTTGCTGGCTGCTCCCCACGAATGGTATAGTTCCCCGTTTGCCTTGCTCGCGCGGAGGCCGTCGAGGCCTTTCTCGCCAGCAGATACAGCGCGCCTTTTCAATCCGAACCCATGACGAACCGCACCGCGGCCGCGCGTTACGCCCGCGCCCTCTTCGAGGTCAGTGTTCAGGACCGCGACCTCAAGAAGGTCGAATCCGACCTCGCCCGGTCTCTGGCGCTTATCGACGGCCATGAGACCCTGCGGCGGGTGCTGCTCAATCCCGCGATCCCCACGCCGCGCAAGCACGCCATCGTGACCGAACTCGTCACCCGGCTGGGCGACCTCCTCCCCCCGGTGTCGAAGCTCCTCACGCTGCTGGCCGAACGCGATCGCCTCGGCATCCTGGCCGATATTCTCGAGGCGTATCGTGCGCGCCTCATGGACCATCTCGGTGTGGTGCAGGCGACGGTCACGACCGCGCACGCCTTGCCAGCCGAACGCACCGCACATATCGAACGCAGTCTGGCGCACGCGAGCGGTCGCCAGGTGATCTTGACGACCGCGGTCGACCCCGCGCTCTTGGGCGGGCTCGTCGCCAAGGTCGGATCCACCGTGTATGACGCCAGCGTGGCGCGCAATCTCGAACGTATCCGCCAGACCCTGTGGGAACGATAGCCGGCCGAATCACGACGGGCCACCAACCCCCAACGCACAGGACGGCACAGGACGGAAGTTGTAGCGATGACCATCAACGCGGAAGAAATTACGCAGATTATTCGTGACCAGATTGGCGACTACACCATCGATGTGGACGTGGCCGAAGTCGGCACCGTTGTGTCGGTGGGCGACGGTATCGCTCAGGTGCATGGCATCGAGAATGTCATGGCCACCGAAATGCTTGAGTTTCCGCACGGCATCTTCGGGCTGGCGCTGAACCTCTCTGAAGACAGTGTTGGTGTCGTGCTCCTCGGGCAAAGCACGGCCATCGCCGAAGGCGACACCGTCAAACGCACGGGCAAGATTATCTCGGTGCCAGTGGGCGAGGCGATGCTGGGCCGTGTGGTCAACGCGCTCGGTCAGCCCATCGACGGCAAGGGGCCTATCGCGACCACCGAGACATCGCCGGTCGAGAAGATCGCCCCCGGTGTCGTTGACCGACAGGGGGTCCGGCAACCGCTCCAAACCGGTCTCAAGGCCATCGACACCATGGTGCCGATCGGTCGCGGCCAACGGGAATTGATTATCGGTGACCGTCAAACCGGCAAGACCGCTGTCGCCGTCGACACGATTCTGAACCAGCGTGGCAAGGGTGTGATCTGCATCTACAACGCCATCGGTCAGAAGGCCTCGACGATCGCCCAAGTGGTCAAGACCCTCGAAGACGCCGGCGCGATGGAGTTCAGTATTGTGGTGGCCGCGCCCGCCTCGGCCCCCGCCTCGCTGCTGTTCATTAGCCCATACGCGGCCTGCGCGATGGGCGAGTACTTCCGCGACAAAGGCCAGCACGCGCTCTGCGTCTACGACGACCTCTCGAAGCACGCGCAGGCGTATCGCGAAATATCGCTGCTGCTCCGCCGCCCACCGGGCCGCGAGGCCTATCCCGGCGACGTCTTCTATCTGCACTCGCGGCTGCTCGAGCGGGCGGCGATGCTGAACGACGAGCTGGGCGGTGGTTCGCTCACGGCCCTGCCCATCATCGAGACCCAGGCCGGCGACCTCTCTGCGTATATCCCGACCAATGTGATCTCGATCACCGACGGACAGATATTTTTGGAGTCGGACCTCTTTCACCAGGGCGTACGGCCCGCCATCAACGTCGGTAATTCGGTGTCCCGTGTTGGCGGCTCCGCGCAGATCAAGGCGATGCGTCAGGTGGCGGGTACCCTGCGACTCGACTTGGCGCAATATCGTGAGTTGGCGGCCTTTGCCCAGATGGCCAGTGACCTGGACAAGTCAACGCAAAATCAGTTGAATCGTGGCAAGCGGCTGGTTGAGGTGCTGAAGCAGCCCCAATATGAGCCGTTGGCGGTCGAGAGGCAAGTCCTCATCGTCTACGCCGGGAACAACGGGTTTCTCGACGGTGTGGCCGAAAACCACGCCCGCGACTACGAGACCGAGCTTTACCAGTTCGTGGAGGGGCGCGAGCCCGCGCTGTTTACCGACCTAGTCGAGCGGGGCACGATCGATGACGATCTGAAGGGCCGCATCACTGCCCTGCTCACAGAGTTCTCCGCTCAATTTGCGGCGGCTCACCAAACCGCGGCTGCTTAGCCCGGACGTAACAACGGAGAGCGTTCCTAGTGGCATCCCTTCTCGATATTCGTAGACGCATCCGCGCGGTCAAGTCGACGCAGCAGATCACCAAGGCGATGAAGGCGATCTCCGCCTCGAGGCTTCGCCGGGCGCAAGAGTCCATGATGGGCGCGCGGCCGTTCGCTAGTCAGATGGAGCGCGTGCTCGGCGGTCTGGCCAGTCAGGTCGACACGAGCGCCCATCCGCTGTTGACCCAGCGCGCGCCAGATGCCCCGGACCGGCCAACCTTGATCATCGTGGTCAGCGCCGACAAAGGACTGTGCGGCGGTTTCAACTCGAATATCGTGAAACAGGCGGGCGAGGTGATCACCAACGCGAGCGGCGCCGGCGTGTCGCTTGGCCTCGTTGGCAAGAAGGGCCGCGAGTTCTTCGCGCGGCGTGGGTTCGATGTCCGTTTCGAGCTGGTCGACATTTTCGCCAACCTGAAGTACGCCCACGCGCAGGCGATTGCCCGCGAGGCGGTGACGGCTTTCATCGAGGGCGAAGTGGACTCGGTGCACGTGGTGTACAACGAGTTCAAGAACGTGCTCCAGCAACAGGTCGTGGTCAGCCAGGTTCTGCCGATCAAACCACTCGTGACCGGCGATGCGGATGGTGAACGGTTGCCCGACTATCTCTACGAACCAGACCCGGCCCAGATTTTCGACAGCTTGATTCCGCGTCACGTGGAAGTGCAGTTCTACCGCGCGTTGCTTGAGTCGGCAGCGGCCGAGCACGCGGCGCGTTTGACCGCGATGGAAGCAGCCACGAAGAACGCCACTGAGATGATCGCCGACCTGACTCTGTATATGAATAAGGTGCGGCAGGCGAAGATCACCGGCGAGATCATCGAGATCGTGTCCGGGGCCGAAGCGATATAACACTCCAAGTCAGAAGGACGCGCAGAGCATGGCGAACGAAACAGCGGCAGAGAAGCACGTCGGCAAGGTGGTTCAGATCATCGGTCCGGTTATCGACGTCGAATTCGAGCAGGGACACCTGCCAGCTATCTACAACGCGTTGCATGTGAAGACCAGCGCAAGTGGGGTCGACATCGACATCATCGCGGAGGTGGCGCAACACCTGGGCGAAGGCCGGGTGCGCGCCGTGGCCATGAAGCCGACCGATGGCATGCAGCGAGGCGTCGACGCACTTGACCTCGGTGAGCCGATCACGGTGCCCGTCGGTCCGGAGACGCTGGGGAGGGTCCTCAACGTGCTCGGCGAGCCGGTCGACTTTCCAGACCAGCCGGTCCAGACCAAGGAGCGTTGGCCGATTCATAGACCGGCGCCCAAGTTGGTCGACCAATCGACCGAGCGAGAGATGTTCGAGACCGGCATCAAGGTCATCGACCTGCTTGAGCCGTATGTGCGGGGCGGCAAGATTGGCCTCTTCGGTGGAGCCGGCGTCGGCAAGACCGTGCTCATCATGGAGCTCATCAACAACATCGCGCTCAAGCACGGTGGCGTGTCGGTGTTCGGCGGTGTCGGCGAGCGAACCCGTGAAGGGAACGACCTCTGGCACGAGATGCGGGAGAGTGGTGTCATCAACATCGAAGACCGCGAGAAGTCACGCGCGGCCCTTATCTACGGCCAGATGACGGAACCGCCGGGGGCCCGTCAGCGGGTCGGTCTGACCGCTTTGACCGTCGCTGAGTACTTCCGTGATGCCGAAGGCAAGGACGTGCTCCTCTTTATCGACAACATCTTCCGGTTCACGCAGGCGGGCTCTGAGGTTTCTGCGTTGCTGGGACGGATGCCGTCCGCGGTGGGGTATCAGCCGACCCTGGCCAGTGAGATGGGGGCGATGCAGGAGCGAATCACCTCGACCACACAGGGCTCGATCACCTCGGTGCAAGCGATCTACGTCCCGGCCGACGACTATACGGATCCGGCGCCGGCGACGACGTTCGCCCATCTCGACGCCACGACGAACCTGTCCCGTGCCTACGTCGAGAAGGGGATCTATCCGGCAGTTGACCCGTTGGCGTCCACGTCCACCATTCTCGACCCGAACGTCATTGGGGACGAACACTACAATGTCGCCCGTGAGGTCAAGCAGGTGCTCCAGCGCTACAAGGACCTGCAAGACATCATCGCGATTCTCGGTATCGACGAGTTGTCAGAGGACGACAAGCTTGCCGTATCCCGTGCGCGTCGCATCGAGAAGTTCCTGTCGCAACCGTTCTTCGTCGCGACGCAATTCACCGGCCTCGAAGGTAAGTATGTCGCGATCGCCGACACGATCCGTGGGTTCAAGGAGATTGTCGACGGCAAGCACGACGCGCTGCCTGAGCAGGCGTTCTACCTGGTGGGGAGTATCGACGAAGCGATCGAAAAAGCGGATAAGATGAAGAGCGAGGCCGCGTAACCATGCCGCTGCCTGAACATCTGATTCTCGAGATCGTCACGCCGGAGCGCTCTGTCGTCAGCGAGCAGATCGACGAAGTGCAGATCCCGGGCACCGAAGGGTCCTTTGGCGTGCGGCCCGGCCACACCCCCCTCCTGGCGACGCTCCAGGTCGGTGAGTTGTGGTACCGTCGCGGACAGGAGACGTCCCACGTCGCGGTGTCGTTCGGGTTCGCCGAAGTGCAGCCGGACCGGGTCACGATTCTCGCGCAAATCGCGGAGTCGGCCGAGGACATCGACGTCACGCGAGCCACGGATGCTGAACAGCGCGCCAAGAAACGACTGGACACGCCCGCGCTCGACATGGACTTCGAACGTGCCCGTATCGCCATGTTGAAGTCTCTGACGCGGTTACGTGTCGCGTCCCGCGCCAAAAATAGAGACTAGGCCCACTCGGCTCGAGGAGCCCATGCGCGTTTCTTTTGCCTCAGCGACGGACAAGGGTCTCCGACGCTCGACCAATGAGGACAGTCTCGTCGTCCGGGACGACCTGGGATTGTTCGTCGTCGCCGACGGCATGGGCGGCCACGCGGCGGGCGAGGTCGCCTCACAAGCCGCCATCGAGGGGATCACGGCGTTCGTGGAAGCGACGTTGGCGGTGTCACCGGACCAGACTTGGCCGATCCCGTTCAACGCCGAGCAAAGTGTCAACGCGAATCGGTTGGACGCCGGATTTCGAATGGCGGACCGACGCATCGCGTCTGAGGCGGCGGCCTCCGCCGACCTGCGGGGGATGGCCACGACGGCGGTGGCCGCGCTGATCGCCGACGACGTGGTGACGTTGGCGCACGTCGGCGATAGCCGCGTGTATCGGTTGCATCAGGGACAGCTCGAACAATTGACTCGTGACCACTCCTGGGTCGAAGAACAGATCCGGGCCGGCACGCTCACCGAAAGCGCGGCACGTGCGCATCCCTGGCGCAATATCGTCACGCGGGCGCTCTCGGGGTCGGAAGACCTGAAAGTGGACATCCGCGAACTGACTCTGGAACCCGGCGATCGGTTGCTGCTCTGTTCGGATGGTGTCTTCGCCGTGCTTTCGGATGACCAGATCGGTGAGGTGTTGCGACAACATGCTGACCTCGACGCTGTCTGTGACGCGCTCATCACGGGAGCCAATGACGGGGGAGGACCCGACAACGTGACGGCGGTCGCACTCGAAGTCCATGCTGTCTAATCTGCGGCAGCTGTTCCGCTACCGGGCACTCGTCGAGACCCTCGTCGTCCGCGAGCTCAAGGCGCGCTACCGCGGGTCGGTGCTCGGCTATTTCTGGTCCTTCGTCAATCCGCTCCTGCTCCTGCTGGTGTTTTCGTTCGTCTTCACCGAAATCATGCCTCGCGGTGAAGAAGTGGACCTCGAGCCCTACGCGGTGTTCATGTTCTGCGGCTTGCTGCCGTGGACCTGGTTCTCCTCGTCATTGATGGATGCGGCCAATGCGCTCATCATCAATGGCAACCTGATCAAGAAAGTCATGTTTCCGGCTGAGATCCTGCCCGTGGTCTCGGTCATTTCGAACATGGTGCACTTTTTGTTCGGGATGCCGATCTTGATCGGGTTCCTGATCTACAACTCAGTCCCACTGCATCCAGGCGAGCTCCTCTGGTTTCCTGTGGTGGTGGCGGTCCAGTTCATATTGACCCTGGGCCTCGCGATGGTGCTCTCTGCCCTAACGGTGCATTTCCGCGACATCAAGGACCTGCTGGCCAACCTGCTCACTCTCTGGATGTTCGCCTCGCCGATCATCTACCCGATGGCGTTCTTGTCCGAACGGGCGAAGGGGTTCATGGACCTCAACCCCTTTGCGCATCTCGCGATCTCGTACCAGGAGATTTTTTTCTACGACGGACCGTTCGGCCACTGGAAATGGTTGCTCGCCCTGGCCTTCGCGGGGTCAGTACTCTTTCTGGTCGGATACTGGTTGTTCGACCGGCTCCGCGACTCGTTCGCCGAGGAAGTGTAGAGACGGACTCATGGCCGCGATTGAGATCGACCACGTCACCAAGGTGTACCGACGTCACGGGCACTCCCGGCGATACGCCACTCTCAAGAGTGCGCTGCTCACCGGCAGCTTGGCGAAGGATCTCCGGCCGGAGGAATCGTTCCTCGCCCTGAACGACATGTCGGCCACGATCCGGAAGGGCGTGACCTACGGCGTCATCGGGCGGAATGGTTCCGGGAAGAGCACGCTGCTCAAGCTCGTCGCCGGTATCACCAAGCCGACGACTGGGACCGTGCGCGTCAACGGTCGCGTGTCGGCACTCATCGAGCTGGGCGCCGGTTTTCATCCGGAGATCTCCGGCCGAGAGAACGTGTTCATCAACGGCGTCATGCTGGGGTTGTCGCGGCGCGAGATCACCAAACGCTTCGACGAGATCGTCGAGTTCGCGGAGATGGAAGACTTCATCGACGCGCCGGTGAAGACGTACTCCTCCGGCATGTACATGCGGCTTGGGTTCGCGGTCGCGATCAACGTCGACCCAGACGTGCTGCTGGTGGACGAAGTATTGGCCGTGGGAGATGAGGGCTTCAGCCTGAAGTGCCTCGACAAGTTTTCCGAGTTCAAACGCCGGGGCAAAACGATTCTGCTGGTGACCCATGGCTTATCGATGGTGGAGCGCTTCTGTGACGAAGCGCTGTGGATCGATACCGGGAAGAAACGTCTCGTCGGCGACCCGAAGCGGGTCGTCCAGATGTATCTGTCCGATGTGGAGCTGGCCGAGGATCTGCTGCTCGCGGCTCAGGACGCCAAGGCCCAGCAAACACCGGTGTCGCCTGCGCCAGAGGTGGTGGCCGTCGAGCCGGTCGAGGCGGCACCTGAGCCCGACATCGTCCCTGAGCCCGAACCGGAAGCTGAGCCGGAACCGGAACCGGAACCGGAGGCGACGAGCGACGCAGAGTCTGAGGATGACGACGCGCAACCGGACGATATGTTCGTGGCCAAGGAGGGGCGGTGGGGGTCTGGAGGCGTCCGGATTGACCAGGTCACGCTCGAGGGCGACCACGGACCAGCGCATGTCTTTCACACCGGCGAACGGCTGACCATTCGCATGCAAGTGCATGCCCCGATCGAGGTCGACGACTTCGCGTTCGGCATCAGCATCTTCAGCAACGATGGGGTGTGCTGCTACGGCACCAACACGCATATTGAGGAGATGAAGTCGAAGTCGCTCCAGGGCGACGCCACCGTGTCGTTTGTTATTGACCAGCTCGATCTCGTCGGTGGCACCTATAAACTCGATGTCGCCGCGCACAAGCGCGACGGATTTTCCTACGACTATCACCGCTTGTTGTACACGTTTCGGGTGAAGTCCCGAATCAAAGACGTGGGCATCTATCGGCCGCGTCACGAGTGGAATTTCAGCGACAACGTCGAGTTCAAGCCTGACACCGACGGCTCGTCTGACCTGGC
>CAWWAF010000116.1:0-11043 GCA_963934795.1 uncultured bacterium
AGGGTCAATCGACGAACAGCGGCGTGAGCACGCTGGTTGGCACCGGCGAGGCTGCCACATCCACAAACACAAATGCATCGAGGTTGTAGGCGCCGGAGACGGGAGGCGCCTCCAGCGGCCGGCTCACCACGAGCGGTAGGCCGTAGACAGCCGCGGGCGGCTCCGCGCCTTCCACTGCGCCAAACGCGGCTACGCCCGCGACGATGGCGAGCACACTCTGTCGTCGTCTATTGGTCACGCGCGGCTCTAGTTACACCACTACCCTGTCATGCGTTCTATCGGCCGTCTGCGCGTGCAAGGACAGGCTCACAGGACTGGCCGGCCGACCCCAAACATGAGCCGCGCACAGCACGGCACCGCGGCGCGGTCAGAATCGGACTTTGAGATCAGCCCCGTCGTTCAGATGGATGGTATCGATGAATCTGATGCGATGCGGATTGGTCCGCATGACCAGTGAACTCGTGCGCGCGCCTTCTCCGAAGAAGCGGACGCCCTTCATGAGCGTGCCGTCGGTGACACCAGTCGCAGCGAAGGTCAGGCGCTCACCGCTGGCCAGATCCGCGGCCGTATAGGTCCGCTCCATATCGGTGATGCCCATGGCGCGGCAACGTGCCTCCTTCTCCGGGGTATCGACGACGAGGCGCGCCAGAATTTCACCGTTGAGACACTGCATCGCGGCGGCGGCCAGCACGCCTTCCGGGGCACCGCCCGTGCCCATCACGGCGTGCACACCACTTCCGCGCACGGCGGCCGAAATACCAGCAGACAGGTCCCCGTCGCCAATCAGAAGAATCCGAGCGCCCGCCTCGCGGATGTCGTCGATGAGCTGCTTGTGTCTGTCTCGATCAAGCACCGTGACGACTAGGTCCCGGACGTTCCTGCCTAGACATTTCGCTATCGCCTGCAGGTTGTCCCCTACCGAGGCGTCGAGGCTCACGGCGTGCCTCGACCTGGGTCCGACCACCAACTTCTCCATGTAGAGATCTGGCGCGTGCAGCAGACCTCCGCGCTCAGAGGCCGCCAGCACGGCAATGGCATTCGCCGCACCGGTGGCGCACAGATTGGTGCCTTCCAGCGGATCGACCGCAATGTCGACCTGGGGGAAAGGTCCGGCATCCTCCGGATCGTTCGCATGGGCCATCCCGACCGGCTCGCCGATATACAGCATCGGCGCTTCATCACGCTCGCCTTCCCCGATGACGACACGCCCGTCGATAGGCACCCGATCAAGCGACGCTCGCATGGATTCGACTGCGACCTGGTCGGACCCGTGTCGATCGCCTTGCCCCATCGTGTGTGCGCAGGCAATGGCCGCCTGCTCCACGACGTGCAGAAACGCGGAGGTCATGTCAGTGCTCATAGTGTTCTAACCGTTTGTCCTTATCCGCGAGACACGACAACTCGCGCTCCGCGCTCTACGCCAAGTCGCGCCATCGCGCTCGTCGCGTTGGCTGCAATCTCCAGATGCTCGGTGCCACCGAACAACGCGCAGATCTCGCTCTCCGCGATGTCCGTGTACGTTTCGACCAAGCGCCCGACTGCGTGCTCGCCGACCCGGATGTCGATCGACCCGCGGGCGGCAAATTTGTCGAAGTTCTTGCGATCGATGTTGGTCACCAGGTTGCCAAACCGGTCAATCCGCAGCACCACCCCCGTCAGCCGCTCGTCCTCGAGCTGGACGACGGGAATATCCAGCTCCTGATAGCCGTTAAACGGCCTCCCCAGTGCCGACAGTTGGACGCCCTTTGCGAGCCAGGCCGCCGCCGGGGCGAACCGATCCCGCCCTTCGAAGGTCCGGCTCACCGTCGGTCTGGCGTATCGTCGCTCCGTTAATTCGACCACCCGCTTCGGCGGCGTCTCCTGGAACACCGCCGTCAGGACCCCATTGTCTGGGGCCACGAACCGGTAATCCCCGATGTCGGCCGCCAGTCCCCGTCGCCCGGACCCGACGCCCGGGTCAACCACCACGAGAAACACGCTGCCCGCTGGGAAATACTTGCACGCGGCGGCCAGTTCCAGCGCCGCGAACTGCAAATCGTGGGGGGGAATGTCATGCGAGATATCGACCAGGGTGGCCTCGGGACAGACCTGCAGCACGACACCTTTCATCGTAGCGGCATAGTGATCGCGGCTTCCGAAATCACTCATCAACGCCACCAGTGGGCGCGTCATGCTGCTGATCCCGGCGGTGGGTTACGCACCGTCTCCGCTCGCTCGTGCATGAACGGCCTCTAGGACGCGCCACTGGGCTTCGAACCGGCGCCGGCCTTCCCTGCCTTCGAGCCGCCCGCCTGTGGTTGGGCCTGGGGCGCTGCCCCTTGCGCCGATGCTGTGCGACCAGACTCTTGTTGACCAGCCGGGCTCATGTCGACGCTGCCGCGAAAACGAGACCCTTCCGCGATGGCGACCTTTGGCGCTGTGATGTCGCCCTCGACCGCGCCGCTATCCTGGATAGATACCTTTTCTGTCGCCTTGATATTGCCGGTGACCTCGCCCTGCACGACGACAATTTTTGCGAAAACCTCGGCTCGAATACGGCCATGGGGTCCGATCGTCAGAACGTGCTCCCTGAGCTCGATCTTCCCCTCGACCTGCCCCTCGATCGTCAGGTCCTCGCTCCCATTCAACTCGCCCTTGACCACCACGGACTTGCCGATACTGCCGACGCTCACGTCCCGCCCACCCGCGCGAACGGGCGGTCTCGACACACCACTGGTGGGCCCCGGCACGGTTGCCGCCTGGGGTGGAGTGACCGGTTTGGCTGCCTCTTCCCGCTTCCACATACCTGCTACTCCTCGCCAACAGTCACTCGGTCGGTTCGCCTTGCGCGGCCTGCTCGATTGACCTCGCGCCCAGTATACGAGAGGCTCCAGGGGCTGTCCACCGAGATAGGAATTGACGCCGGAGACACGGCGCCGAACGACCGAAAACAGGCCAAAACGCCCCGTTCTCGGCCGCGAGAGCACCCCCGCCGGCACACCAACAGCACCTGGACGGCCCCGTTGACCGCGACCGGCATATGTGTGCGGTCACGATTGCCGGTAGAATTTGGGGGTGACCCGGATCTACTTCGACCACAACGCCACCACCCCGGTCGCGCCGGAGGTGGCCGACGCCATGGCGAATGCCCTGCGAACCGTCTATGGCAACCCATCGAGCGTGCATGCGTATGGGCAGCAGGCGAAGACCGTCCTTGATACCGCGCGCGCGTCCGTCGCGACGCTCATCGGTGCAGAGCCGACGGAGTTGGTGTTCACGTCCGGTGGATCAGAATCGGACAACCTCGCGGTTCGTGGGGTGGCGGACGCGTCAATCTCGTCCGGTCGACGCCATCTCGTGGCCAGTGCCATCGAGCACGAAGCGGTCATCCAGACGCTCAAGGCCCTCAGCAAAGCGGGTTGGACGACGACACTCGTCGGGGTTGACGCGAGCGGTATCGTCTCGCCAGACCGCCTGGCGGAGGCCGTGACAGAGAAAACGGCGCTCGTGTCCATCATGCACGCGAACAACGAGATTGGCGCCATTCAACCCGTCGCCGACCTGGCCGCCGTGGCGCACGCACACGGGGCCATGTTTCACACCGACGCCGTGCAATCGGTCGGCAAGATCCCGGTGGACGTCTCCGCTCTGGGTGTCGACCTGTTGTCGTTGTCCGCCCACAAGTTCAACGGCCCGAAAGGCGTCGGAGCGCTGTGGGTGAGACGGGGCACCAGGCTCCGAACGCAGATTACCGGTGGCAAGCAGGAACGCAGTCGCCGCGCCGGTACAGAGAACGTGCCGGCGATGGTCGGGATGAGCGTGGCCGCCCGCCTCGCCGCCGCCAAGTTGGCCGCGCCGAACGATCATCTCGCGTCACTGCGGGACCGGCTCGAGGCCGGCATTCTGTCCAGTGTCACCGGTACGGAGTCCAACGGACATGCGGACTTACGCGTCGACAACACCAGCAACATCAGTTTCACCGGAGTGGAGGCGGAGTCGCTGTTGATCGCGCTGGACCTCGAAGGCGTGGCGGTGTCGACTGGGTCGGCCTGCTCGTCGGGGACACTTGAGCCGTCGCACGTGCTGCGAGCTATGGGGTTCTCCCCGCACCGCACGCAGAATTCGATCCGATTCAGTCTCGGACTGGGGAACACGGACGCTGAGGTGGACTATGTCGTCCGCGCGCTTCCCGGCATTGTCGCCAGACTCAGGGGCGTCTCCGGTCGCCGCCCACGCAGCGCCGTCGCGGCGCACTCCTAAGGTCTTATGCGTGTCGTAGTTGCGATGTCAGGCGGAGTCGATTCATCAGTTGCCGCAGCACAACTGGTCGACATGGGGCATGAGGTCATCGGCCTGTCCATGCAGTTGTCTGCGCAGCGGGCGAACGAGGGGTCGTTCGGGGGCTGCTGTTCGATCGACGACTTGCATGACGCCCGACGCACCGCTGCGAGCCTCGGAATCCCGCACTACATGATGAACTTCGAACGGCAATTCGACGACGCCGTCGTCACGCCGTTCGTTCGGGAGTACGCCGCCGGACGCACCCCTATCCCCTGCGTGCAATGTAACGGGGACTTGAAATTTACACATCTCCTGGAACGGGCCACCGCACTCGGTGCGGATCGGGTGGCCACCGGGCACTACGCCCGTCTCTCACCAGACCCCGTGTCCGGTCACACGCGGTTGCAGCGAGGGCTCGACCCGAACAAGGACCAGTCCTACTTCCTGTTTACCCTGACTCAAGCGCAGCTGTCGCGCGCACTGTTTCCCGTGGGGCACCTCCGGAAAGAGGACGTCCGAGCGGTGGCCCGAGCGCACCACATGGCCGTCGCTGACAAGCCGGACAGCCAAGAGCTCTGTTTCGTGGCCGACGGCGACACGGCGGGCCTCGTCGAAACGTTGGACCCAACCGTCGCGAGGTCAGGCACCATTCAGGACCAGGGTGGCCAGCCCGTGGGTCGCCACGGCGGGGTACATCGATTTACTGTGGGGCAGCGGAAGGGCCTGGGGCTCTCCACGAGCCAACCGCTGTATATCCTGAAGATTGACGCCGCTGACAACACGCTGACTGTCGGACCGCGCGAGGCGTTGGACCGATGCGCGTTGACGGCCAGCCGTATGAATTGGATTTCCGGCACGCCGCCGGACGCCTCGACCCAGATCACCGCCCGCATCCGACACCGGCATGCGGACGCGCCGGCCACCCTCGAGCCGCTGGCGCGTGACCGGGCCGCCATCACCTTCGCGGAGCCACAACGGGCGATTGCGCCCGGCCAGGCGGTGGTCCTCTACGACGGCGACACGGTACTGGGCGGCGGCTGGATTGACTAGCGTGGCGCGCTAGCCCTCGAGCGATTCCAGATAGCGCTCCGTGTCGATGGCAGCCATGCAGCCGGTACCGGCTGCCGTGATCGCCTGCCGATAGACGTGATCCTGGACGTCGCCGCAGGCGAACACACCGGCCACACTGGTCCGGCTTCCTGTCCCAACCTCGATATAGCCGTTCGGGTTCAGATCGAGCTGACCGGTGAACAAGCTCGTGTTCGGGGTGTGCCCGATGGCAATGAACACCCCGTCGACGGCCAGGTCTTTGGTCTCTCCGTTCTTCAGGTTGCGCAGGACGACGCCGGTGACGACCCCCTCTCGCACGTCCTTCACTTCCGCCAGCTCCGAGTTCCATTCAAATGAAATCTTCTCGTTCGCGAAGGCCTTGTCCTGCATGATCTTCGACGCGCGCAGTTCCTCGCGGCGATGCACCACGGTGACGTGCGAGGCGAACTTCGTCAGGAAGGTCGCTTCTTCCAAGGCCGAATCGCCGCCGCCCACGACCACGATCGGTTTGTCTCTGAAAAAATAGCCGTCGCAGGTCGCGCACGTCGATACCCCGTGGCCCATCAACGTCCGCTCAGAGGGCAGCCCCAGCAGTCGAGCCGACGCGCCGGTCGAGATGATGAGCGCCTTGGTCTGCTCGACGGCGTCGCCCACTTTCAGCGTGAACGGCGCGGCCCCCAGGTCAACCGAGGTCACGTCGCCGCTGATGATCTCGGCTCCGAACCGTTCGGCTTGCGCCCGCATCTCGGCCATCAGGTCTGGTCCCAGGATTCCATCGCGGTACCCGGGGAAGTTCTCGACCATGGTCGTCAGCATCAGCTGCCCACCCGACTCGAGTCCCTCGATCACGAGGGGAGACAGGTTCGCCCTGGCGGCGTAGAGGGCGGCCGTGAGTCCAGCCGGACCAGACCCGATAATGATCACGTTGCGCATCTATGTACTCTCCTAGCGGCTATCCCGCCCAGCGCCGGCCCTGTGCCGGCGTGCAATTGTGTTCTGGTACTCTTGGACTGAGGCTGTCGCCGAGACGGTCCAAGAGAAGTCGTGCGTCATCCCGCAGGTTGGACGTGGCCCACTCGAACATGGTGCGGAGCAGCAAGGACGCGGGTACTAGTCGGCTGCCGACGTGAGAAGCACACTGGCCTGCGTCGACAGCCAGTCCACCAGCCCCCTGGCTTCGCTGAAGCGACCCGAGCTCGATCGGGCGCCAAGCACCACGACCGACACCGTGCGGCCATCCGCCAACTGAACCAGTGTGGCCAAGCAGTACCCCGCCTTGTCGATATAGCCGGTCTTGCCAGCCATGACGTCGACGCGGGTGCCCAGGAGCCGATTGGTGCTCCGAATATCGCGCGCTCGACGACTGGTCCGGATCTGATACGTGCGTTTCCGCATGATCTCGGCAACCTCGGGCCGCTCGCTGGCCTCCAGGATCAGCCGAGAGACGTCGTACGCCGACGACACATTCCCGGCGTCGAGGCCCGACGGGCCCGTAAAGCGCGTCTGGTCCAACCCCAACTCGGCGGCTTTGGCGTTCATCCGGGCGACAAATCGTTTCGAACCCCATGGCGACACGCGGGCGAGCGCGCGAGCCGCCGCATTGTCGGAGGCGACCAGGGCCAAATGCACCAGATCCTGTAGCGTCACCCGTTCCCCACGACGCAGATAGGTGGTCGACGCGCGACGCACGTCCTGTCGGGAAATGACCACGTCGCGCGACAAGTCCGGGTCCTGCTCTAGAAACAGCATGACCGTCATGACCTTGGTGATGCTCGCAATGGAACGCAACTCGCGCGAATTACGCTCCCACAAGGTCTCGCCAGTGACGGGGTCGAGAATGATGGCCGCTTGCGCGCGCACACGGGGCGTGGGCACCCGCGGCACAGGCCGGGCGCCAGCGGCAGCGACCGCCGGCGGCGGGAGCCGGAGCCCAAGGCGTGCGGGTGTTCCCAACCGACCAGTTACTGGGGACAGCCCGGTGCCGTAGGCCAGCACCGACGCGAATCCGCCGACGCTCAGGGCGACGATCGCGCCGACAACACCAACGCGGTGCCGGCTGGCGCGGCACCACATGAGGGCCACAGAACGCAGGTAGACGGGCACGGTGCGCGCATTGTACCAAAGTTCACAAGCAACACCGAACCAAGTATCAGCTTGACGCCCTCGCCGGGCGCGTCGAGAATAGTCGCCGGTGTTCTGGCTGCCCACATCGTGACCACACCTCGACTGCCCAAAGCCTACGCGACCCTCCGCACTCGACGCGCCGTCCTTCGCTTCTATCACGGCGATGCGCTTGACGTGTTCGAACGCCTGGGGCGATCCCGGGTCGACGTCATTGTGACCTCGCCGCCATACAACCTGGGCGTGCAGTACCGAACCTACAACGACTCGCTCTCGGCAGCGACCTACAAAGACTGGAGCGACCGTTGGCTCGGCGCTGCTGCCGGAGCGCTGACACCGACCGGTTCTCTGTTTCTCAACGTCGGGACGACGCCCACGAAGCCCTGGACCGCATTCGACATCGCCAACACCGCGCGCGACCACCTCGTGCTGCAGAACACCATCCACTGGATCAAGTCGATCGCCATCGAACGCGGCGATGCGGGAAGCAAGTCAGGATTGGAACGCGACCTCGCGGTCGGTCACTACAAGCCGATCAACAGTGCGCGTTTCCTGAACGAGTGCCAGGAATTTATCTTTCATTTCAGCCCGGGCGGGCGCACGCCGCTGGATCGGCTCGCGATTGGCGTCCCCTATCAGGACAAATCGAACGTCGCTCGATGGCGGGGCGCCGGAGCCGATGTGCGGTGCCGCGGCAACACGTGGTTCATCCCGTATTCCACCATTCAGAACAGAAAGCGTGACCGACCTCACCCGGCCACGTTTCCTCCCGCGCTACCGCGGCAGTGCCTGCGGCTGCATGGACTCTCCAGGGTCAACCTGGCCATGGACCCGTTTCTCGGTCTTGGGAGCAGCGCCGTGGCCTGCGCTGAACTGGGCGTGAACTTCATCGGGGCAGAAATAGATCAGGCCTACCTCGACGAAGCGATCGAGCGGGTGCGTGGCGTGCTGGCGCGCGCCGCGCAAGTCACCTAAAGAGGCGCAATCCGCCCCGTGACGAGCCTGTCTACTGCTGTTCCGCCGCGACGCGCGGCATTGAGTACTCCCTGCGATATCGCAAGCAATCTCCGCACGCAGTCAATTCGTCACGCCCCGTAATATCAATGCGCAACGTCCGATTGCGCATCGTCGGGTCGGGGTTGCTCGTGTAGAACCCGACGATGTAGTAGTCGCTCGTCTCGGCGTCGATCTGGCGAAACGCGCGCGGAAAGTCGTTGCGATTGACCACCGCTATCCCGCCGGTCAATTCGGACAACATCCGCAGACTGTTCTGCGTCTGGAAGGCCCACGCGCTCCACTCTTGAATAGGCACGTTGTCCTCAATATTCGGGCCGGCCATGAGGCCCCGCGGGTCAATGGTGTAAAACGACGTATTCGCTCGATTGGCCACACGCGTCAATTCGGCAAGTTCGAATGCCAGATCCGTGTTGGCGAACTGCTGGCCTTGCCGGTACTGCTGCATGAATGGATCGTTCAGCGCATCTGGGATATCGCCATATCTGGAGTCGAAGTTCTCCTGCGACATGGAGCCGCGTGTCACTTCGTCCGCCGCGAGCCGGCGCTCCTCGGCCACTCCGCCGGTGTAGGCGCGGCTTCCAGGAAATGGATTGAAGTCGTATCCGTTGCTGAGATACAGAAAGACCTTCCGCCGGTCGGTCACCTCTTCCAGATTACGCAGCACCTCCCGTGCGGTCTTGAACGCTACGTGGGCTCGATACAGCACCTCCGAAGGGCCCCGGGACGTGTCTTGCTGATAGAGGTACTCGCGAATGGAGAAGCCGTCGCCGGTAATTCGGTTGATCGCGTCCCTCAGGACCTGGTGGTCGTAGGTCATGTCGATGGACAGCGACGACGGCCCGGTGGAGATGATGCCGAACAGGTCTCCCTCGTGGATGAGATTATCGGCAATCTGCATGGCGATCTGCCGCACCTTTGGCGTCAGGGAGGTGACCAGGTGCAGGTCATCGACGAACAGGATGAAAATCCGTCCGGCCGTTTCGTTCTGCGGCCGAGCCGTGGGGAGAATGATGCCAGCTCGCACCGGCGGCGGTGGCTGTAGCTGGTCGAACACCCGTCCGCCATGCACCAATGTCAACGAGGCGATTTCTTGCGGAATGCCGTCTTCGAAGATTTCAAAGTCATCGCGCGTGAGGTCGGGCAGGAATAGTCCGTCCTCGTCTCGCACGATGACATCGGTCGTCACCAGTGTGACGCCGGCTCGGAAGGTCGGCTGCGCGCCCGGAATGGCCCCCACGGTCGTCTCTGTGGGCTCAAGAATCGGCGCCCGGTTCTGCGCCAGGACGGGCATCGAGCACGCCAAAACCAGCACGAACAGCCCCACCGTCCTGCTCGACGCGCCGATTACCTCTGTTCGTTGCATTGGTCGCATTATAACAAAGCTCCCTCGAATGCCGGCATCACAGATAAGACGCCGCGGCCGTCTGTTTGGTCTGGACCGCGGGGCAATGCCCAGACCGGACGCCATCCAGATGGTCGTACTCCAGGGTTCGACCTGGCGCTACGTTGAGGTCGGGTCTGCGTCTGCGTCGGGTCCGCTGGGCTTCCCCGCAGGGGCGACGCCATCGGGCTCCGCGGGTGCCTCGGAGGCACTCTCCGCGGTGGCGCCGGATTCGCTCGAAGGACCGCGCCGCCGCCGAGCGCCGCCGCGGCGGGTTCGCCGTCTGCGGCCCAGTATCTTGCGCAGTGCCGCGGTGGTCTCGTCCAGTGATGCGATCCGCTCGCGCGCCTCGTCGATCGAGCCCCACCCGTCAGGGTCCAGTTGCGCCGCCTCGCTCCGAAGCTCCTCCAGCCGTACGGGGTCGCGGAAGCGGTCACCGATGCGGGTCTGGATCTCCGCATGCCGCGCGCGAAGTCTGGCCAGGCCCTCCTCGTCTGTGAGCGCCAGGACGATGTGCCGCAGAGGCTGGTCACCCTCGACGGTCACATCAGCCACTGGGTGAGTGGCTGGGTGAGCGGCCAGCGTTTCGTCAGATCCTCCCACGTCGGCCTCCGCCTGCTGGCTGACAACTGCGGCAGGAGGCGCGGCCTTGCGAGCCTGTCGTGGTGCCTCGGCACGTGCTGGTCGAGCAGCATCACTCCCGGCATCCGCTTCCTTCCCCCGGCGACGCCGATTGCGTCGTTCCTCACGCTCCTCACGTCCAGGATCAGGAGGCGGCGGGGGCTTCACCTTGAGGATTTTGTCCCAGTCGAATCGGAGGCCGGGGTTGCTCTCCTCGATCGCTCGAATGACGTCTGGCGCAAGCGCGGCCCGGCCGATTTTCACATCCGGCGGACTGCGAAACCAGTAGAGCACCCGTAGCTCAGGTGGACCGTTAGTACGTCTGAAGGTATGGCACAGGTAAGTGCTCTCGTATCCGCGCGGGTCGCGAGAAAATCGCAGAAAAGGCATCCGAACGTTACTGGCTGATCACTCAGCGCCGCCTGGAGGGCCTGGCGACGGATGCCTTCTTTGTCGCGGACTTGGCGGCTGCCTTCGCCTTCGCGGCGGGCTTCGTCTTCGCGGCGGGTTTCGCCTTCGTGGCGGGTTTCGCCTTCGCGGCGGGTTTCGCCTTCGCGGCGGGTTTCGCCTTCGCGGCGGGTTTCGCCTTCGCG
>CAWWAF010000117.1:0-10987 GCA_963934795.1 uncultured bacterium
AGAGAAGACAATGAGGACGTGGGCTGGCGGTGTGCGGTTGATGGTTGTCGGCCTCGGGTCCGGGTTGAGGGCAGGGCCAATGCTGGCTGTGGTTGCGGCGCTGTCCGTGGGATCGTCAGCGGTGGCCGGGCAAAGCGATGTCCGAGACCTGCAGGGTGTTTGGGACTTTCGTAGCGTTGTCCCGTTCGAGCGGCCCGACGAGTTGGCCGGCAAAGAGACGCTGACGGTGGAAGAGGGGGCGGCTTTCGCCCAAGAGCGGGTTGATGCGCTCAACGTGGATCTGCGACGCGACGAGAACGGTCGCGTGCCGCTGTCCGGTGGCTACAACAACTTCTGGTACGACCGGGGAAGTTCCCTGGGCGAGGAGCGGCGGACTTCGCTCGTGGTTGACCCACCCGATGGCAAGGTTCCGGCCCTAACCGAAGTCGCCCAGGCGCGCGGCGCCGCGCGCAGAGCGTTGCTGGGACGTGATGCGTTTGGACCAGAGGACCGCGGCGCGTTCGAGCGTTGTATCCTCGGGTTCAATTCCGGGCCGCCCATGAATCCCAGCGCCTACAACAACAATATGCAGCTGTTTCAGACAGACGATCACGTGGTCATCTTGAATGAAATGGTGCACGATTCTCGCATCATTCCCTTGGATGGATCCGGGCACCTACCTGATGACGTGCGGCAGTGGATGGGTGATTCACGCGGCCACTGGGAAGGCGATACGCTCGTCGTAGAGACGCGGAATTTCAGCGAGAAGACCAGCTTTCGCGGAGCCGGACCGGAGATGCAGCTGGTCGAGCGTTTTACCCGAGCTGACGCCGATACGTTGGTCTACGAATACACCGTCAACGATCCGGCGTCGTTCGGGCAGCCCTGGTCGGTTCGGACCGCGATGCGAAAGTCGGACGGCAATGTCTATGAGTATGCGTGCCACGAGGGCAACTACGGCATGCAGAACCTCCTCGTGGCCGCCCGGGACGCTGAGCAGCGCTAACGCAAGCAGGAGCCAGGCGGGTATGACGACGAATCAGGTCACGTACTCCGGTGGCGTTGTCGCCATCGCCTCCGCGCTGACGGCTGGCGGCGGCCTGCACGTGTGGGCCCAGCCATCCACCGGTCCACATGCGATCGCTCCGTTGGTTGAGGAGTATTGCTACCGCTGCCACGGACCGGAGACGCAAACGGCGGGGATTGATCTGTCAGCGCTGGTCGCGGAGCGTCCACTGGTGAAGAATCGCGAGACGTGGAACCGCGTGATAGCCGTGCTCGAAGAGGGGAGCATGCCGCCGGCGAGTGCGCCGCAGCCCTCCGACGACACGCGTCGTGACATGACGGGTCTGCTGCACCGGGACATCGAGGCCTTCGACTACGCGGTCATTGATGATCCCGGTTTCGAATTAATGCGGCGGTTGACCCACACCGAGTACGACAATACGGTGCGGGACCTGTTTGGCGTCCAGCTCGGTCTCAGTGACCGGTTTCCGGACGAACTGACCGGGTCGAGCGGCTTCGACAACTCAGCCAACACGCTTTTTTTGCAGCCGTCGCTCATGGAGCGTTACATCGCGGTGGCCGAGCGGGCGGTCGAACTGGCACTGCCGGCTGAGCCGACGAGCGCTGTCCATCGCGTGTCGCGTGACCTGATCTTCGTCGTCACGCCGGGCGCCGACGTCAGCGACATGACCGCGGCCGAGGCGGTGCTGCAGCGTTTCTTGACCCGTGCCTACCGGCGTCCACCTCAGCCAGAGGAGGTCACCCAGGCCACCACGCACTACGAGGCCGGGAGGACAGCCGGTCTCGATCACGAAGCGGCCGTGAAGCAGGCGCTTCAAGCCGTTCTCATTTCGCCCAAGTTCCTCCTGCGGGTGGAAGCCGGCAGCGAGGCGCCGGCGCCGTTCGCGGTAAGCGACTGGGAATTGGCCTCGCGCCTCTCGTATTTTCTCTGGGCCTCGATGCCCGACCAGGAGCTGTTCGATCTGGCAGCGCGCGGTGCCCTGAGCGACCCCGAGACACTCGAGCAACAGGTTTCGCGGATGCTGGCCGACGGAAAGGCGAACACGCTGGGCGATATCTTTGCCGCGCAGTGGCTGGGATTCGAGCATGTCGGCACACGGATCTGGCTCGATCCGATCGACAGCCCCTGGTGCACCGCATCGCTGATGACCGCCATGCGCGACGAGTCGTCGCTGTTTTTCATGTCGCTCTTACGCGAGAATCGCCAGGTCGCGACGCTCATCGACGCCGACTACACCTACGTCAACGAAGAGCTCGCGACGACGCTGTACGGGATGCAGGGGATCATCGGCGACCGGATGCGTCGTGTCAGTCTGACCGACGCGAATCGGGGCGGCGTCCTCGGGCAGGCCAGCATTCTCGCCCTGACCTCGAACTACAAGGACACGAGCCCGGTGAAGCGGGGCGCCTACGTGCTCGACACCCTGCTCGGGACACCGCCGCCGCCGCCGCCCTTAAATGCGGGCGTGCTGAGCGAAGAGGTGGCTGACCTGCGCGGACTGAGCTTCCGCGAGAAGCTGGAAATGCACTCGAAGAACGAGACCTGTCGGGTCTGCCACAGCAAAATAGACCCGATCGGGTTCAGCCTCGAGAACTTCGACTACTTCGGCAAATGGCGAGAGACTTACGACTTTCGACAACGGGTCGACGACCCAGCCGAAGCGGATGAGACCGTCGAGATGCAGACCGAGAGCAGTCCTGAGCCCGTTGTCCGGCACTTCAAGAACACTCGCAGGATCATTGCCGCGGACGGCGGGTTGCCAGACGGGACCACGTTCACTGGACCGGCCGGACTCAAACAGGCGCTGCTCGAGACCCGTCACGATGATCTGGTCAGGCAGGTCGTGTCGAAGATGCTGGCGTATGCGTTGGGACGCCAGCTGGAGTACTACGACGAGCCAGCCGTACGGACGATTCTGGCTGCGCTCGAGGCGGACGACTACCGCTTGCAGACGCTGTTGCAGCAGATTGTGGCCAGCTATCCGTTCCAGTACAAGAAGAACCCCGCGGAGGAGACCAACTGATGCCTGTCCGTCGCGTGTCACGGCGTACGGTGCTCCGGGGCCTTGGCGCCACGGTCGCGTTGCCGATGCTCGACGTTTTTCCTCTGACGACCGCATCCGCAGCTGGCACGCAGGGCGCGGCGGCGGCCGCGACAACCGGTGTCAACCGGCTGGCGTATCTCTACTTTCCGAACGGTATCCCACGCGGGATCTGGTATCCCGAAGAGACGGGGCCGGCCGGCCAACTCGCGAAGCTCAACGAGTGGATGAGTCCGCTCGAGCCATACAAGAACGACATTCTCATCCCGAGCAATATCTGGACGCCCGAGGGGAATGGTCACGTTAACGGACCGCCAACGTGGCTCACCGGTCGGAGTTACGCGGAGCGCGCGGTCAACGCCGGTGGTGTCTCCGCCGACCAACTGGCCGCGGCCCACCTCCGCGACGCGACATTGCTGCCGTCCCTTGAGTTGTCGGTCCAGGGTGAAGGATATTTTTCGAATTCCTTGCCACGAAATGCCATCTCCTGGTCCGCTCCCGACCGGCCGATGACACGAGAGATCGAGCCGCGTGCCATCTTTGACCGCATGTTCAGGCCCGCCTCTGGCGGCGCCACCAACCGTTCGGTGATGGACGCGGTGTTGGCCGATGCCAGGTCGCTGAACGGGTATGTGAGCGCCGCAGATCGAGGTCGGCTGGACGAATACTTCGAATCCATTCGGGCCCTGGAGCGTCGCATCGAGTTCGCCGAGAGCCGGTCGCGTGACATGCGTGATGACGGCGCTCTGACCAACACGCTGACCACGCCGACCCCCGGTATTCCAGACGATCACGAATCCTACGTACGGTTGATGATGGACTTGATGGTCGCGGCATTTCAGTCCGATGCCACCCGGGTGTGCACGTTCATGCTCGATCACGGCCAATCGAATCGATACTTCAACTTCATTCCCGAGGTGACCGGTACCTGGCACGCGTTGTCCCACTACAAGAACGCCTCCGGCAAGACAGAGGATGATGACGGCGTCACGTCATGGGAGTCGGTGGAGCAGAAGCGAGCCATGTATGCCGAGGTCATTCGCTGGCATCACCGGCAGGTCGCCTATCTGCTGGAACGGATGCGGTCGGTGGTGGAGCCCAATGGCGGGACCCTGCTCGACAACAGCATGATCGTCTACGGGGCCAGCCTCGGCGATGGCAACGAGCACGACGCGCAAGACCTTCCGACACTCATCGCCGGTCGTGGCGGCGGCACCATCAGGTCAGGTCGCTTTCTTGAGCACGCCGAGCCGACCGACCTCTCCGGCATCCATCTCGGACTGCTGCAGCGTATGGGCCTGTCGATCGATTCGTTCGGTACCGCCGACGCTCCTCTCGACGGTTTCACCGCATGATGGCTGGCGCGTCGCCCATTTCTCCGCGGTGGCGATGTCTGCGTGCGCCTGGCACTTCACGACGAAGGGGGAATCCCTATTAGGAATGTCGGTGCCTACCGCAGGGTGAAGGTCATCTCCACCGTCACCGAGACGGAGACCGGTTCGTCGTGTCGCATACCCGGCTCGAATCGCCACTTCGCCAGTGCGTCGGTGGCTTGGCCGTCCAGGCCATACCGCGTGTCGAGCGACTCCACCACATCGATGTCGGTGCACGCGCCGTCGATCTGAACGATACATGTCATGATGACCGCGCCCTGTATCTTGGCCTCCATCGCGGCTGGCGTGTAGGAGGGGCTTGGTCGTTCGAAGGGCTTCGGCATGGTGAGGTCGCTAGCTGTCCCGGCCGGGCTGACCTCCGATGGCCAGCCCCAGAACCACATGCCGACACCGACGGTCACGAGCAGCGTCGCGACGGCTCAAATCGCAGCAGGGGACCAGAACAATTGCTTCAGCGTCGGTCGGCTGGCTTTTCGCATGGCGGTCTTGACCTCCGTGATATTTCCGAAGCGTTTGTGTGCGCTGCGCGCGGCCGCGTCGGGCGTCATCCCTTCCCGCGTGTTCCGCTCGATTCGCATCGCCAGGTGGAATCCCAGCTCATCGTCAAGGTCGCGCTCCATCCCGCGCCGCCGGAAGATGCCAACCAATCGCCGGATGATCTTGCGTCCCAGCATGCGCGTCCCGCTCAGGCGAACTTCAGCACGCGGGTGACCCCGGCGACCAGCCGGGTCCAGTCCTCCTGCGCTTCGGCCAGCCTGGCTCGGCCTCCGGCGGTGATGGTGTAGAACTTGGCCCGGCGCTGGTTGTCAGATCGTCCCCAGCTCGCCTCGATCCAGCCGACGCGCTCCATACGATGGAGGGCGGGGTACAGCGACCCCTCTTCAACCCGGAGGGCTTCGCGGGATACCTCTTCGATACGCACGGCGATACCGTATCCGTGCATCGTGCCGCCCGTCTTGAGGATGCGGAGCAGCAGCAGGTCAAGGTCGCCTTGCAGGTGGTCGCGTTTGCGTTGTCCCATAGATGTCTATGGAAGAGTGCCCGCATGTCGGACCCGTGTCAAGTGGTGACCGGCGGATCCTCGATACGTCCTTGATGTTCGGGCCTGCGTGGACAGGCACCGCGACATGCAGTACGTTGCTGCGGTTCACATCGTCGTCGCGAACGCCCGTGCGCCCGGAGCTGCTCGGGAGGACGGCCCACAACCATGACCCAGGCACACCAACCAGAATCGCGCTCGTCCGTGTGTGACCTCGCGAGAAGCGACCTGGAAGCGTTGGTCGTGGAACTGGGGGATGGGCCAGATCGGGCGCGACAAGTGTGGCGAGCGGTACATCACGAACTGCGGGAGTCGTTCGACGAGATGGCGTTTCTGTCAACGCCGGTCCGGGAAGGGTTGAAAGAACGCTTTGCCATCGGTCTACTGGAGACGGCCTACTACGCGACCTCAGACGACGGAACCGTCGACAAGGCGCTCTTCAGGCTCGCGGACGGCGAACTCATTGAGACCGTGCTCATGCGGTATGCGGCGGACGGGCACCGGAGGGTCCGCCGCACCGTGTGTGTGTCGACGCAGGCTGGGTGCGCCTGGGGCTGTACATTCTGCGCAACTGGGCAGCAGGGATTCAAACGCCACCTGTCCGTCGGCGAAATCGTTTCGCAGGTGCTCTTCATGGAGCGAATTGCTCGAGCGGAAGATGAGGAGCCACACGGAGGCCGCCGTCGGTCCGCCGGTCAGCGGCGAGGCGTGACGAACGTGGTGTACATGGGGATGGGTGAGCCGCTGGCCAACTATGACAACACGCTGGGTTCGATTCGTACGCTCATCGATGAACAGGGCCTGCATATAGGGATCCGGCACGTCACGCTGTCGACCGTCGGGCTTGTGCCACAAATAATGGAACTCGCCAATGAGGGCCTGCCGCTGAACCTCGCGGTGTCGCTGCACGCGGCCAGCAACGCCACGCGATCCGAGACCATGCCGGTGAACCGCCGCTACCCACTGGAGCAACTGGTGGAGGCGTGCAGGAGCTACATCAAGAAGACCGGTCGGCGTATTTTCTTCGAGTATGTGCTGCTCCATGGTCAGAATGACTCCGTTGCACAGGCGGAGGCACTGGGCAGGCTCCTGAAAGGAGTGCCGTGCCATGTCAATCTGATTCCGGTGAACCCGACAGACGCAGGCCTCTTTCAGCGACCGAGTCCCGTGTGCCGCGTCGCGTTCCAGCAGAAGTTGTGTGACTATGGCGTTCCCTCCACCATTCGCATGGAGAAGGGGATCGACATCAACGCCGGGTGCGGACAGTTGCGCGCGCGTGTGGTGGGGACCACGTGACGACCATGGTTGGTAGCCGGAGCTCCGGCGTGGCGCTCGGTCGGAGACGTCTGGGGCCGGTCGGGCTTGTGGCCAGGCCCGTACTTGGCCTACGTTACAATCGCCCCGTTGGCCACCGCGTCGCAGCGGCGGCGCGTGTTGTAAGGGAGACTCGCCATGCGTGTATCTAGTGTCGCCGTCCTACTTGTCGCGCTCGCTTCCGTAACCATGTCGGCGCAATCCTCCAGCCGAATCTCGGCCGATGGTGGCGATATCGTCATTACGCCGATTATTCACGCGAGCGCGCAGATCGAGCATGCGGGACTGGTGATTCAGGTGGATCCGTGGACGGTGGGAGATCTGTCGGCGGCGAAGCCAGCTGATCTCATTCTCATTACGGATGACCCGGGCCACCATTTCGACCCCGATGCCATTGCGAAGCTCCGCAAGCCCGGGGCTCCGGTTGTCTTGACCGCGACGGCGCACGCGAGGTTCGCTGATGGGACCGTGCTGACAAACGGGGAGAGCGGGGTCTTCGCGGATATTCGAGTGGAGGCGGTCGGTGCCTACGACATGACGCCTGGACGTCCATTTCATCCACGAGGTGAAGCGAATGGCTATGTCGTGACGCTCGGTGGCAAACGGCTCTTCTTTTCAGGAGTGGGGGAGTGCGTCCCCGAGATTCAGGCGCTCCAGGAGATCGATGTGGCCTTCATGCCCATGAACCTGCCCGTTGATCGCATGCGCCCGAGACCACTGGCCGAATGTGTCAAGACGTTCAAGCCGAAGGTGGTCTATTTGAATCACTACGATCAGGCCTACACGGGATGGCTGTCCAATCCCGAGGGCGACCCACCTGCCGATGCCCAGGACACGCCGGCCACGATTCGCGCATTCCAAGCCGCGATTGAGGGGGAAGGTATCGAGTTTCGAGACGCAGCCTGGTACCCCCCGCGGGTCCGGTAGCGCGGTCTACGTCTGCGGGGACAGTGTCGGCTGGCTCGTCGCGTCGGGGCTCTCCGACTGGCCACGCAGCAACCGTCGTCCGTCTTCAACGATGACATAGCCGGCTGGCACAAGGATGAGGGTGATGACGGTAGCAAACACCACGCCGAATGCGAGCGATATGGCCATCGGCATCAGGCTGCGGGCCTGGATATCGTTGTCGATTATGATCGGAAGCAGTCCGGCGAAGGTGGTCAGCGAGGTGAGAAGAATCGGCCGAAATCTGGCCAGGCCCGCCTCTCGCGCGGCGGCGGCCAGGGAGCCGGCGTCCACCCGCTTTCGGTTAATGAAGTCGACCATCAGCAGACTGTCGTTGACGACCACCCCGGCCAATGCCACGACCCCGAACAGCGAAATCAGCGTGAGCGGCACGCCCATGATGACGTGCCCCCAGAACGCACCCACGAGGCCGAACGGGATCGCCGCCATGATGATAAAAGGCTGGACATAGGACCGGAGTGGAATGGCCAGCAGTGTGTAAATCAGCAGTAACGCCACGATAAAACCCTGGAGCAGCCCTCCCAGGCTGTCCTGCTGCTCGGCCAACATGCCCGCCAGGCTATAGCCGACGCCAGGGTGCGTGGCCAGGATTGTCGGAAGCACCTCCGCTTCCAACTCGCTCATCACGCTGTTGGCAGAGGTCGCGGCCCCGACCGCGGCCGTTACGTTGACGGCGCGATCCCGATCGACGCGGCGGATCGTCGAGAATCCGCGTCCAGTCTCGACATCCGCGACTGACGTGAACGGCACTTCGGCGCCAGCCGGCGTGCGAATCCGCATGTGGTCGACGTCTCCTACCGACCGTCGGCCTTCCGCCGGATAGCGCACCATGACGCGGATGTCGTGCCGTCCGCGTTGGATACGCTGGACCTCTTCACCGTAGAACGCTTGTCGCACCTGGCGGCCGAGGTCACGCTGCGACAGCCCGAGCAGGGTCGCGGATGGCTTGATCCGCATCCGCAATTCCTGCTTGCCCGGACGGGCCGAGTCGTTGACGTCGTACACGCCGGGGTAGCGACCCAGGTGGTCCTGCAGTTCGACGGCGGCCGACTCCAGGGTAGCCAGATCCGAGCCGGTGAGCTGGATATCGAGGTCTTGCCCTGGGCTGAACGAGGACGCCAGGAACGAGAGGTCCTCGACATCGGGCAGCGGTCCGATCAGGTCGCGCCAGTGCGCCGCGATTTCGTCGCCGCTCAGCGCGCGCTCGGAACCTGACTCGATCTCGATGGTCACTTCGCCGACGTGGCTGGCGCCGAGCGCCGCGCCGCCACTCAGCATCGCTTCTGCTTGCGCGCTGCCGAATGGCTGTTCGCCGACCGCGGCGTAGACGTGGCGTATGCGAGCCCCGGCCCCCTCTTCCCGGTACTGCGCAGCCAGTTGATTAGCACTAGCCTCGAGTCGGGAGACGACATCTCGCGTCATCTGAATGGGTGCACCCGGAGCCAGGGCGATGTCCGCCGTGACGTAGTCACTTTCCGGCGCGGCGAAAAACTCAAATGGCACCCGTCCGGATAACTGCGCGCCCACAGTGAGCAACAGGGTGGCCACTCCCGCTGCCACCGTCAGGTATCGCCATCGGATGCTCGCGTCCAGCACCGGTCCGTAGACCGCGGTCGTAAACCACCGCAAGCGTCGTCCACTGGCAGGCGTTGTCTTCTTGGCGCGGCCGCCGTGACTACGTCGAGAGTGGGCCAGATGCGAGGGGAGGATGAGGGTCGATTCGATGAGCGAAAAGACCAGGCAGCACGTGACGATGAGCGGTACGGCCTGGAAGAATTTGCCCATCATGCCCTCTACGAGCATGATTGGCACAAAGGCAGCCACCGTGGTGAGCACCCCGAAGGTCACGGGGATCGCCACTTCCCGCGCGCCCTCGATGGCCCCGCGCAGCATGTCGCCGTGGCGCTCCTGGTGGGTGTGGATGTTCTCGCCCACGATGATGGCGTCGTCGACAACAATGCCGAGCACGACGAGGAAACCGAACAACGTCATCATGTTCAACGACAGATCAAGGCTCGGCATGAGCATGAACGCGCCCAGAAACGAGATCGGAACGCCGAGTCCGACCCAGAAGGCGAGTCGCGGTTGGAGGAAGATCGCGAGAAAGCCAAACACCAGCAGGGAGCCAGTGAGTCCGTTGCGGACCATGAGACCCAGGCGGTGTTCGAGCAGCGTCGCCTGATCCTGCCAGACGGTGAGGGCCACGCCTTCTGGCAGGAAGGCGGGGGCGCGCTCCACGTATTGTTGTACCTCCGCGGCCACGTCAGGCGCGTCGGCCTGATTGGACCGAAACACCTGCAGGACGATCGTGGGCACGCCGTTGAAACGTGAGGCCTGATCGGTCTCCGCAAACCCGTCGACGACCGTGGCCACGTCGCCGAGTGTGATGTAGGTCCCGTCGGCGCTCGTCAGGAGCGCCAGTGACTCGAACTCGGCACCTTGATAAACCTGGCCTACCGTACGGATCAACACTTCACCGGCGTCCGTCTTCACCGATCCGCCCGGTACGTCCAGGGAGGCGCCGCGCACCGCGTCGGCGACTCTGTCGAAGGTCAGGCCGTGTCGCTGGAGTGCCGTTTCTGATACTTCGATCGAGATCTCATATGGGCGCGCGCCGAGCAACTCAACCTGGCTCACGCCAGGCAGCGATGAGAGTTCGTCCCGCACACGGTCGGCCCAGCGCCGAAGCGCGAACTCGTTGACGTCGCCCCAGACCGCGACGTGTGTCACCTGGAACTTGGTCGTGATCTCGCGCACGACCGGTCGCTCCACCTCGGCCGGGAACGTGTCGATGGCGTCGACTCCACCCTTTATCTCATCGACCGCCTTGCGGAGGTCAGCGCCAAGCTCCAGTTCGATCGCGAGCGAGGCGACGCCTTCAGACGCCGTCGACGTGATCTTCCGGATGCCGTCCAATCCCTGAATCGCTTCTTCAAGACGTACACTGACGGCCTCTTCGACCTCCGCCGGTGTGGCGCCGAGGTAGGTCACGTTGACAGTGACCATGTCGAGCGCCATCTCAGGAAATATTTCCTGGCTGATGGAGGTGCTCGCGAACAGACCGCTGACCACAATAAGCGCCATCGCCAAGTTGGCGGCGACAGGATTGCGGGCGAACCAGGAAATAGCGCCGTTCATGGTGATGCTGACGTCTTTGCTGTGTCTGAGGTTCTGGCGGATGTGCGAGGGGGCACGTGCGGGCTGATCGCAGCCATTGTAGCCGGCTT
>CAWWAF010000118.1:0-10858 GCA_963934795.1 uncultured bacterium
AGGCCACGATACCCACTGCTATACTCGACGTTATGCCCTTCGACTTGACGGCAATGCAGGACGCGCTTCGGACGGAGGGCCTCGACGGCTGGGTCCTGTACGACTTTCACGGCAGCAACCCGATCGCGCGACGAATCGCCGGATTGAGTGACGGGGCCAAATTGACCACGCGGCGGTGGTATCTGCTCATTCCGGCCGACGGCGAACCACGCGCCCTGGTACATGCCATCGAGCGAGACCGTCTCGACCACCTTCCAGGCGACAAGCTGCGCTACGCAAGCCACGGCGAGTTGAACGCGGGGCTGGACACACTCCTTAGTGGGTGCCGCACGGTGGCGATGGAGTATTCACCTGACTGCGCCATCCCGTATGTGTCGCGCGTGGACGCCGGCACGGTCGATGCGGTGCGCGCACGTGATGTCGACGTGCGGTCATCGGGAGACCTGGTGCAGCGGTTCGAAGCCGTCTGGGACGACGCGGCCCTCGCCTCCCACCAGTCGGCGTCAGCGGCGTTGTACGACATCAAGGACCGGGCATTCGCACTGGTCGCTGACCGGATGCGGACCGGGACCCCAGTCACGGAGTTCGAGGTACAGAGCGCGATGGCCGGTTGGTTCGAAGACGCTGGACTGGTGAGCGACTCGCGACCCGTCGTGGCCGCGCAGGAGAACGCGGGCGACCCGCACTACCTTCCGACCAAAGCGCGACATCGGACACTCGGACGCAACGAAATTTTGCTCCTCGATTTGTGGGGCAAGTTGACCCCGCCCGGTAGCGTCTACGCGGATATCACCTGGGTCGG
Source organism: uncultured bacterium (assembly GCA_963934795.1). Classification (GTDB taxonomy): domain Bacteria; phylum Acidobacteriota; class Vicinamibacteria; order Vicinamibacterales; family UBA8438; genus UBA8438. The sequence goes on from CAWWAF010000118.1 coordinate 803, forward strand.
ATTCACCGGAGCGATGGTGACCACCCGCTACGCCGACGCGTTCGCGGTCATTCGAGACGGCCGTGACGCGGCGGTGGAGTTCGTACGAGACGCGGTGACGAACGGCCGCGCCCTCCAGGGCTGGGAAATCGATCGGGTCGCCAGGGACCACATCGCCGCCGCCGGCTACGGCGACCAGTTCCTTCATCGGACCGGACACAGCCTCGGTGAGGAGGTGCACGGCAACGGCGTGCACCTGGATGACTTCGAGACCCATGACGTCCGTCGGCTGCTGCCCGGAACCGCGGTCACAGTGGAGCCCGGAGTCTATTTCGAGGACTTTGGCGTACGCACGGAGATCAACCTGCACGTCGGTGAACGCTCGGCGACCGTGACCGGGCCGCTGCAGACGGAGATCCAATCGTTAGGATAAGGTAATGGTGTGGAGGGACAGGATGGCAACAGGTAGACACACGCTGTTTTCAGGGGCCCTCATCGCGGTCACCTCATTGGCGGTCGGCGCGGTCATCACGGCAAGACTCGACCTCGTCCCGAGTTCCGAGGCGCAGACATCCGCGGCAACTCGGGCGATCAATACGTCGCTGCCGGCAATGAACAGCGAGCCGATCACGGGTCAGCTGACGGCGACGACATTCCGCGACATTGCGAAGGCCCAGAGCCCCATGGTCGTGAACATCCGCACGGAGTCGAAGAGTCAGGGCAACGACCTGCTTCGACAATTCCTGGGCGATCCCCCACAACCCGGAGGCCCGTCGGCCCCCGGGGGCCCGTCACGCGAGCGCCCGACAGTGGCCTCCGGCACCGGGTTCGTCATCGATCAGGCCGGGTTTATCGTCACCAACAATCACGTCGTCGAAGATGCCATCAAAATTGAGGTGTCCTTCCTGGACGACGACGAGACGTACGAGGCTCGAATCGTCGGACGCGACCGGCTGACGGACAGTGCGCTGATCGAACTGACCGAGCTGCCGCCGTATCCTCTGCCCGAGGCCGCGTTCGGTGACTCTACGCAAATGGAGGCCGGTGACTGGGTCATGGCCATCGGCAACCCGTTCGGGCTCGGCCACACCGTCACGGTCGGCGTGGTCAGCGCGGTCGGCCGGCCGTTCCAGCAAGTGCCGGGTCGGCCCCAGCAGGTCATTCAGACCGACGCGGCGATCAATCCGGGCAACTCGGGTGGTCCGCTGCTAAATCTGCGCGGTGAGGTGATCGGTATCAACACCGCGATTGTCAGCGACAGACCCGGCAACCTCGGCATCGGCTTCGCAGTGCCTATCAATACGGTGCGCAGCCTGCTTCCACAACTCCGTACCGGACGGGTCACGCGTGGCGTGATCGGCGTCGAACTCTACCCGCTTACCAACGACGACTACGAGGCCTACGGACTCAGCGAACGGATGGGGGCGCTCGTGTCCCGCATTTCGCCGGGCGGCCCGGCGGCCGACTCCGCGCTCGCCCTCGAGGACGTCATCGTCAGCTTCGACGGTGAGCGCGTAGAGGACATTGCCGGCCTCCAGGAAAAAGTCATCAACACCCGTCCCGGTACCGCGGTCGAGTTCGGGGTGTTTCGAAACGGCGAGCCGACGAGCCTTTCGATCACCATCGGCGAACTGGACCTGGAGGACAGTCGGCCGGCCGACGTCAGGGTCGACGATCTGAACACGGGGTTCGGCATGACCCTGCAGGACCTGGACGCGGACGCCGCACGCGAGCTGCGGCTCCCACGCGGCACGGTGGGCGCGGTGGTCACGAACGCGGAGGCTGGCGGGGCAGCGCAGGCCGGTGGCCTTCGCCCTGGCGACGTCATCACGGCCGTCAACCGAGTGTCCGTGGGCACCGCGGCGGACGCGATTCGCGAATTGAATCAGATCGAGTCCGGACGCACCGCGTTTCTCCGAGTCGCACGGTCCGACGGAGAGCGACTACTCAGGCTGCGCAAGGAGTAGCCTGGTTCCGTGACGCTTCGTGAGCTGATCGCGGATCGGATTCGCACCCAGGGGCCGCTGACGACCGCGGAATTCATGGGGCTGGCGCTCTACCACCCAAGCCTCGGCTACTACTCCCGCGCGCCCAGACGTACCGGGCGCGCGGGAGACTTCTACACCAGCGTTGATGTCGGACCTCAGTTCGGGGCGCTACTGGCGAAGCAACTCGACGAGATGTACCGGCAGCTGGGTCCGCCCGCACCAGACAGATTCGACCTCGTTGAGGCTGGCGCCGCCAACGGGCAACTCTCGCGGGACATCCTCGACACGGCAGAGGCACACTTCCCCGCGCTCTACCGAGCCATTCGCGTCACCCTTGTTGAAGCCAGCGCCGCCGCGCGCGAGACGCAGGTGGAAACACTGGGCCGCCACGCTGCCCGCCTCGTCGACTCCTCGGACCAGATGCCCGAGGAGGTGCACGGCGTCATCTTGGCAAACGAGCTGCTCGACGCACTCCCAACCCACGCCGTCGTCATGACCGCAGATGGACTCCGAGAAATTGTCGTCGGCCTAGAGAACAACCAGTTCGTGGAACGGACGGCCCTCCCGTCCACCCCGGACCTGGCCCACTATCTGGACCAGCTCGACGTGCAGCTGTCCCCTGGCGGCCGTGGCGAGGTCAACCTGGCGGCGGTCACCTGGGTGCAAAAGGCGGCAAAAAGCCTAGCGCGGGGCTTCTTGCTCCTGGTCGACTACGGCCATCCGGCTGAAGCGCTGTACTCGGACGGTCATGCTACGGGCACACTGACGACCTTTCGCCGACACCAGGTGGGGACCTCAGACACCGACGTCGAGCAGGGCGGCGGCCCCCCGTGGCTGGCACATCCAGGCATGCAGGACATTACCGCCCATGTCGACTGGACCTCGGTGGCGGCGGCCGGCACAGGCGAGGGTCTCGACATGCTCGGACTCACCGACCAAACACATTTCCTGCTTGGGCTGGGCGCGCTCGACGATGCTCCCACCGGAGCCGACACCCCCTCCATCAAGCATCGGCTCGCGCTGAAGACCCTGGTGGTGCCGGGCGGACTGGGGAGCACCCATCACGTACTCCTGCTTGGAAAGCAGGTCAGCCCCCCAACCCCGTGGAACGGTTCGTTCAAGACCCTATTCTGAGTCACCACATGGCGGGCCCAGTCGAGCGTGAAGTGAAGTTGCGGTACACCAGTCCCGCTGACGCGCGCACCGCGATTCTCCGCGCGGGCGCAGTCTCGTGGCGAAAGCGACGTCTGCAAAGCGACCGCTTGTTGGATCGAGAAACGGATCCACTACAGCATCACCGGTGCGCGCTGCGTGTGCGAGTCGACGGGGATCGCGCGTTCGTGACGTTCAAAGGGGCACCTCAACCCAGCACCATGAAAGTGCGAGAGGAACTCGAGACCAGTGTCGGCGACGGCGCGGTCTTGGTGCAGCTGTACGAACGCCTGGGGTTTCACGTCTGGTTTCGCTACGAGAAGTACCGGGAAGAGTTCACACGAGGCGACCTCGTCATCGCCCTCGACGAGTCCCCGATCGGCACCTTCGTCGAGCTTGAGGGACCCAGCGAAGATATTCTTCGGATGGCGGAAGACCTCGGCAGACCGCCAGAGGAATTCTTGACCGACTCGTATCACGCGCTATTCGAGCGACACCGAGCCGCGCACGGATCGACCGCTCAGCACATGGTCTTTGGCGTCTCGTGATCACGCCACTCCCCCCCGCGCTGGTCCTCGCGGCCGGACTTGGGACACGGCTGCGGCCGCTGACCTTCTCCCGTGCAAAGGCCGCGGTTCCGGTGGCGGGGACCCCCTTGATTCGGCATCACCTGACCAGACTGGCCGCGCAAGGTGTACGGGAGGCGGTCGTCAACCTGCACCATCGGCCCGAGACGATCGCCGCGGTGGTCGGTGACGGTATCGGGTTGGGGTGTCAGGTCCGTTTTTCCTGGGAGCGCATAGTCTTAGGGTCGGCGGGTGGACCGCGTCATGCGGCGCCGCTCCTCGGCAGCCAGTTCTTTCTCATCAACGGGGACACATTGTGCGATGTCGACCTCGCCGCGCTCTTGGACGCGCACCGCACACACGGCGCCAAGGTCACCCTCGCGGTCACGACGAATCCAGACCCGACGCGGTATGGCGGAGTCATCTCGGACCCGGTCGGCCAGGTCACCGGTTTCGCCTCCCGGGGCGACCCCCGGTGCCCGCCGCTCTTCGTGGGGGTCCAGGTCGCCGACGCATCCGCGTTCGACACCCTTGACGACGGGACACCGGCGGCCTCGGTCGGGGGACTCTACAACCGGCTGGCGGCTAGGCCGGGGCAACTGCGGATTCATGAGGTTGAAGGTCGTTTTCACGACATTGGGACGCCGGCCGACTACGTCGCGGCGAATCTGGCGATGGGCGGGGCCCCGACACCACAGGACACGTATGTCGGCCGACGATGCCGTCTGGACTCCTCCGCCCGTCTCGAAGGGTCGGTTCTGTGGGACGATGTCCACGTGGGCGCGAACTGCCGGGTAACCAACTGCATTCTCACCGACCGAGTCCGCGTCCCGGATGGCACCTGGCTCGACGGGCGCGCCGTCGTGCCACTCTCTGCCACCACCGGACACCACCGGGAGACAGTCACCCTGGCTGGCGCGGAACGGCTCGGCGATCTGCTCACCGTACCAATCATCGCGACGCCGGTCTGACCACCGTCACCGCCGCAGCCAGTCTCCGCGCATGACCGCCGTGCCCCCTGCCCGCCCGTCCGCACCGCTCGACTCGATCGAGGATCGCGTCGGCGCATACCTGCGTCGAATCAGTGTGACCGATGCCGCGGGCGTGAGCCGACTCCATGGCGACGCCTCAAACCGCGCCTACCTGCGCGTCACGCCGCACCACGCGCCATCGTTTATCTTGGCCGTCCATCCGGAACCGTTCGACGCCGGCACACTCAGGCAGCTGAGGGTGTCGGAGCTACTCGGCCGTCTTGCCATTCCCGTGCCGACGGTGCTCGGCCACGCAGGTGACCTGGGTATCCTGGCGCTCGAGGACCTCGGCCAAGACACACTGCAAGACTGGCTTGACGACGGCGAGCACGATCCGGCACCGCTCTACCGCCAGGCGGTGGACCTGATTGTCGCGCTGCAGGGAGCTCAACCGCAGCTGCACGCGCCATCCGCGCCACCCTTCGACATCGCGTTCGACAAGGCGACCCTCACGCAAGAACTGACGTTCTTCCGATCTGAGTTCCTTGGCGCCCACCGGCGCGCGGCCATCAACGCAAGCCAATCCCGTGCGTTCGACCGTGAATTCAGGTCCATTGTCGAAGACCTGGTCGGAGAATCGCGTGTCCTGTGTCACCGTGACTACCACAGCCGCAATCTCATGGTGCGACAGCAGCGGCTCGTCGTCATCGACTTCCAGGATGCGCGGTGGGGACCCGACACCTACGATCTCGTGTCGCTCCTGCGCGACTGCTACGTCGATTTGGACCCGGCACTGGTGTCTGACATGACCGACCGATTTCTGGCCGCGACCCCACGCGGGCGGTCTGATGACTTTCGTGAGCGGTTCGATCTGATGTCTGTCCAGCGCCACTTGAAGGCCCTGGGCACGTTCGGTCACCAAATCGCCGTTGCCAACCGGCCAGGGTTCGCCTCGGCCGTCCCGCGCACGTTGCGTTACCTGGGACGCACGCTGAACGACCACGGGCGCTTCGCTCAGTTGTATGACCTGCTGGTACCGCATCTGCCGGAATTACGCCAATGAGCAGCGGCCGAGACCGCGTCGCACGTTCGTTGGGCCGTCACGGTTTCCATGTGTGAACATCGGCCTCGAGGAGGATTGGATATGGCTCATATCGACGACATCGCGCAACACGACGGGCAGACAGTCACGCTGCAGGGCTGGCTGCACAACCGACGGTCCAGCGGCAAGCTGCACTTCCTCACGATCCGCGACGGCTCGGGGTTCATCCAGGCCGTGATGTCCAAGGCAACGGTCGGCGAGACGCTCTTCACGCAAGCGGGTCACCTGGGCCAAGAGACCTCCCTCACCGTTGAGGGTGTGGTCCGCGCGGATGCCAGAGCCCCAGGGGGCTACGAGATGGACGTGACGGGACTCGAAGTCGTCGGCGCGGCTGCCGACTACCCCATTACGCCGAAGTCGCACGGCGTCGACTTTTTGCTGGACCGCCGGCACCTCTGGATACGGTCAGAACGCCAGCACGCGGTCCTGCGAGTCCGCCACACCGTCATCAACGCAGTGCGTGATTTCTTCAACAGCCGCGGATTCATCCTGGCCGATACGCCGGTCTTTACGCCGGCGGCCTGCGAGGGAACGACGACACTGTTTCCCGTGTCGTACTTCGACACGACCGCCTACCTGACGCAAAGCGGCCAGTTGTACAACGAAGCCAACGCCATGGCGCTCGGCCGGGTCTACTGTTTTGGTCCAACGTTCCGGGCCGAAAAATCGAAAACCCGCCGCCACCTTACCGAGTTCTGGATGGTAGAGCCTGAAATGGCCTATGCCACGCTTGAAGACGTGATCGAGCTGGCTGAGGAGCTCATCACGTCTGTCGTCGCCCGAACGCTTGACGAACGGCAGCGCGAACTGGACACCCTCGAGCGGAACCGAGCACCGCTCGAGCAGGTGCGCACACCGTTTCCACGATTGACGTATGACGACGCGGCCCAGATCTTGGCGGACCAGGGACGCCCGTTTGAGGTAGGAGGCGACTTCGGGGGGCCGGACGAGACCCTGCTCGCAGAGCAATTTGATCGCCCCGTAGCCGTCCACCGGTACCCGTCGGCGACCAAGGCGTTCTACATGAAGCCGGATCCCGAGCGGCCCGATCTCTCGCTGTCGGTCGATATCCTGGCGCCAGAGGGTTACGGCGAGATCGTGGGCGGGGGCCAGCGGCTCGATGACCTCGACCTCCTCCTCCAACGGATCCAGGAGCACGAGCTGCCTCAGGAGTCGTTCGATTGGTATCTGGATCTGCGCCGGTATGGCAGCGTGCCCCACGCTGGCTTCGGAATGGGCATCGAGCGGGTGGTCGCCTGGATTTGCGGTCTCGACCATGTCCGAGAGACGATTCCATACCCGCGGATGCTCAATCGACTACGGCCGTGAGCGATTGACGCACCGGTACTCTGGGTCGAGCGACGCCGGCTACTGACTCTCGTGATATAGTTCCACGGTTACGTTCCCTGTGATGAGCAAGGAGTGGGCATTTCCAGCCCGCTTTTTATTTTTCGGGGCGGATCTGGGCCACGCATTGCCCGGGTTTACGTGCGGCCGAATGAAGGCGCGCGTGGTCGTGCGACGCAGCAGACAAGACAAGGCGGCCGGTGTGTCGGAGTCGCGGACTGAACGTCTCGGCATCATTCGAGAGATTGCGGAGCGGATCGCTCACAGTCACGGGCTGGAACTCTTCGACCTGCAGTTTCGGCGCGAGTCGGCGGGCTGGGTGCTCCGAGTCGTGATCGACCGCGTCGGCGCGTCGGGACCGGAGCGGACGGGCGGGGAAAATGTGACGGTGGAGGACTGCGCCACTGTCAGCAATGACGTCAGCGCAGTGCTCGATACTGAGGTGACGTTCGAGCAGCACTACACGCTGGAAGTGTCGTCTCCGGGGCTTGATAGGCCGCTTCGTGGCCTCGGTGACTTTGAACGGTTTATTGGCCGTCGTGTCAAAATTGTCACAGACGAGCTGGTTGACGGACAACGGTTCGTGTCGGGTCGCATCGCTGGTGTGCAAGACCGAACCATCATGATTACGGACGGCAAGACGACGCGCCGGGTTCCAGAAACGGCGGTCGCGCGCGCACAGCTCGAGGTCGAGATCTAGTGTCCGACAGGAAGTTGCAATGAACAACGCGTTACAACAAACCATCGAGTCTTTGGCGAAGGAAAAAGGGATCGAGGCCGACGTGATCATCACGGCCATCGAAGACGCGGTCCTGACGGCGTCACGGAAGTACTACAAATCTGACGAGAACCTGCGCACCAAATTCAATTCCGAGACGGGTCAGGTCGAACTGTTCGCCGTCCGGGTGATCGTAGAAGAGGTCACCGACCCAGAGGCAGAGATCTCGCTGACGGAAGCTCGGGAACTGTATGGCGACGAGGCCGAGCCGGGGATGGAAATCGAATTCCCCAAACCGACCGACGTCCTGGGGCGCATCGCAGCCCAGACGGCCAAACAGGTCATCTTTCAAAAAGTTCGGGAGGCGGAGCGTGACAACGTGTTCGCCGAATTCCATGAGCGGGTCGGAGAGGTCATCAACGGTCTCGTCAAACGCTTCGAGAGCGGAGATATCGTGGTGGAGCTTGGGCGCGTGGAGGCGCTCCTGCCGCGCCGGGAGCAGTCGCGCGCCGAGAACTACACCACGGGCGACCGCGTACGATCCGTCATTAAGGACGTGAACAAAAACACCAAGGGGCCGCAGATCATTCTCTCGCGGACGGACCCGGTGTTGCTCATCAAGCTCTTCGAACAGGAAGTCCCTGAAATTTATGACGGCACCGTCATCATCCGCGGCGCCGTGCGCGAGGCAGGCGACCGGGCCAAAGTCGCCGTCGCATCCCGTGAGCGCGAAGTCGATCCGGTCGGCGCGTGTGTCGGGATGAAGGGCACCAGGGTACAAGCCATTATTCGTGAGCTCCGCGGCGAGAAAATAGACATCGTCGAATGGTCCGATGACCCCACCGCGTTCGTCACGAACGGGCTCAGCCCAGCCCGTGTGCAACGCGTGACCGTGGTCGACGAGGCCGATCGAATTATCGAAGTGGTCGTCGAAGACCGACAGCTGTCCCTTGCCATCGGCAAAAAGGGACAGAACGTCCGACTCGCCGCCAAGCTGACGGGTTGGAGAATCGACATCAAGAGCGAGGAAGAGAAGCGCCGCGAGGTCGAGGCCCAGTTCGACGACCTGGGCGCGGAGCCAGCTCCGCTGTCCGTGCCGGGGCTCGACGAGGACATGGTCGAAAAGCTCAACGCGGCCGGCATCGAAACCGTCGAACGGATGGTGTCGGCAAGCGTGTCTGAATTGAGCGAAGTCTTGGGTCTTTCCGAAGGCGCCGCGGAAGCGCTGAGGCAGGGCGCCGAAGCGGCCACGATGGCTGCCGGCGGCGCCGTCGGAAGCGGCACGACCGAAGCCGTGCCGCAGGAAGGCATTGACCCACTTCCTGGCTCTCCACAACCGCGCGCGGTAGTAGAGCCGGAGAGCCCGGAGAACAGTGACGCCGAACCGCCGGGCGATACGGCTGAGGCGGACACGGACACGGGCACGGCACCGGCGGTTGAACCGGATAGTTCGGACGATGCTGGCGAAGGTGAGAGCGACGAGTCCGTCAGTGAGACGGCAGTCGACGCAGGCGACGAGGCCGCACCCGAGGCAGACACGCCCGAGAACGAGCCATCGCCAGACGGCGACTGAACGACACGTAACGGGGAAATAGAGGACAACGTTGGCCACGATCCGGATTTACAAGGTCGCGGAGGTGCTCGGCATCCCGAGTCAGGAGGTCATGGACCTTCTCAAGCGGGAGCATGGCATCGAGGTGAAGAGTGCCTCGAGCACCATCGAGGAAATGGTCGCGCGGCAATTCGCCGAGCGGCTAGCGCGTGAGCGCGACGTCCGTCTGCCGACAGGTCCGCTGTTTTCGCAGAAGGCGGCATCCTCGAACAAGGGCACAAAGGGCGCGAAAAGCAAGAAGACGCCGGAGCCGGCGATGCGCCCACGGTTGGGCCCGCCTCGGCTTGTCAGGGCTCCGAAGGCTGCCCCCGCGGAGGACGCCGAAGACACGGTCGACATCGCGGAGCCGCCCGTCGTCGAGGCCCCGCCGCCGCCCGTCGAAGCACCACCGCCTCCGCCACCGCCGACGGGTGCACCGCGACTGCGCTCTCGGTCCCTGAAGATTGAGGATCCGTCGGCAGCGCCAACCGCGCCACTGCAGCCAACGGCGACCCTGCCGGTCGCGCCGACACCCGTCGCAACGAAATCCGCGAAAGCGGCACCTAGTGCGGCAGAACCAGCAGCAGCGGCCGAGCCCGTTGTAGCGGCAGCCACGCCAGTAGCGGCAGCCACGCCAGTAGC
>CAWWAF010000119.1:0-10755 GCA_963934795.1 uncultured bacterium
AACTGTACTTGAAATATGTGCGAGTTGAAACTAGTCAATCTAGTTTGTTTTGTTGGTCGCGCGCGTGTTTCTTGTTTTTGGGATGAGGTTTTCCACTGGTGGGAACACCAAGGTGCCTAGTAGCTGGTAACAGCAAACGCTGGTTTTCCTTGACAAGTGTTTAGGTTTTTTGTTCGTTTTATTGGGGTGCGTGGGGTGGGGTGGGTGACGTCTGGCCGCGCTGCGGGCCCCAACACTCTCCTGGCTCGCCCTCGCCTAGCGGTCCACGTCCCAGGCGACCAGGCGAACCGCGTCTGGCCCCCGGCCCAACGCCGCCTCCACCGCTCGACGGGTCCCGAATGTACCAAACGCGGCGGCACGCACCACGACCCGCTCTTCGGCGGTATCGGCGGGGGTGCCCCCCGCCGATACCGCCTCGAACCCAAGCCGCAACGAGCAGCAGTCGATCCTGAGATGAGCCGGTCACCAGATCGCCACGCCAGCCCAGGCATACAACCGCCAGCGCGGTGCCCCGTCACCGCGCGCGCGGTCCAACTCGCGTTGCAGCCCGTTCGTCACCCGGCCCAGGTCCACCAACGACCCGTCAGCCAGCGTCCGAACCGCGGGCCCGACCCGCAGGGCCGATCGCACCGTGCCATCGAGCAGCGACTGCCAATGTGGCCGGCCGGCCACTTCCGACACCGCACGAGCCAACATCGCGTCGGCGGCATGCAGGCCTGCCACCGCGCGGCGGTGATTCGCTTCGATTGCTTCCTCCGTCATCACCGTGGTCGCGAGGCCTCCGGCTAGCCCAGCCATGAGCACTGTGGTCAGCAGCGTCACGAGCAGGGCGCTACCCCGTTCATTCCGAGGCGCCATCTCTCGTCTCATTGCACATTCGGCGGCGCGACGGTGAAGGTCACCTCGTGGTCCGGCACGGAACCACGCCCTCCGGGGGCGGAACCAGGTCTCGAAAAGAGCCGCGGGTCGGCACCTCGGAGTGCCGACGCGGCACTCTGGATCCGCAGCGTCACGGTAACCGCCCGAATACGGAGCAAATCCGCATCAAACGGGAGTCCCGACGGTCCACACCATGGACCATCACCGAGTTGCAGCAGGTCGATGTCGACCAGTTGCCCTACGGGCGCCGACGTTGGCTGGCAAGCGACCGGCCCGGACATCACACCCCTATACTCGAAGCGCAGGTCCACGAACTGGTCGACTACGGGGAAATCTCCCTCCCATCCATCGTAGTGGCGGAGCTGGGCCCGCTCGGGGTCGAAGTAGTAGTGGTTTAAATCGACGGGCGCCAACACGGCCCCCGCCCCGAATGCGGTGCCGGTCGCGTGCACCCGTTGCAGGATGAGTCGCGTCGCTGCGACGCCGGTCACCCGAAACAGCTCCCAGGCCCCTTGTTCGTTGAAGACGACCACCATGTCCCGCGCGCGGTGCCCGCACGCCGGTTGCGCGCAACCCAGCCCGGACGAGAGCCGTACGCGTGTCGTCGCACCGGCGATCGGGTCGAGAATCGTAGCCTCTGCACCCGCCCGCGGCGCCACCGACAATACGCTCACCGCGTCAGATACCGGGTGCCGGTGCACGCCGCCAGCCGCTCGACGGCCCATCCGGTAGGGCGCGATCGGCGGGAGGAAGCGACCCAGGCGCCCTGGGGCATACTCAGTGGTTCCCCGGCCCGCTGTCATGAGGTCAGCAAACAGACGGTCAAACGCGTACCGTAGGCGCTGCTCCACCGCGGCAGCTTCTGGCAGAACCCTGTGCAAAGCGGTCGCCGGGATAACCAGTTCTAGCAAGCTGCCCGTTACCAACAGGGTTAGCGCGAGCGCCATCACGATCTCCACCAACGACAGTCCCGTGTTGTCCGTCTCCGGCCCCCTCGTGCTCCGACCTTCCGTCGGGGTCGGGCTCCCGGTCACGGCGTCCACAACAGGGTCGTCAAACGGGCACCATCGGGTGGCGCCGCGACACCGAGAACCGTCGAGCCCAACGGACGAGTCGGAGCCACCTGGACCTGAATCCGGACGACGCCGTTCGCGCCGACCGGTCGGTCGACAAGCCAGACCCGCTCGTAACGCCCCCCCGGGGGAACTCCCCCCAGCCGCGCGTCAACGGTCCCACCCTCCGCATCGAGGTACTCGGTGTGGGACCCGGCCCGACCAACGAGGTCGGCCACGCCCTCCGCCAGGGCCACCGCGCGGATCTGTTCGAGCTTCTCGACTGCCAGTATCAGCGCCGATGTCCGGTGCCGAGCTCGTACCAGGGCGCTAGCGGACATGACGAACAACTGCATGACCCCGGCCGCCAATGTGACCAGGAGCCCCACCGCGATAACCACCTCGACCAGAGCGAGGCCCGCTTCCGCGCTGGACCGGCCTGCATTCGGAGGAACCAGGCGATGCCGTGGCCATCTGTGCGAATTCCCCAGTCGGCCGTCCATGACGAGGATCGGTGCAAGGTCCGGGCCGCGCTCAACCAGGCTACGGACCGGTGTGTTTCGGCCGTCTCACGCACTCGGGGGGTGTCGCAGCGTGCGATGTACGCGATCAGCTGTGGCAGGTAACGTGGCAAGAATCTCGACTAGCCCGGGACCGGGTCAGTCGCATCAGTAAAACCCGAGATACCACTCCAGGAGAGGATATCCAACGTGGGTCGCGACGACAGCGCCGACCGCCAGGAAGGACCCCAGGGGCAGCGCATACTTCATGTTGCCGCGATCAACGGCGATCATCGCGCCGCCGATGATCGACCCGGTCAGTGACGCGGTCAAGAGGGTCACGAGCATCAGCTGCCAACCGAGAAACGCGCCGATCATGGCCAGCATCTTCACGTCACCGAACCCCATACCTTCTTCACCGCGCAACCGAAAATATGCCTCGCCCACGACCCACAACACGCCTCCACCAGCTGTAACGCCGATCAGCGCCGACCGCCACCCTGGCTCAAAAAACAGACACGCCACCAGGCCAACCACGATGCCCGGGAGCGTGATGGCATTCGGCAAGATGCGGTGCTGCAGATCGATGACAAAGAGGACGATCATGGCCGATACGAACAACAGCCGGATCGCAAGCAACGGCTGCCAACCGATCTGCCACAGTTGCAAGAGGAAGAGCAGCGTCGTGACCGACTCGACGATGGGATACATGGGCGAGACGGCGGTCCGACAGTGACGACAACGACCACCGATCAGCAGCCACCCCAACACTGGTACGTTGTCGAACCAACGGAGCCCTTGGCCGCAACCTGGACAGCGTGACGGAGGGGTCACGACGGACTCACCGCGGGGCAAGCGGTAAATACACACGTTGAGAAAACTACCGATGGTCAGCCCGAGCGCGGCCACGACACCGATTGCCAGCGATTCAGTCATTGGGGCAGGGGCGGTAGCGTCTCGCCGGGCAGCGGAAAAAGTGCTGAATCCTCGGACACATTGATGGTCCCGTTCACGCTATCGATGACGTACGGCCTCGCGGTGGGATCGAGCGGAATCCCGGACAACATTCTGGCGTCGACCAGTTCCTGCCACGAGGCAGGCGGACGGCTTTCGAACTCGTAGAAGCGTCGCGCGGCGGCGATGAACTGGTCAATCTCGTCCAAAGCCTGCAGCTGCGTGAGCCGCCGGGTCGCCTCAGTGCGAATCCAATCGGAATCGGCCGAGTCGTACAGCTGGCGCCACAACATGCGGGACGACTCACGACTGCCGCCCGCCGCGAGCGTGTTGGCGGCCAACGAACGCAGCCACCAGGAAGCGCCGGGGACATCTGCGGCCCTGTCAAACCACTCGGCCGCTTGCTCGTAATCCTGAACCCACCAGTAGTAGATGAACCCGATGTCCATGTAGTACTCCCAGCGTTCCGGCTTCCGCTCGATGCCCTTCTTGAGCAGCGCCACGGCCAGGTCCGTGCGCCCTGGTCCGTTCGGATAGGCTTCGGTGAGAAAGATCGCGCCAAAACGATAGGCCGCATTGAACTCGGGGTCGAGCGTCGTCGTGATATCGAGCAGCGGCCCCAACAGGTCGTAGTTCTTCTCCTCGCCGTCCGAACGCCGCGTGCCACCGTATACCTGGAGAGCACGGATCCAATACACATCGGCCAACAGCGAGTCGAACGACAATGCCATCCGCTCCAACACGGCGCCAGAGGGAATATAGAGCAGCTCGTTCTCCGAATCTGTCACAGCGTAGACCCGGTCGCGCACGAGCGTGCTGGAGACGAACACCACGACCAGCGCAACCAGCGCGATCGTGAAAAACACCGGCCGCTGCCACCAGAAGTCGGCCCGCGCCTTCACTTGAAGTCCCGCCTGGAGAAAATGAGCATGGCCGCCAACAGCAGCGCACAGATGTAGGCGGCTGCGTACGCAGAGGTCGCCGCCACGTACCCAAGCGATACGGCATGCCCGTGCACCACCTGGGCCTTGACATCGAATGGCGCGAGATTGGGCAGCGCATAGTACAGCGCTCGTGCCAGGGACGCAGCGACGGGAGAGTCGACTACGTCCTCGAAATTCCGTAAATCCGCATTGAAGTGACCGACCACGAACAATCCGAAGGTCAGCACAGCCGAGAGAATTGGGCTCGAAAATGTTGAGAAGAACAGGGCAATGGCGGTCAGGAGCATCAACTGGACGAAGATCAGCAGAATGGCGGTCAGCATGGCCGGGTCGGTAGCCGATGCGTCCCAGCTCTGTCGAAATTCCTCGGTCTCCGCCCAAGACATGTACCCGAGCACGGCGTACAACGCGACGGCCATCACCGCCACGTTGACCGCCAACGTCAGTACCAACCCTGCGTACTTCCCAAGAATCAGCTCGTGACGTCTCACCGGCTTCGCCAGTAGCCCGTAGATACTGCGCCGCTCCACCTCTTTCGAGACCAGTCCGATCCCAATGAACACCGCGATGAACAACCCAAAGATCTGTGTGGCGGCCAAACCCAGGTCCTTGATGATTTTGACGTCCTGGCCGGCGGTGAGCTGCCCGATGAGATAGGACGCGGCGATCAACAAGACGGCGAACAGGACAAGGTTGTACAAGACCTTGTCCCGCACCGACTCCTTGAAGACTTGGACCGCGATGCGTGCAATAACGGACATAGCAAACACGGCGCTAGGCCACGGGCTCCTGACGACTGGCCACCAGGCGCATGAAGTAGTCCTCGAGTGACTCGTGTCGTGGGGTCAATGACACCACCTGGAACCGGAGTCGACTCAGCTCTGGCAACACCTGGTCCGGAGGGCGATCGAACGGGAGCTCGATGATGTGACGGCCGTCCGACACGGTCGTCGTCACGGCGTCGAGCCCGAGACCAGCCAAGTCACCCCGCTCGCCGCCACTCACCACCAGCTCCCACCCTTGCACCTCGAATGCAAGATCCGCGAGTCGTCCCGTGGAGACCAGTCGCCCTTTCACCATGATCGCGACGCGCGTGCAGAGGGCTTCGGCATCCGACAGGATATGAGAGCTGAAGAACACGGTTCGCCCCTCTCCCCGCAGCGACTGGATAAGCTCGCGCGTATCCCGTCGACCGACGGGATCGAGACCCGACATCGGCTCGTCGAGAAACACCACCTCGGGATCGTTCACCAGCGCCTGGGCGATGCCCACACGCTGCAACATGCCTTTCGAGTATCTCCGCAGCCGTCGCCGACGCTCGGCGCCAATGCCAACGCGATCAAGCAGCGTCGACGCCCGGGTGCGGGCGACCGCCGGCGCAAGCCCGAACAAACCGCCGAAGTAGACCAGCAGTTCTTCCGCGGTCAAATTGTCGTAAAAGTACGGCAACTCGGGGAGGTAACCCAGCCGTCGCTTCGCTTCGATGTCTCCAGCCGGTCGTCCGAGAATTTCGGCCCGTCCTGACGTCGGATAGATGAGCTGCATCAGCAGCTTCAGGGTCGTGGTCTTGCCGGCGCCATTCGGCCCGAGGTATCCGAACACCTCGCCCGGCTCGACATCCAGCGAGACCTGGTCGAGGGCCCGTACCGGGCGTGGCCGCCAGAATCCCGTGGGATAGTCTTTCGTCAGTTCGGTGAGGCGGATCGCGTAGCGGGCCATGGCATCGTCCGAAACGTGCTATTCCGACGCGGGGCCGGCCGAGGCGCGTTCCAGTTCCAGCGCGATGGCGGCCTCGAAGTACTGGGGTTGCAGCCCTCCCTTGAGCATGACCCCGTTGACAACGAACGTGGGCGTGGCCTCGATGGCGATGAGACCTCCGAGCGCTATGTCCGCTTTCACATCCTCTAGCGTCGCCTCGTAGAGGGCGTCGAAGTCAGACATCCCCGTAATTCGCTCCAACGCGTCTCGCACCGATTCTCGCGAGAGCGACTGCTGATTCTCGTAGAGCCACCGTGACATCGACTCATCCCGGCCCTCTCGCCGTGCCAGTCGCACCGCCACGGCCGCCTCACAGGCGCCCGCGTGCATACCGCGAGGCGTCTGGTCGTTGCACTCGGGATCCAGTGGATAGTCGAGATTGACATGCCGAACCGCCCCAGGGTGGCTGGACTCGAACCGCGCGAAGATCGGTTCGTAGGCCAGGTAGGTCGCCGCGCAAGACGGGCACTCGTAGTCGTTGAACTTGACGACCAGCACTTGCGCACCCTCACGCGATACCGACAACTCCACTCGGGGCTGCGCGTCCCAGAAGCGCTCGATTTCAGAGGTGGTATCGGCGGACTCGGCGGGACCGGTCGCCGGGTCGCTGGGGGGCCGAGCCGTGAGAACCGGGGCGCTCGCAGGCTCGATTTGAAACATCATCACCGTCGCCGCGGTCGCGCCAAGATAGACCAGCGCGACGATCAGCGCCACGGGGGTCCGAACAAGACGGCCCAGGTCACTCACGGCTCGTCGGGGTATCGACAACCAAGGGACCGACCCAACGGCGCCAGACGATAGGAAAATTCCGATAACGGCGACGTACACGACGACGCACAGCAGGCACACGGCCCCCAAAACCATGAAGGACGTGTAGCCGAGAAACAGCACCGTGGCGAGCCCGACGGTCGACAACACGAGCAGATAACCGCCCACATTCTCAGCGAGCGCGTCGCCCCCCCGCCCTGCCGCGAGTGCCAGCAAGCCCACGAAGCCGAACCAGAAAGCACCAAGCAGCGCGACCGGAATGCCACCCACCGAGCCGAAACGGCTGAGATACACCTGCGTGCAGCTCACGCTCTCATTGATGTCGCAAAAGCTGGTGTAGCCTGCGTCCAGGGCCAACTGATAGTGGACATAGGTCGACGTCGCCGCCGAAGCGAAACCGACCAACGCCAGAGCGAGCACGATACGCCGAACGAGGGGGCTCATGGATTCGATTCCTCCAAATGACGACCCGAATTCCAGCCACCTCGTGTGTGAGGCACCTGCGGCCGCCGCGGGAACGATGCCGCGTCGCGCTGCTACACGCCAGACGTCAGTCGACAGGCCCTGGCAGCCGACGCACTACTGTATGGGCGACACACCGGCCGGCGCACCGTTCTGCGCAATCGGTACCGTGCTGAAGGCCTGGTAGATCGTCGCGCCCTGGTTCGTACCAAAGAATCGCACGCCTCCGCCAGGGAGTGGGGACGCGCCCACGTAGTAGGTTGAGACGCTGGCGCCTGCCGCGACGCCGTTACAGGAGGCAGCAGACCCTTCCGCCGCCGCGCCTGGCACCAGGACCAGGGTGTAACTGCTCTTGTGCGCGGGATCGGTATTCAAATCGGTTCCGATGAACCCGTCCCCACCGCCGACCGTTGGTGGTGTGCCGAGCGAGACGAGCGACGGAGAGTAGAACCCATAGCCGCAGCTGGCCGCGTATGTCGACTGCGCGCTGTTGATCGCGCGGAGCGACCCGATGGCCGATGCTTCGTTCCCTGCCATGCGAGCCCGGAGCAGACCGGGCACCGCGATGGCTGCGATGATGCCAATGATTGCGACCACAATCAGCAATTCGATGAGCGTGAAGCCCGTGTTGTCTCTCTCCGTGATGGGCACTAGCTCTCCCCCTAAGTTATCTTCACATCCGGTTATATGCATCATCACTCGATCTTCGCGCAGCTCGCCGGACCTTCCGGTGGTCTGACCTCCCGCACACCATCGGCCACCGCTCACCCGACGACGACGGCGGCGGCGATCACAGTCGTCCAGACCCCGCTCTTGTCCCCAACGGCCGTCTGCGTAATGTTCTGTGTCCTGACAATCTGGTTGGACAGCCGGTACACTTCCTTCTTCTCATCCCAGCTATGGTCTGGATCAAAATCGAGACCGAGCGTCGTCGCGAGCATCTCAGCCGCCAACTCCTCCGCGTAGTCGCCGGCCGTCTCTTCGTTCTCACCAAAACTGTGATGCTCCGACAGATAGCCGAACAGCTTGCGGTCGCGCGGAATCGCGACGCCGACGGTCGCTGCGATCAGCCGATGCGCTTCGCGGGTCGCCGTCTCTGACATGACAACAAAGGTCACCTGGCCAGGTTTCAGCTTACGGATGCCAGCTGTCTTCGATAGGATTTTGCAACCTGGCGGGAAGATACTGGATACCCGGACCAGATTACACGCGGCGATACCGGCCGCGCGCAGGGCGAGTTCGAAAGAGGTGAGCTTCTCGCGATGCTTACCAACCCCCTTCGTGAGAAATAGCTCTTTCGGGACAAGTTCGATCACGTCGCCCTCCGGGAAACGCCGACGGTATCAGGAATACTGACAGGGCCTCAGACCAGCTCTGCAGTCTTGTCGGGTCATCCGCCGGCCCGCTGCAACTCGCACGGCGTTAGCGCACTGGGCGAACGGCACGCCGCGGGCAGGCGGACAATGATGTCACGGCGACGGTGACAGCGCCGGCGGCACACTCTCCGCGCCCACATGAGGCCGGCATCTGAAACGGGACACTAGGTCAACGTCTTGCGCCGTGTCAAGACGCGACGCCCGCCTCACGAGGAAACATTCGACTGCCGCTGCTCGTCTACAACGGCAGGGGCGACTCCGCCTACCGAGGAACGACGCGGTAGAATCGAGTGAGAGGGGTTTGTCCGGGCCACGGCACATATCGCCGGGACCCGTCGATCCCGCCAACACCGAGCATGACCGAAGCAGCGGAAGCGGAGACGGAGCCACGCGCCGACGTGGTGCGCCCACCAACCATTCGAGACCTGGGTCTGGTTGGACGCTTGCTGGGAATCATCTTTTCGCCGAGGCGCACATTCGAGGTCATCGCGCAGCGCCCACGGTGGCTCGACGCGTTGCTGACCGTCGCGCTGATCATTGCAGGCGCGAGCAGCTGGCTGGTGAGCACCGAGCTCGGCCAGCAGATGCTGCTCGAGCAGCAGGTTGACGCCATGGAGTCGTTCGGGGTCACGGTCTCTGAGGAGATGTATGACCAGCTGAAGCGGCGTCTCGCCAGCGCCGTGTACTTCACCGCGGGCGGGGTCCTCGTGATGATGCCGCTGTTCTCACTCGTCGTCGCTGGCGTGGTGTGGATCATGGGCTACGTCGGATTCGGCGGCGGCGCCAGTTTTCGCACCATGTTCGGGTGGTGCATACCGGAGCGATCAGTATCGTCCAGCAGGTGTTTGTGGTCCCCCTGAACTACGCGCGAGGCGCGATGGGAAATCCGACCACGCCGGCCGCGTTCGTTCCGACGCTCGAGGAGGGGACCTTTTCGGCCCGCGCGCTCGGACTGGTCGACGTGTTCGTCATCTGGCAACTCTTCGTGCTGTCGGTCGGCGTCGCTGTCGCGTACAAGCGACGGACCGGCCCAATTGCCACTGGTTTCTACCTCCTGTACGCCGTACTGGCGATCGGCGGGGGGTTCGTATTGTCCCGGATGGGGGGTTGAGTCGTTGACCGGTCTTCGCAAGGTACTGCTGGTGTTCGTGGTTCTGGCTATTGGCGGGGCACTCGTCTACGTGAATCTGACGTTTGACCGGGCCACTGGACCAGAAATTGAGGTCGAGGCCGTCGAGCGCCGCAATTTGGAGGCGCTCGTATCCGCCTCTGGCACCATCGTGCCGCAGTTGACGGTGGATATCAGCGCCGACACGATGGGACGTGTGACCCGACTCGCGTTCAACGAGGGCGACCGCGTCGATCGCGGACAGTTCCTGATGGAGATCGACCCGGAGACACTACGCTCGGCGGTGGACCGCGGCGAGGCATCGTTGCGCGCCTCTCGGTCTTCTGAGCGACAGTTGGAAGTCACGGTCGAAACGGCGAGGGTCAACCTCAAACTCGCCCGCGACAACCTCGTGCGTCAGGAAAACCTCTGGGATTTGCGGTTGGTCTCTCGAGAAGCCTACGAGCAGGCCACGACCGATGTCACGCTACGCGAGACGGAACTGCAAGCGCGTGAGGTTGATGTGCAGACGCAGCGCGAGCGGATCTCTCAGGAGGAGGCGAACCTCGACAGCGCTCGCTACGATCTGACGAAGGTGACGATTACCTCACCGTTTGCCGGGGTGGTCACCCGCCGCAACATCGAAGAGGGCGAAACCGTGGTCATCGGCACCATGAACAACGCCGGCACCGTGCTGGCGACGATTGCGGATCTGTCCGTTATCGAGGCGGAGGTCGAGGTCGACGAGACAGACATTCCGAGCATTGAACTGGGGCAAACCGCGGAGGTGACCATCGACGCCCTTCCGGACCAGGTCTTCACCGGGATCGTGACCGAGATCGGCAACAGCCCGATCCAGGCCGCCCAGGGTGCCGGGACACAGGCCACGAACTTCAAGGTGGTCGTGACACTGGACGACGAGATTCCAAGCGTCAGGCCCGGCTTCACCTGCAC
>CAWWAF010000120.1:0-10621 GCA_963934795.1 uncultured bacterium
CTGAATGACGCTCGCTGCTGCAGGACTTCACACGTCGTACGTGACCCGCCCGCCCACGGCGGGGAAATAGGCGCCCTCGGACCCTGACCGTCGGTGTCGACGGTATGATCGGCTCCAATGGAGAGACGATATCCCGCCTTGAGGCTCATAGCCCAGGCGATGGTGATCTGCCTGTGCGTCATCGGTGCGGCTGCGCCGGTGGACGCCCGAGTCGCGCGGTTCGTCGTAGAGCGCACCACGCCGTATGGCGAGGGCAGGACGTTCGGTGACGCGGGCCAATTTGAACGACTTGAGGGGACGGCATACTTCGAGGTTGATCCCAACGATCCGCTCAACGCGGTCATTGTGAACCTCGACCGCGCCCCCCGCAACGGGCGGGGCCTGGTGGAGTTCAGCGCACCGTTTGTCCTCATCAAGCCGGTCGACGGCACGCGGGGCAACGACAAGCTGCTGTTCGGCCTCAACAATCGCGGACTGGCGATCGAGATCCCGTTCCAGAGTTTTCCGCCAGTGCCGATCGGATCGACCGACGTCGGGGACGGGCTCCTCTTCAAGCTGGGTTTCTCGTTTGTCGACGCCGGGTGGGCGGGCGACATCGAGACGACGGAGACGCGTCTCGGCGCCACCCTGCCCATCGCGGTCCAACCCGACGGCAGCGCCATCGTCGCCCCGATCCGGATCGAATATCGAGGCGACGGTTACACCTTCAACTTGAAGGGCGACGAACGGTTTGTGAGCTACGAGACGTCCACAACCGACACCTCGGCATCAACCCTGATTGCCCACGACGAACAGGAGGGGACGCGGACGCCTGTTGCGGCCGACGGCTGGGCGTTCGGGCGGTGTCCGACCGGCCGCGCGTCACTCACTGCCTCCACCACGGACATCTGCCTGTTCGACGGGTTTGACCCGAACACGCGCTACGAGCTGACGTATCCGGCCAAGAATCCGTGGGTCATGGGCCTCAGCTACGCGGTCGTCCGTGACCTGACCGCATTTCTACGTTACGCAACAGCGGACGACGAAGGCAGCCCGAACCCGCTCCACAGTGCCGGACGATCGCTGCGACGGGTGTACGGGCTCGGCATCTCCTCGACCGGCATGTTCCTCCGTGATTTTCTGTATCTCGGATTCAACGAGAGTGAACAACGACGTCAAGTCTTCGACGCTGTGCGCATTCACATCGCGGGTACGCACCGGCTGTTCGCCAACGTCGAATTTGCCGACCCGAACGTCTATGCCCGCCAGGACCACAAATCGGATTTCACGTCACACTCGATCGCGCCACTCACCTACGCCGTGACGACCGACCCGATTTCGGGTATCCGCGACGGCATCCTGAAGAGACCCAAGACCGACCCGCTCGTGTTTCACATCGATTCGCAGAACGAGTTCTGGCAGATGAATGCCTCGCTCAATGTGCACGACGGCGTCGGCGACCCCGTGCCGATCCCGGACAGCGTGCGGCTGTACAGCATGTCGAGCCATTCGCACGGTGGTGCCGCCGGAGTGGCCGCGCGCCCGACCGACCGTGGCATTTGCGCGAACCCGACCAACAGCGCGTCCAGTTCCGCACCGCTCATGCGTGCACTGCTGGTGGCACTCGACGCGTGGGCGGATAGAGGGATCGAACCACCGGCGTCCTCCTACCCCGACGTTCGAAACGGCACGCTGGTGACACGTGAAGCCGCCGCCGATGTCTTTCCGCGCATTCCCGCCGTGTCATTCCCCACGGTGCTCAACGAGCTCTACACCTTCGACCACGGTCCGCTGTTCTCCTCACGTGGTGGGCGGTTGACCCTGATCCCGCCCGTCCGGGGACGACAGTACGAGGTGCTCGTCCCACTGCCGGACCGCGACGGGCATGATGTGGCGGGGGTGAAAACGATCGACATCGCGGTGCCGGTTGGTACCAACACCGGATGGAACCTGCTGGCTCCCGGTCCGCGGGGCGATGACCTGTGCGGGTTGAACGGCTCGTTCTTTCCGTTCGCGGCGACGCAGGAGGAGCGTCTGGAGAACGACGACCCTCGCCGCTCACTGGAAGAGCGCTACGGGGACCACGCGGGCTTCGTGGACGCGGTTCGACGTGCCAGCGACAGAGCCGTGGCCGACCGCACGCTCCTCGATGAAGACGCCCAAGCCATCCTCGAGATCGCCGAGGCCAGCGACATCCTTCTCCCCTAACGCTCTGACTCGCGCTCGCCGGTGAGAATGTTCGTCATGGTGTAGTTGCCCTCGTGGCAGGCGAACTCGTACATCAGTTCGCCCGGTGCCAGCGAAGTGGCCGGGAACTCGCCCGAAATGCTCTGGGTCCACTGCGTGGGGTCGTCAACCGTGAACTCGTAGCGTACCGAACCGGCGTCAACCCGGGTGAACCGCTCGGTGATGGTGATGGTGTCGTCGGTGCGGCCGTTCGCCGCCCGCAACAGGAACACGTCGCCACCCGCGGTCCCGGGCAAGGCCCCGGTGCCGGCGTTTGACTCGGTCCGTCGGATGTTGCGGGTCTCGACGACAAGTGTGTCTCCCTCCCAATGCCCGCGTGGACTCCCGATCCACTGCCGCATCGTCGTCGGCAGCTGCGCCCGATCGTCGAGCGGGATGATGCGCGTGTCGTGGATCATCTCGAAATGAAGCACGACGTAACCGGGGGCCTGGAAGACCATGAAGTTGTTGTTGTAGAACGTCGGCAGCATCGGCGGCCCGGCCGACCAGAACAGGCACCGGTCGTTCAGCTCGAGGTCGCCCCATGTCTCGAACGGTCCGGAACCTGGGAACGACGCGCCATGCGCCTCGTGGCGTTGCTGTCCGTCTGGCGTCCGGGGCGGCAGCTGCCCGTTTGGCGGATCGACCACGAGCGACGTGCGACGGCTCGGTCGGGTGCCAGGGTCGAGCCAGAAGTTGTTGTAGGCGCCGACATTGCCACCGGCCTCGGCTCGGACAGCCGGCGCGTCCAGCAGTTGCTGGTTGAATTCGAGGGCGGCCTGCTCTTGCGCGGCCACCTCTTCATCGGTCAGAAACTCCTTGTCGCCCAGGTCGTCGGGTCGCAGCAGTGGCGTGGTGGTCTTGAAGGTGTAGGTGCCCTGTAGATCGGGGTCACCCCATGGCGTCTGCTGCCCGCTCTGACCGACCACATCGGTCGGCATCAACCCGCCCAGTGCGACCACACATACCGACGCTACAAGAATTCGCCTACCCATTCTGCTGCCTCCGTATTCACGAGTTACCTGCAACGACTCCGCGCACGCCCTCACGCTACCGGAGAGGACGGAAGAACGCGCGGAGGTCCTGCACAAGAAGTTCCGGCTCTTCAATCGTGGCAAAGTGCCCTCCCGTGTCGAACACCGACCAGTGCGTAACATGCTCGGGCGGATCCGCGACGTAGGACCGCGGGATATTGCCACGGAACGGGTCTCGGACGAACTCGGCCATGCCGCCCGGCACGCGCACGGGGCCGGCGGCCACGGTGCGGTTGAGCGAGCTGTCCTGCGCGTTCGCGTGGTAATACCGCACGCTCGTGCCGATGCTGTTCGTGTACCAGAACATCGAAACCAGCGTCAGGATCTGGTCTTTCGTAAACCGCGTTTCCACGTCGCCGTGCGAATCGCTCCACGCGCGCAACTTCTCCGTCAGCCACGCGGCAAGTCCCACGGGCGAATCGGTCAGCCCATACGCCAATGTCTGTGGCCGGGTCTGCTGGATACGCTGGTAGCCAGTCTCGTCGACGGCGAAGGCCGCGGCCCGGGCCTGGTACTCGCGCTCGGCGTCCGTTTCCGGCTCGCGGTCCTGCGGTCCCGGCGAACCGGTCCAGTAGACCCCAACGAGCCGATCCGGAAAACGCGCCCCCAGCTGACGCGTGACCCCTGCCCCCCAGTCGTTGCCGTAGGCGCCGTACCGTTGATACCCGAGGCGCGCCATGAGCGCCGCCCACAGCTCGGCGGTTCTCCCCATGTCGGTGCCCTCGGCCGGCTCCCCCGAAAAGCCGAACCCGGGAATCGAGGGCACCACCACATCGAAGGCATCGGCCGCGACGCCGCCATGAGCCGCCGGGTCCGTCAACGCGCGCACCGACGGCAGCATCTCCCACATGGACCCGGGCCACCCGTGCGTTCCCACCAGTGGCAGCCTCGATGGCCCGCGCCCCTGCTGGTGAACAAAATGGATGCGCTGTCCATCAATCGTCGTCCTGAAGTGGTCGAACGTGTTGAGTTCGGCCTCGTGGCGACGCCAGTCGTATTCATCCCGCCAGTAGGCGACCAGCTCTTGCAGATACGCACGGTCGGTGCCGTAGGCCCACGCGTCCCCGGGGGTGTCCGCCGGCCAGCGAACAGTACGCAATCGACGCTGCAGGTCCTCGATCGCAGCATCGCTGACCCGAATCTCGTAAGGCTCAATGTCGGACTGCGTCACCCCGGACGCGCGCACCTGCGGCGGGACGAGACCCGGCAGACGACCGGTCGCCGCCAAGCCGGCCGCCGTGCCAGCGGCGCCCATGGCCTTCAGGAGGCTCCGGCGATCGATCGTGCGCGGTACTGATGTCATCGCTCTGTCAGGTGCCACCACACTGCGGGTCACGCGGCTGCATTCGCACCGCGCGTCTCAACAGCAATGTCGACTGAGGATAGACCAACTCGCGCATGCTGAAATACCGCGCAACCAGCTAGGCACAATTGCCAAATCGTACATAGTCGCCCGGCACCCAAGCCCGTCCCAGGGGTCATTGACCTGTGAGGGTTGGCGCGCGCCGCTATGTTCCCGTGTAACGGGGCGGACGTTTTTCGGCAAAGGCCCGCGGGCCTTCCTTCCCGTCTTCCGTAGCAATCAGACGGTCCTGCATGACCTGCTCAAAACGCAGGCCTTCGTCCAACGGCATGTACTGGCCGCGCACGGCGAGCTCTTTGATGGCGCGCACCGCAAGGGGCGCCATTGACGCCAGTTCGCCAGCCCGTTCCATCGCCACGTCCAGGACCCTGTCGTGCGGTACGACCTCGTTGATGAGGCCGAAGTGCGCGGCCCGCTCGGCCGTGAGGCGCCGGGCCAACAACAGCATCTCCATCGCAATCGGATAGGGCAACTGACGGATGGTGCGCTGCGTGCCACCGTTCCCGGGGAGAATGCCGCGTTTGACCTCGGACAGATCGAACGACGCATGCTCCGAGGCCACGCGAATATCCGTGGCCAGCAGCAGGGTCATCCCACCCGCTAGACAGAGGCCGTTGACCGCCGCCACCACCGGCTTCCACACCTCGAGCCCGCGGTTCAAAATCTGGTCGCTCTGGGTCTGCCAGAATTCGTAGGCCGCGCGCTCGCGGAACATACTTTTCAGGTCCGCGCCGGCGGAAAACACTTGTCGCTCCGGTGACCGGTTGGGTTGCGGGGCCCCTGTGACCACCGCGACCCAGATGTCCGGATTGTCACGCACCTCGATCCAGGACTCGGACAGCTGGGTGTACATCGACGCCGTCATCGAGTTGAGCGCGTCCGGCCGACTGATCGTGATCGTGGCAATGCGATCCGCGACGTCGAATTCAATACTCATAGAACCTCGGTCCCCTCAGCAGGCCTCGAACAGCCCGGCCGCGCCCATCCCCTTGCCTCGACGTTTCCTCTTCCCGTTGGACTCGGCCGGCGCGCGGCGCGTCATTGTATCCGATGCCACCGCACCGCTGGTTCTTCGTCCGGGTGCGCGGTCGCCATGAAGCCGGCGGTCACGGTGACCACCACGGCCATGGCTGAGGTGAGCAGCGCTTCCAGCCGTGGTCCTCCGAGCTCTGCGTGGGGGTTGTGTCAATATGGGTCGCCGATCCCACCCACACCATGACTCGTTGGAACATCGCGATCGTCGGCGCCATTGCGGCACTGGTCGTCTGGACGTCGGGGCCGGGAGCTCAGACGGCGGACGCACCTCGAACCGCATGGGGGGCCCCTGATCTGAGCGGCATCTGGGACTACCGATCGCTCACGCCGCTGTCGCGATTGGAGGCGTTCAAGGACCGGGCGGTGCTGTCTGAAGAGGAGTCGTCGGCCTTCGTGCGTGGCTTCCAGCAGAACCGAGAGCGGTTCGCCCCTCCCTTCCAGCGGGCGTTCGTCGACCGCGGGGACACCACTGTTCCCGATCGCCGCAGTTCGCTCATCATCGACCCACTCACCGGTCGGTATCCGCGCCCGGTGCCGGGCGCGACGCAGCGGCGCGCGGCGTCCATCGGGTCCTATCGGACGGACGGCTTCGACTCCCACGAAGACCTCAACTTCATCGACCGATGCCTGGGGACCATGGGCTTTCCGATGGTGCCCGGTCCGTACAACAACAACGTGCAGATCTTCCAGACACCAGACACTGTCGCGATCCTCTCCGAGAGCGTGCACCTGGCACGGATCATTCCGCTGGACGGACGTCCTCACGCGGGCCTTCCGCAGTTCAGCGGAGACGGACGTGGTCACTGGGAGGGCGATACGCTCGTGGTCGAGTCGATGAACTTCGACGGCGAACTCACGATGATCGGCACCGAGCCACGGGGGATGGTCGAGCGCTTTACGCGTGTAGGCGACATGATGGAATACGAGTTCACTGTCGACGATCCCGAGATGTGGGAAGCGACCTGGACCGCGCGGGTGCCGATGCGGCGGACCGACGCCCCGTTGTTCGAATACGCCTGCCACGAGGGCAACTACAGCGTGGCGAACATTCTCACCACGGCGCGGGCAGAGGACCGAGCGGCGGTGGCCGGGTCACGATGACTGGGGTCGCGATGCGTGACAACCGCTGTGTGGTGCTCACCGCCAGGCCGACCGGCGTCCCCGGACCCGCGAGCACATCCTTGACGGAATCGAGCAGGCGCCCGGCGCGGTGCAGATGCTCTACCGCGGGGAGAACCGGGGCAAGCTCGTGATCAAACTGGACTGAGAGGAAACACGTTGGCAGATCGATTGGCGGGAAAGGTGGCGGTCGTCACAGGCGCGGGATCGAGCGGGCCCGGCATCGGCAATGGCAAGGCCGCGGCCATCCTGTTCGCTCGCGAGGGCGCCAGTGTCCTGTGCGTCGACATTGTTGAAGAACGCGTGCAGGAGACAGTGAACATCATTGAGAGCGAGGGCGGCACAGCCTCGGTGTGGGTGGCCGATGTTAGCAGGCAGGCCGACTGTCGGGCGATGACCGCTGCGGCCGTCGAGCGCTATGGCCGCCTCGACATCCTCCAAAACAACGTGGGCATCCCGGCCCGTCAGAAATTGGAGGACGTCACCGAGGACGAATGGGACCACCTCTTTCAGACCAACCTCCGCAGCATGGTGATGGCCGCGCAGGCCGCGGTGCCCTACATGGAGCGGGCCGGCGGCGGGTCAATCATCAATCTCTCGTCAATCGCCGCGGTGCGCGCCTACCCCGCCACCTCGACTGCTTACACAGCCAGCAAGGCCGGGGCCATTGGGCTGACGGTGGCGCTAGCGGGACAACTGGGCGATCGGCGGATTCGGGTCAACGCGATCGCCGCAGGGCAGGTCTACACGCCGCTGACCGCCGCACGCATGACGCCCGAGGACCGGAAAGCGCGCGCCACAATGGCGATTATCAAGGAAGAGGGCACGGCCTGGGACATCGGCTGGACCTCGGTCTTCCTGGCCAGCGATGAGTCACGCTGGATCACGGGGCAGACGATCCACGTCGATGGCGGCATCTCGATCCAGATACCCGGCGGGCAAACAAGAGCGCCTTAGATTTCCGTGCGAGGCGTCCGCGTGGGCGTCCGACAACACACCGTTCTCTGCTGAGCAACGCGGCCAACGCGCGCCTCGCCCGGAACCTCAGGGCACGCGCATCTCCGGCGGGTCACCGTCTACTCGCAACGGGCCACCAGTCAGAGACCGCACGGTAGCCAGATCCACACCCGGCGCCAACTCCCGCAGGACAAAGCCGCCGTCAGCCACATCAACGACCGCCAAGTTGGTATAGATGCGGGTCACGACGCCAACGCCCGTCAGTGGATAGGTGCAGCGCTCGACCAGCTTGGGTTCACCGTCGCGGGTGGTGTGTTCGGTAATGGCCAATACGTTCGGCACGCCGGCCACGAGATCCATCGCGCCTCCCACCGCGGGTATCGCGTCTGCGTCGCCCGTGGACCAGTTGGCCAGGTCGCCGTTCGCCCCGATCTGCATCGCTCCGAGAATGGTGAAGTCCACGTGTCCACCGCGGATCATCGTGAAGCTGTCTGCGTGGTGGAAGAACGCGGCCCCAGGCAACATGGTGACGGGCTTCTTGCCGGCGTTGATGAGATCCAGGTCGAGGTCCTCCGGGTTTGGCGGCGGCCCGAAACCGAGAATGCCGTTCTCAGAGTGGTACACAACCTCCCGACCGGCCGGCACATGCGCCGCCACCTTCTCGGGTATGCCGATCCCGAGATTGACATAGGCACCGTCTGGGATGTCCTGCGCACAGCGCCAAGCCATGAGGTCCCTCGACAAACCGAGCCGCGTGGCCTTCCCCGCCTCACTCATATATAGCGCGCTCCACTGCGGACCTGCACGGACTCGTGCACGGCATCCGCAATTGCGACAACCCGATCGACAAATATGCCTGGCGTCACGACATGTTCCGGGTCGATATCGCCGGCGTCCGCGCACTCGCGCACCTGCACAATGGTCGTACGCGCTGCCGTACACATGAGCGGTCCGAAGTTGCGCGCCGCTCGGTGGTACGTGAGATTGCCCAAACGGTCCGCCCGATCCGCCTTGACCAATGCGACATCGCCAGGCAGGGCGTGCTCCATGACGTAACGGCGACCATTGAATTCGCGGACTTCTTTCCCCTCGCCGAGCGGGGTGCCCACACTGGTTGGTGTAAAGAACGCCGGAATACCTGCGCCAGCCGCGCGAATGCGCTCGGCCAGTGTCCCTTGCGGGACCACATCAAGTTCGATGGCGCCTCGCCGGTAGGCGTCGACAAACACGCCGGCATCCGAGGAGCGGGGAAAGGAGCACACGATGCGCCGCACCCGACCGGCCTCGATCAGGGCCGCAATCCCGACATGCCCGTTACCGGCATTGTTGCTGACGATAGTCAAGTCGCGGGCGCCGAGGTCGATCACCCCGTGCAGCAGCTCAGTAGGGCTGCCGGCCTCACCAAAACCAGAGACCAAAATGGTGTCGCCGTCCGCAATACCGGACACGGCCTCCACTACGCTACGTACTCGCTTCTCAATCATGTCGGTCCACACGCAACTGGTCGCACATGGGCCAAGAGCCTATCGCGCCCCGCGGAAACCAAGCAACCGCGCGAATTCCGCGGTGGGCTACCGAAGAGCGCCTTGGTGTCGGCACACCATCGAGTTTTGGGGTTAAGCTACTGAGCGCATGATCACCCGAGACCCTGCCTCCACATGGAGCCGGCGGCGCGTCCTGGCCGCGTTAGCCGGAGTCGCTGGTGTGGCGCCCCTCGTCCGGGGTGAACGGGGAGGCACCGGCGACTCGCGAGTGTTGCGCTACACCGCGCACGTGCCCAGCTCCCACGCCATCTACAGCAAGGTCTTCGTACCCTGGGCGGACATGGTCGCCGAACAGACCCAGGGCCGGCTCCGGTGGGATCCGTTTCCCGACGCACTCCTGCACGGCCCACTCGACGGGTTCAAGGCGGTGGCGGCCAACGTGACCGACTATACCCACGCCTACGCGACCTACCAACCGGGGAGCTTTCATCTGACCCATGGACTGCAGTTGCCGTTCCTGTTTCAGAATTCGGGCGTCGCCGCGCTCGTGGCCGAGGAACTGTATCCCGAGTACCTCAAGAGTGAGTACGAGCGGATGCAGGTCTACCTGGCGCACTGCAGCGCGACGACCGCCTACGACATCATCTCGAAAACTCCGGTCCGCACCCCATCCGATCTGCGCGGACTCAAGGTCCGCTCCACCGGTGGGCTGACCGCGAATATTCTCCGGGAAATCGGGGCAACCCCCGTCGTCTTGCCCACATCCGAGACGTACACCGCGTTTCAGCGAGGCATCATCGATGCGGTGGCTTTGGGTGCGCCCGACATGGCCGCGTATCGGCTGCAGGAGATCGGCAACTACTTTCTGCCGCTCCGACTCACGCACACGGTGATTCAATATTGTCTGAATCCACGCACATTCGACGGCCTCCCTGCTGACCTTCGGCTGTCGCTCTACAACCTGTTCCGACTGGTGGGGCAACTGGCGAACATCAACTTCTACGGTGGGGAGGCGCTCGGCACGGCCATCGAGACCATCGAAGCAGGGGGCGTCGAAATTCTGGAGCCCACTCCGGACGAGCGTCAGGAGTGGGTCGAGGCCGCCCGGCCAATCGAGCAACAGTTCATTGCGGAGAACGAGAAGCTCGGACTGCCGGCTGGTGCGTTCATAGCTGAAGCGAAGGAGCGTTCGGCCCGGTATGAGGGGTGGAGTGACCAGCAGCTCTGGGACCACGTGTCGGCCGGCCCGGTGCAAGGGGTCATCGACTTCTGAGGCAGCCGTAGAACACCCGATGGCGGTGTGGCGACGAGGTCGGACTCTGGGCGCGGTCCGTTCAGCTTCTAATTCATCTGTCGCGGCAACCAGAGTGCGATCTCCGGAAACGCGATGACCAGGGCGATGATGACCAGCTCGCCCACCACAA
>CAWWAF010000121.1:0-10393 GCA_963934795.1 uncultured bacterium
TGCGACTGAATGGCTCGCCGCGTTTGAGCAGCGTAACTGACGAGACGTAGGCGTCGCGCTCACTCGGCGAGGACCACCCCCCCTCATCAAATCTCCTCTCCAACCTGCATCCATTCCCATCCCTTGTCTCGCGCATATGCACCCAAAATATCGGACAGGTGACGCGCTTGTTCAGGTGGAATATCACCACCAGCGCGTCCTCGGGAACATCAGCACCGACGCTGGGGATGTCCAGGCACCCCGAGTCGATGCGCTGGCGACCCGCTGGCGTGTCTTGGCGGCGCGTCTCGACGACGGCGTGTGCGGGTATTGAGATATTCCCAGGGCGTCCTAATCTTGTGTAAAGACTTGTGTAGTTACCCCAGCAAGGACATCCAAGAAAAGATTGTAAGTCTTTTATAATAAACACTTTACATCTTGTATTAGTTGAATAAGCGGTCCGGCTACGAACCGGGAGGTCGCAGGTTCGAATCCTGCAGGGCGCACCACTCTTTACAACAACCATCCAAAGTGCTTTACGATCTAGATGGCTGGCCGGACGTCACGCTGAGCATCTCGTATGGCGAAAGCGTTCAGGGCCGTAACCTCCGCCTGACGGACGTCCACGGACAGGTCGTCCACGACGTGCTGGTCTGATACACCAAGACAACGTCAAGGAAACAGTAATGAAGAATCTCCTCGCCATCGTGCTCTCAGCGGTCCTTGTCCTGGTCGCGACCCCCAGCCTGGCGGTCGACGACCCGGTGGAACTGACGTACGGACAGGTTTCCGGCGTGGAACTGGAGAACGGGGTGACCGTCTTTCGAGGGATTCCTTTCGCCGCGCCACCCGTCGGCGGTCTGCGCTGGCGACCGCCGCAGCCCCCTACTCCATGGCAGGGTGTGAGAACGGCTGACACCTTCGGTCCCGCCTGCGTGCAGGGTCGCGCCCAGTTGATGAGCGAGGACTGTCTCTATCTGAACGTCTGGACTAAGGCCGACTCGGCGGACGTCAACCTTCCTGTCATGGTCTGGATCCATGGTGGTGGCTGGAGCTCTGGGGCGACTGCCAGCAGCACCTACGACGGGTTCGGGTTCGCCGAGAAAAACGTGGTGCTCGTCTCCGTCAATTACCGTATGAACGCGTTCGGGTTCATGGCGCACCCGGCGCTGTCGGCCGAATCGGCCCGTGGGGTCTCGGGGAACTACGGCATCCTCGACCACGTCGCGGCGCTCGAATGGGTGCGCGACAACGTGTCCGGCTTTGGAGGCGATCCGGGCAACGTCACCATCTTCGGCGAGTCAGCCGGTGGCGCCAGCATTTACGCGCTGCTGGCCACACCACTGGCCAAGGGGCTGTTTCATCGGGCCATCTCCGAAAGCACGTGGATCACGCCGACCAACGTCGCGCATCTGACACGGCCCAACGGCTTTTCCGACAGCGCGGAAGAGCGCGGCCGCCGGGCGATCGCCGACAAGCTCGCGGAGTTGGGTGACACGACCCGCGATGATCTGCTGGAGGCCATGAGAGCGATGACGGCCGACGACCTGATGGACATGCGGTTCAGCGTGTCGTTGGCCGAAGACGGCTGGGTGCTACCAACCTCTCCGGCGGAGATCTTCCGGGCGGGTGCCCACAACGTCGTCCCCTTGCTTGCCGGGGTCAACAATGGCGAGGGGCTGATGTTCGTGCGTCCCGAAAGGACGTTTACCACCCTGGACGAGCAGAAGCAGGCGCGGCTGGCCGAGTGGGGCGAGCATGGTCGCGGTCTGGCCGATCACTACCTGGCCACAACGGGTGCGGCGCTCTACGCCAGCGAGGTCGACTACAACACCGACCTCTGGTTTGCGCGGCCGAATCGCGAAATCCTCAACGCGATGTCGAAGACTCAGGCCAACACCTTCATGTATCTGTTCACGCGCAATCTGCGCGACCCGAGCGAGCGGGCGCCGCACGCGATGGAGCTGCGCTATGTGTTCCAGACGCTACCTGACGATGCGTCGGAGGCGGACCGCCGGGTCTCGGATCAGATTAGCGACTACTGGGTGGCATTCGCCACCAACGGCAACCCCAATCGCGACGGGCTTCCGGCTTGGCCCGGCTACGACGCCGAGCGGCAGGCGCACCAGATCATCGGTGCTGAGGTGACACAGGGCACAGGGTTCCGACGGGCTGAGCTCGACGCGATGGATCGGTATTTCGCCGAAACCTACGCCGGCGCGAAACGCTAGTCCCGAAGTCGGCTGACCAACCGGAGCAAGCGAGCCGAACGATGAGCTTGACGAAGACCGAAGCCAGCGGATACAGGCGCAACTGGTTGGGAAAAAGCCTGTTACGACGATTCTCGAACCCGGTTTAGGCGACCCGCGGCACCACCACTCCGCGCATGGTAAAAGGGGAGCAGTCCCCCAGGGCGCACCATTCTTCACAACAACTTGAGCGGCGGGTATGCCGGGCTGATCCCGCACCGCTAGTCGACCTCGCGCGAGCGTCATAGCCCCAGCGCTTCCGCCTTGCCTGTGTCGTCCGAGAGTGGTCTGATGATGGCTCACCATCAGTTGCCGGCTCGCCCAGGACGAAGGAGAAGCAGATGTTCACTCCCACCGTGACCGACCGGATACAGCTACGGTCGACCCGACGTCGTCGGTCCCGGCGACTGTCGCTGGCCGGGCTCGCCGGGTGTCTGGCCGTGGTCGGTCTGGTCGTCGTGCCGACCCTCGGCCAGGGGCAAGCGCCCGTCGACTACATCCAGGGCGTGGTCGAGGGTGGCTCGGGACCCGAAGCCGGGGTCTGGGTCATCGCGGAGACGTCTGACCTGCCGACCGAGTTCGTCAAGATCGTCGTCACCGATGACGACGGGCGCTTCGTGTTGCCCGAGCTGCCAGACGCGATCTACGACGTCTGGGTGCGTGGCTACGGGCTGGTCGATTCGAGTCCGGTCGCGATTCGTCCCGGGGCCGACGTAACGCTGGAGGCCACGCCGGCCAGGACCCCGGACGAGGCCGCCCGTGTCTATCCGGCCAACTACTGGTATTCCCTGCTCGAGGTTCCTGCGCCGAGCGAGTTCCCGGGGACCGGTCCCGACGGGAACGGGATCTCGGAGGGCATGCGCAGCCAGGCGCAGTGGCTCGACATGACCAAGCAGGGGTGCCAGCTGTGCCATCAGCTCGGCAACCTCGTGACCCGGGACATCACGCATCTGAGCCATCTCGACTTCGACTCGGCGTTCGAGGCCTGGGACCACCGGGTGCAGGCCGGGGTTCGCGGCGGCACGATGAGCTCGTTCATGAATCGGTTTGGTCGCCAGGCCGGGCTTGAGATGTACGCCGACTGGACCGACCGGATCATGGCGGGCGAGACCCCGGACGCTCCACCGCGGCCGAGCGGCCGCGAGCGCGACGTCGTGATCACGCTCTGGGACTGGGGCAACGAGACCTCGTATATCCACGACGAGATCACGACGGACAAGTGGAACCCGGCGACCGTGAACGCCGGGGGCCCGGTTTACGGCGTCGACGGGGGCCACGGCTCACTGATCGAGCTGGACCCGACGACCAACGCCTGGCGCACCATCGAGATCCCGGTGCTCGACCTGACGGAGAACGCCGCTGGCACGAGGTTCGCCCAGCGGTTCCCCGTGCCGTCGCCGTTTTATGGCGACGAGGCGCTGTGGCAGGCGCCGGCCGACCCACACAACCCGATGTTCGATGACAAGGGTCGGGTCTGGATGACGACCAAGGTGAGAGGCAACGAGCTGCCCGGATGGTGCCAGGAGGGGTCGTCGAACAAGTACGCGGAGTACTACCCGACGAGCCGGAGCGGCCGACAAGCGTCCTACTACGACCCTGCCACCGAAGAGTTCGGGCTCATCGACACCTGCTTCGGCACCCACCACCTGCACTTCGCGCCCGACGACGACCGCACGCTCTACTTCAGCGGCGGTGGCGACGTCGTGGGCTGGATCAACACCCGGGTCTACGACGAGACCGGTGATGGTCAGCAGTCCCAGGGATGGTGTCCGCTGGTCGTCGACACCAACGGCGACGGTCGGATCACCAAGCCCTGGAATCAGCCGGTGGGGGCGCTGCGCAGCGTGGACGTCGGCGGCGGGGGAGAGCAACTCGAGGACTTTAACTCGACGCTGGACACCCGCATGAGCCCGGGCAGCTACGGCATCATTGCCAACCCGGTCGATAACGTCGTCTGGGGCGGCGGCACCGAGTTTCCCGGTCGCATCTGGCGGGTTGAGCTGGGTGATGATCCGCCCGAGACGTGCAGGGCGGAGGTCTACGAGGTGCCGGTCATCAACGGCGAGGCTCAGGGCTTCGGCCCGCGCGGCATCGACGTCGATTCGAACGGCGTGATCTGGACCGCGCTGTCGGGGAGCAGTCACTTCGCGAGCTTCGACCGCAGGAAGTGCGGCGTGCTGAACGGACCCGAGGTCGTTGATTCCCAGCACTGCCAGGAGGGGTGGACCCTCTACGAGATTCCGGGGCCGAACATGAAGGGCACCGACGTGCGGGCCGACTTCCACTATTACAACTGGGTCGACATTTACGACACGCTCGGCCTCGGCGCGGACGTCCCGATTGCCAACGGCTCGGGGTCGGACTCACTCCTGGCGCTCGACCCGCGCACCGAGGAGTGGGTCGTCATGCGGGTGCCCTATCCGATGGGCTTCTACTCGCGTGGGCTCGATGGCCGCATCGACGATCGAGACGCGGGCTGGAAGGGGCGCGGGGTGTGGGCGAACTACGGCACCAACTTCAACTGGCACACCGAGGGCGGGAAGGGCACGACCAGCAAGATGGTCAAGTTCCAGGTCCGACCCAACCCGCTGGCGAGATAGTTACGTGAGAGTCCTGACTCGAACCGGCGTGCTGTGCATGGCGCTGCTCGTCTCGGTCGGCGTGGTCACGCCGACCGACGCGCAGCCCAACCCATACGAGCAGGTCGATCCGCCGGTCCCACCGTCACACCTGAATGACGGCCGGTGGGGCGAGACCATCCAGGTCAGGGTGGGTCCCGCCGGGAATGTCTACGTCTACCACCGCTGCTTCAAGGCGGTGATGGGCGACCCGAACGTGGCGCCGGGGCACTCGGACGGGTTGACTGCCAATTGTCTCGGCCGGTGGTCGGGGTATCCGCCGGTGCTGAAGTTCTCTCGCGACGGACAGTTTTTGGACGGCTTCGGCATCGGGCTCGTCGGTCGGCCCCACGGGTTCTCGGTGGATCACGAAGGGAACATGTGGCTCACCGACGTGGCGCTGGCGCCCGGCGAGATGGGCGCGGTGGTACACAAGCTGAACCCGGCCGGTGACCTGGTGATGACACTCGGACAGCCGGGGGTGGTGGGTCAGGACCGCCAGACCTTCAATCGCCCGGCGAGTGTCGCCGTGGCCGAGAACGGCGACATCTTCGTTGCGGACGGGGAGGGGCCCAACAACCGGATCGTCAAGTTCTCGCCGGAGGGACGCTATGTGATGGAGTGGGGCACCACCGGCGCGGGACCGGGTGAGTTCAGCACGCCCCATGATCTGGCGATCGACTCGCAGGGGCGTCTGTTCGTCGGCGACCGCGGCAACAGCCGGATCCAGATCTTCCAGCCGGACGGCACCTTCGTTGACGAGTGGCGCCACTTCGGCCGACCGAGCGGCATCTACGTCAACCGGGCGACCGATACGCTCTACGTCACCGACTCCACCTCGAACTCGCGTATCAACCCGGGAGTGCGGAGAGGGATCTACATCGGCAGCGCGCGCACCGGTGAGCTCACGGCGTTCATTCCCGACCCGGATCTGGAGCTGGCTGACGAGACGCGGATCTCGGGTGCGTCCGGGATCACGTCCAGCCACGACGACTCGGTCGTGTACGCGGCCGACGTGGCGCCCTGGCGGATACGGAAGTATGTTCGACGCTGATCCGTCGGTATCACCACCCCGCGCATGAGAGAGGGGAGCAATTCCCCAGCTGACAAGAACGAATTCGTAAGGAGTGGTCTCTCAGCCCATCGCGCTGATCGGTGGGTTGGGCTAAGCTCACGCGATGCGACCTCCTCTTGTATCGCTCGTCCCATTGCTACTCGGAACCGTCGCCGCGTGCGGCCCCAGCCAGCCGTCCGGGCCCCCACCGGGCGCCGGCGTCGTGGCAATTGTGGGTGCTCAGCTCATCGACGGCACCGGGAGTGACCCGATCGCGCAGTCGGTCGTCTTGGTCAGAGACGGACGTATCGAGACCGTAGGTCCCCAGTCGTCTACACCCGTTCCAGACGGCGCCGAGGTCATCGATGCGACAAGCCAGACCATCATTCCCGGTCTTGTCGACACGCACGCGCATTATCACGGCGACCTGGACCGGGCTAGGCGGCAGTTCCGAAAACAGCTCTATTTTGGGGTGACGACGGCACGCAGCATCGGCGCCGACCCTCCGGACAAAGTCGGTCTCATGCTGGAGGCGCATACCGGCCAGGTGACGGCGCCACGCATGTACACCGCCGGACTCGGGTTCTCCTATCCGGACGGCTTCCCGCCAGGAACACCTGTCAATCGGCCGCACACCGAGGACGAAGCGCAGGAGATGGTCGAGGCGCTGGCCGAGCAAGGGGTCCACTTCGTCAAGATGTGGGTGAACCGCATGCCGACGCCAGGTATGAAGATCACCCCAGAGATGCGCACGAGGGTGGTCGAACAGGCGATGACGCACGATCTCGTGCCCGTGGCGCACATCATCGAGGAAGGGGATCTCGTGCAACTGATGGACCTCGGCGTCCGTGATTTTTTGCACACCGTCGAAGACGCGGACATCACCCCCGACCTCATCGAGCGACTGCGCGAAACCGGTACGGTCTTTTCGCCGACCCTGACCAATATTCACGCTGGCTGGTATTGGATCGATCATCCTGATCTGCTGGACGACCCCGAGGTGCGGGCGGCGTTCGAGCCCGAGGCCCTGGCTCGCTGGTCCGACCCGGCACACCGCGAGGAGGCCGCGGCCAGCCCGACACTCGACGCACGCAAGGCGCGGTTGGTTGGCGCGATGGCGTTCGTGAAACTCCTGAATGACGCCGGGGTGGGGGTGGCGGTGGGCACAGACAGCGGAGCGGGCAACGGGAGCTGGAACGTGCCGCAAGGCTGGGGCACACACCACGAGCTCGAGCTCTATGTTGAAGCCGGTCTCACACCGATGCAGGCCATTGTCGCGGCGACACAGACCGGCGCGGCTCTGCTCGCTCGCGGCGAACCGGAGTTCGGAACACTCTCTCCGGGAAAGCTCGCTGACCTCATTGTCCTGAACCGGAACCCGCTCGCGGACATTGCGAACACGCGGGACATCGATCGCGTCATGCAGGGTGGCACGTGGCTGGACCGGGCGACACTGATGACGATGCCCTGATCAGCCCTGGCGAGCGCGGTCGACATATTCCTGGCGCCCCTCGCCGACACGGTGGACGCGTATCCCGAGGGGTCGAACCCCGAGGGTGTGGCGGTCGATCACGAAGGCCACGCCTACGGCGCCGTCGTCTCCGGGGGCGGAGCGATGGTGAGGTCTAACCGCTAGTGCACGCCGGCCTGTTGTGTTTCGGGCGGGGCATCTCGCCTCCCGGGACATCTAGGTCAGCTCCTGCATGTGTTTCACATCAAATGCGACGATGTCCTCTTCTTTCCCGGCCCGCAGCTTGTGTGGCCAGGCGGGGTCGGACAGCAACGCGCGTCCAACAGCGACCAGGTCGAACTCATCCGCCTCAAGTCGTCTGAGGAGGCTGTCGACATTCGTCGGCGCCGCCGCGTTCCCGGCGTAGCTGCGCAGAAAGTCAATGTCCAAACCGACGCTCCCCACCGTGATGGAGGGCTTGCCCGTGAGCTTCTTCGTCCAGCCCGCGAGGTTCAGGGGTGACCCGGGAAACTCCGGCTCGTCGAATCGCCGCTGGCTGCAATGAAAGTAGTCGACACCGGCACTCGACAGCGGCGACAGGAACGCGCCGAGATCTTCGGGTGTTGGTGCCATCCGGTGCGAATAATCCCCCTGCTTCCACTGAGAGAACCGGAACACGATCGGAAATCCGGGCGACACGTTGGCCCGCATGGCTTCGATGATCTCCACTGCGAAACGTGTGCGTTGCGGCAAGTCGCCGCCATAGCCGTCTGTTCGTGTGTTCGTCGCGTTCCAAAAGAACTGATCGATGAGATAGCTATGGGCGCCGTGAATCTCGATCCCGTCCATTCCGATTGCGTCAGCGTCTCTCGCCGCCTGCCCGTACGCCGCGACGCATCGGTCGATATCGTCCTGCGTCATCGCACGCGGAGCCACGGCGCCGTCCTTGTCCGCTAGTGACGGGTGCACGACCGCCGACGGGCCCACCGACGGTTCATCGGGCTTCGGGCCGACACCCGGCTGACGAATGCTGCCCACATGCCAGATCTGGGGAATGATGGCACCGCCAGCCGCGTGCACTTCATCTGCGACTGTCTGCCACCCCGCCAGCGCCGCGTGGCCGAAGAACGACGGGACGTTTGGGTACCCATGACATCCGTCGAAATCAGGAGGCGTGCCCTCGGTGATGATGAGCCCGACCCCACCTTCGGCGCGGCGGCGATAGTACGCGGCCACGGCATCACTTGGCACATTCCTCGGGGACTGGCTCCGTGTCATCGGCGCCATCGCGATGCGATTCGGCAGCGTCACCTTGCCGAAACGATGGGGGGTGAAGAGTGATTCAACATTGGCGTGTGTGGTCTCCGGCATGCACAGTCCTTCTCTCGGTCCTGGATACGTGGGGGGCGGCCGACTGGAACGCTTTCGCCAACCCGAAGTCCGAACCTTGACCGTTCGCCGATTCTGGCGGTGACGGAGTACGAACCGAGGGCGGCGCCAGGGCGCACCATTCTTCTCAACAACTTACGACTGGGGCCGTGCTCGACCGCGGGCGCTAGGGTAGTCGAAAGACGAAAAGCATGTTGCCGCGCCCTGGTTGCGTGATCTCAGGCGTCAGCCCGCGGAAGTTGATCCCTCCGCCGGCCGCGATGGCGACATACTGCACGCCGTCGTGCTCGTAGGACACCGGGAACCCCCCCGCGCTTGAGTTGAGCAGCTGCTCCCACAGGATGTCGCCCGTGCTGGCGTCGAAAGCGCGGAAGCGGCGGGCGTCGTCAGTCACGAACACCAGCCCGCCGCCGGTGGTCAGGACAGAACCGGCGACGCCGGCCCGCTGGCGGTGGGTCCAGAGCGGCTCGCCGGTGGTGAGGTTCATTGCCACGAACTGACCGATCTGGCCGTTGCTGTTTGGCGCCGGAACTTGAGCGATGAGGGCGGAGCCATGGTGGGCGCCGGTCCGGTCACGGAACTCGTTCAGCGTGAGGTTGTTACACACGTTGTTGGTCGACGCGTACAGCGTGTTGGTGCCGGGGTGGTAGGCGGTCGCCTGCCAGTTGATGCCGCCCAGCACGCTTGGGCAGACGAAGACCGGTTCGCCGATCTTGGGAAACTTCAGGGCCTGGTTCAGGATGACCCGACGGCTCTCGGCGTCGATGTCTTCCACGACGTTCTGTTCGTTGGTCGGCTGGGCCCAGAGGAAGGCGCCGGTGGCGGCGTCCAGCGCCCAGACGATGCCGGTCTTGCCAGGGATGCCGGTCACGATCTTGCGACGCCGGCCCGGTGTGATCGCGTTGTTCTTCCATTCGACGGCGCCCGGCGAGACCTCGGTCTCGACCACGAGTCGGGCGAACGGATGGTCGAGGTCCCACTCGTCGTTCGGGATGTGCTGGAAGTACCAGACGATCTCGCCGGTGTCGGCATTCAGCGCCAGCGTCGAGTTCGTGTACAGCACGTCGCCGTCACCTGTGCCGCGCTGCACCGAACCCCACGGAATCGGTACGCCCACCCCGGTATAGATCAGGTTCAGCTCCGGGTCGAAGCTGGGTGAGTTCCACGCTGATCCGCCGCGCCGGTCTTCGTCCGGCACGTCACCCCAGCTGTCGTAGCCGAACTCGCCCTGTCCTGGAATGGTGTACGTGCGCCACTCTTCCGCCCCGGTGTCGGCGTTGTGGGCCGAGACCCAGCAACGTGTGTTCAGGTGGTAGCAGCCGGACATGCCGGCAACGACGCGACCCTTGATCACCATCGGTCCGCCGGAATAGTGCTGGCCG
Organism: uncultured bacterium; assembly: GCA_963934795.1. Lineage (GTDB taxonomy): Bacteria > Acidobacteriota > Vicinamibacteria > Vicinamibacterales > UBA8438 > UBA8438. The sequence goes on from CAWWAF010000121.1 coordinate 10,122, forward strand.
ATGGTCCAGTCGCCGACCTCGACGTCCCATACGACCTCGCCCGTGCGCACGTCGAGCGCGACAAGATGCGCGTCATGTGTGGCCACGAAGAGCTTGTCGTCGTAGAGCGCGCCACTTCGATTGGCGCACGAGAGCCTGGCGGCGTGGTCGACCTGCTCACGGCGGTATTGCCAGATGCGCGTTCCGTCGCGCACGTTGAGCGCCTCGACGAAGTCACACGACTGCACCAGGAACATCATCCCGTCGTGGACGAGCGGCGTCGTCTCCTGCAG
>CAWWAF010000122.1:0-10292 GCA_963934795.1 uncultured bacterium
CCTGTCCCTCCGCCACTTTTTGTTCCTGTAAAGTACCAATGTAGAGGTAGAGACGCGACGAGATGCCGAAGACCATGAGCGCGGCGCGCCGCCGCTTGACGGCGCCCTGCCTGACAACCAGACCGGCCCGCGTCTCTTGGCATGGTACCGAACTAGGCGCGCGCCCGCACGTCAGCCCGAGCGTCGACGTCGTTGTCTTCTCACGCGGCGTCTGAGGGAGTACGAAATGGGGAACAGCGGTCAATGACGGGAGAGAATATGAAGCGCCGGATGCGCATGGCCACGCTGGCCATGCTGGGGCGGCCGGTGATCCTCGAACCGAAGCGCCCGCGCTTCGATCTCGCGGAGAGCTTCTTTGCGCCCAAGCGACTGAACAAGGTACTCGAGCGACAGCGTGCCGGCTACGGAAGCGCATTACCGTTTCCCCATCTTGTTATCGATGATTTTATACAGAAGGCGGCGCTCCGAACCGTGCTGGACGAGGTCCAGGACGTCGATGCCGACAGCTGGAAGTCACGCAGTCGGAACACGGAAATCAAGCGCTCGAACGAGGACGAGACGAGCTTTGGCCCGTTCACGTGGAAGCTGATCCATACGCTGAACTCGAGCCCGTTCGTGACCTTTCTCGAGCGGTTGACCGGAATAGACGGCCTGATCGCAGACGCGCACCTGCGGGGCGGCGGACTGCACGAGATCCAGCGCGGTGGCAAGCTCGACGTCCACGCCGACTTCAACGTCCACCGACGCCTCACCCTCTACCGTCGACTCAACCTGCTGGTGTACCTCAACCGGGCGTGGCAGGAGGAGTGGGGCGGGCACCTTGAGCTGTGGAATCGGCATCTCGAGGGTTGCGTCCACCGCATTGCGCCAATCTTCAATCGCGCCGTTATCTTCAACACCGGGAGCCACAGCTATCACGGTCATCCGTCGCCGCTCGAGTGTCCGAATGAACGGTCACGCCAATCGATCGCGCTGTACTACTACACTGTCGCGCCCGCTCCAGACGACCAGACATCGCCGCATACCACCCTCTTCAAGCAAGTGCCCGCGACCGACGGCAGATGACGACATGGGCACCACCTCCTACGGGCCGTCCATCCAAGGGTTCTTTCACGTCTCTACCAATCGGTGGCCTCAGCCGCGAACGCAGCCCATGCGGTCATCAACTCTCGCCCGCGCTTGAACAGGTCGGTTTTGAGTTACCCCCCCCCCTTCCTGCTATGTCCTGCGCATGAGGTGGAGGTCCCCGCCATGCCCTCGACTAGTGACGCGTTCCACCGTTTCTCTTCGTCGTCCTTCGTCACCAGCTTCGCGTAGGGCACGCCCTGATGGGGTTCGACGAGATAGCCCCGCGTCACATCCTCGGTAATCTCTCTCTCGTCGTCATACTTCCGCAGGCGGTCGTTCATCGTGCGTCGAAACCGGCCCTCGACGTTCTGCTCGGCGTTCCACGTCGCGCGGGCGAGAATCGTCCGTGCCTCTGGCATTGGGGCGTCCAGGCGCTGGGGTGTGGCCGACAGCAGGGCCACGCCGACCGCCGCGGAGAGGGCAAGTGAGACAAGAGCGACTGGTTTGCGCATTGGACCGTTTTCAGCTTCCATGACGTCACGTCGCGGGTCTTGGGATCCACCGTCGCGCTCGGCGTTGAGCCGCGGCGATTTGGTCTGGCGTCATACGCCGTGCCACGACATCTCGGGCCTTCACCGACCTGTCGCGGTCTTCGGCATCCTGGAAGGACCGCGCGGCAAGACTGAGCCACATGTGGGCTTCGACGCCGTCCTGGCGGACACCTCGTCCCGTGTGGTGCATGTCACCGAGGGCGAACTGGGCGTCGCCATACCCCTGCTCAGCCGACAGTCGAAACCACCGCGCCGCCTCGGTTTCGTCTCGTAGGACGCCTTGGCCACGACGATAGATGCCGCCGACGTAGAACTGGGCGGCCGCGTGCCCCTGCTCAGCTTCGAGGCGATACCGGTTCATGACTCCGCGCCGGAACCGGGTGTCGCCTTGTGGATCCGGTCCGCGCCAATACCTGGTCGCGGCGCCCGGCCTGCCATCGTCGCGGGGCGCGTCCAGCATCTGCATCGCGAACATGAAACCGAGGCTCACCTGCGCTCCCGCATTGCCTTGGTCTGCGGCGAGGCGATACCAGCGGACCGCCTCGGTGTCGTCTCGGGCAACGCCGTAGCCGTAGGCATGCATGTCCCCAAGGTTGTATTGCGCAGCCGCGTGTCCTTGCTCGGCCGCTGCGCGATACCAACGAGCAGCCTCGGTGGCCTGGGGGCCACTGGCGCCGTCCAGCCGCAAGGTTCCGAGGTGGAACTGTGCGTCGGCGTGCCCCTGCTCGGCCGCTCGCTGGTGCCAGCGGGCCGCAGTGGTGCGGTCTTTGGGGGGACGTCGTCCCTGCGCATACATGAGGTCGAGGGTGTACTGGGCCTCCGTGAGGCCCTGCTCGTCCGCTCGAAGATACCAGCGGATCGCTTCGGCGCCGTCCTGCCGCACACCCTCGCCCGCGTCATACAAGGCCCCGAGTTGGAACTGCGCGCTGGCGTGTCCCTGGTCAGCCGCCCGGCGAAACCAGTCGGCGGCCTTGTCAGCGTCTTGGGTCGCACGTTGGCCCTCCCGGTACATGACTCCGAGATAGAACTGCGCGTCGGCGTGTCCCTGGTCAGCCGCTCGGCGAAACCAGCGGCCTGCTTCGGTGTCCTCGTGGAGGCCCCGCTGGCCCACCCAGTAGCTGTACCCGACCCCGAACTGCGCGCCAGCGTCGCCCTGTGCCGCTAGCGCCCGTTGTTCGGCGACGGTCGTCGGTTGCGTATCGGGGCGCACCGTGGGGGCGAACGCAACGATGCCAATGACCACCGCGGCCAGGGCGACGAGGCGTGCTCGGTCAAGGGTCATGCTGATTCATCCCGCGATGCGACTCAGGCCTCCGAGCGGCCATGGGGCTGCTAGGGCTGGGACGACGGCGGAGTGATGTCGTTCAGCCGCATGTAGGTCACCAGATTGCCATAGTGCTCGTAGGTGTGCGCGGAATTGAAAGCCAGGACCGCCGAGCGCGCCATTTCCTGGCCTCCGAACAAGGGAACCATCTCGGCGCCTTCTGCATCGGTCGTGTTAGCGTACACCTCTCGACAATACGCGAACGCGCTTGCCAGCGCGGCCTGAATGTCAGCCTTGGTGGTCTTCGTTTGCTCGATGCTGCCGGTGTTGGGGTTGGTGTCGCTAGATGCCGCAGAACAGAATTGGTAGTTGGCGTCAGCGATATGCGCCAGCAACTGGCCCAGCGTCCTGACATCCGCGGTGGCTTGGAAGCTGTAGAGGTCCTCCGGGACTTGGTCCGCGGTGGCCGTTACCGCCCCCTCCGTGATGCCATGCAGGCCCGCGAGCGACGCGACGACTTGTGCCTGTGCGAGGCCCGGGCTGAGCGCGAGCAGCGCGGCGGCTATGAGTAACATTCTCTTGGTCATGAGTGTGTGCCTTACTCCGGCACCAGCGACTCGTCAGCGCGCCATACGCTGCCGCCGCGGCAACCAGCAACGGTTTCAGAACACGGTCCGCCAGTCAAGGGTGCGACGGCGAGTGTCCTGTCACCGTGATTCGGGAAATAATGCCGGAGGGAAAGATGCGACCGACCGGGTGGCGAGTCCCTGCGGGTTGGGGTTCCCTCGTCCGACCAGTCGGGGCCGCGCAGGAGACGGTCGCCGCGCATCACAGTGATAGGACATCTGACCATGACACACCAACCAATGACCATGCTCGAGGCGGGGATCGATGAGGTTGTCGCATCCCCCGCCGATGGCGGCGTGCTGAAGATGATCGTGCGACGGCCCGCCATTGGTGAGCGCGAAACCCTTGAGGTGGGCGAGCTGAACCTGATTGAGGGGCTCGTAGGTGACAACTGGAAACACCGTGGCAGCTCCCGTACCGAGGACGGCACGGCACACCCCGAGATGCAACTCAACTTGATGAACAGTCGAGCGGCGAACCTCGTGGCCTCGGGTGTTGAGCGCTGGCCGCTGACCGGCGACCAGTTGTTTGTCGACCTTGACCTGAGCCACGACAACCTGCCGGCACGGACGCGGCTGCGTCTCGGCTCCGCGGTCATCGAGGTGACACCGGAGCCGCACACCGGCTGCGACAAGTTCGTGGCTCGCTTTGGTCTGGACGCTACCAAGTTCGTCAACTCGGAGCGGGGCCGCCAGCTGCGTCTGCGTGGGCTCAATGCGAAGGTGGTGCAACCCGGCACCGTCCGCGTCGGTGATGCTGTTCGGAAACTCAGCGAGTGACGGCCAGATGCTTCGGTTCCATGGTCGTGCTACTCGGCCTCGTCGCAAGCGCCTGCGCCACCGAACCCGACGGCCTGGACCCAATGGGAACGGGTCCAGTCTCCGCCAGCCGTCCGGCTCACGAACGCGAGTCGGCTGTCGCGTCACGCGGAGAGCACGCAGGCACCGGTGGCGAGGAGTCGGGAGCAGATCTTGCCCTGGATGCACGCTTTGATCAGCAGCGGGGCGGTGCGCGGTTGGTGCTGAGCTACGACCCAATCGAGCGGGTGTTCACCGGCACGGTCGAGAACACGACCGAGCGGACGTTGCGCATGGTGCGGGTCGAAGTACATCTGTCGAACGGTATGGAGCTTGGCCCCACGATACCGGTCGATCTCCGACCCGGGGCGTCGCAGCCGGTTTCCCTGGCCGTCTACAACGCCGTGTTTGATGGCTGGTCCGCGCACACGGAAGTTGGACGTGACGAGCACCCCGGTGAGTCTGACGGCGAGGAGCGTGGCGAACACGCCGGGCACGCCGAGCACTGACCGGGTAGGGCGCGGTCTTCATCGCGGGAACAGCATCGCCACGTTTTCCACGAATCGACTGAACGGAAACATGTCAAACGCGGTGTATTCGGTCGCTTCGTAGCCGAGTGTCTGAAACCTCTCAAGATCGCGAACGTGCGCCTCGGCTGAGCAGCAGATGAGGCAGACACACCGGGGTGCCAGCGCGGCGATGCTGGCCACCACTCCCGCACTGCATCCGGCCCGAGGGGGGTTCACGACTACCGCATCCCAGTCGGCGTGAAGGCCTCGAGCCAGTCTGGCCTCCACGGACGCGTGCTCGTAGGTCGCCGGGCGGCCCGCCGCGTCAGCGTTGCGGCGGGCAATCGCGATCGCGTGCGGGTCCGAGTCGATGCCGGTCGTGCTCGTGGCGTCGTCGCCGGCAAGAAGCGAGTGCACGCCAACGCCGCAATACAAATCCAGCACGGATGCCGGCGATTCGCGCGAGACCGCGGATGCGATGTGCTGGAGCAAGGGTTCGGTCAACCAATAGTTGGTCTGAAAAAACGCCAATGGGTGGGAAAGAACTGTTCTCCCAAGCAGTTGGTGCCGGATCAGGGGTTCTCCTACGGTCAGGCTCTGCGAGGGGACGGAGACCCCGACCACGCCAGGTGTCCGCTCGATTAGTGCCTCGGCCCAACTCCGAAACGCGACCGGCTCGTTCCGATCGACCGCCAAGACGACGTGCGCTCGCTGAGTGCCGTAGCCGAGGCGTATGTCAAAGCCCCGCACCGGGTAGCGCGAATGGGTGCGGCCTATCGTGCGGATCACGGTCTCGGCAAGCCGTTGGCCGACGGCCGGCAGAATCCACAGTGTGGACTCCCACGGGTTACGGCCGGCCACGGGGTCGACACCGGTGACCGCCACCTCGCCGCCAGTTGAGGCTACGGAGAAACGGGCGTGTCCACGAAACCCGTCGTCGAGCGGGCACGGCCGTAGGTCAACCTGGAGCGCCGGGTAGACTGATGCGACGAGGTCCCCGAGACGGGACTGGGTATCCGCCAGGTGTTGCTGGTAGAGGTCGTGTCTGATGGTCACCGTCCACCCCTGGTCTGTGTGCTGGCGTGGACCCGCTTCTCGCAGTGGGCATACTCCCGACCGGCCATGTCGATTGTATCCGCGGTGACTGCGTGCCGGCGTGGTGCGGCCTCGACAGCAGAGCGCACGCGGCGAGGGTGGCGCTGATGCTCCGACGCCGGTATCCTGGCCTCAGTGACACGCGGTCACAGGTCTCAGCCTGATTCGACGGGCGCGCCTCCTGCGGAGGAGGCCATCGTCTCAAGATTGGAACACTCGATGATTGACACGACCATCCGACTGGCGATGACGGGCGCGCTCATGGCCGCCACGCTTGTCTGGGTCAGTCCGGCCCGAGGGCAGGGCGGAGCGCCCGACGGCGAGTGGAAGTTCTACGCCGGCGATGGTGGGCACACGCAATACACCGGGCTGGACCAGATCGACCGGAGCAATGCCGGCGAGCTGCAGGTGGCGTGGCGTTGGCAGGCCGAGAACTCCGCCGACCGCCCGTTCTACAACTTTGAATCCACGCCGATCATGATTGGTGGGGTGCTCTACACCTCTACGGGCGAGAGCGAAGTTGCGGCGGTCGACGCGGCGACGGGCGAGACTCGGTGGCTCTTTACCCCGCAGCCAAAGGCGGGGGCTGAATCGGACCCAGCTCGCCGGCCACAGGGATCTGGGCGGGGCGTCGCGTACTGGACCGATGGCGACCAGGAGACCATCTTCCACAATGTGAGTGACGGGCGTCTCCTTGCCCTTGATGCGACGACGGGCCTGCCGAGAGCGGGCTTCGGCGAGGGCGGCTACGTTGACCTGTCCCAGAACATCGACAAGCCGGGCGCGGAGGTGCGTTGTATTTCCACGCCAATCGTCTCGAATGATGTGGTCGTCGCCCAGGTCGTGCCGGCGGGCGAGAGCGGGTACGAGGCGACCCCCGGCCACATTCGCGGCTATGACCCCAGAACCGGCGAACAACTGTGGATTTTCCACGTGGTGCCGCAGGGCGATGATTTCGGCGTCGATAGCTGGCAAAACGAGTCGTGGCGATACTCGGGTCACGCCGGCGTGTGGACGCAACTGACCGTCGACGAGGAGCTTGGCTACCTGTATCTGCCGACCGAAGTCGCGACCAACGACTGGTATGGCGGACACCGTCCCGGCGACAACCTGTTTGCCGAGAGCATCGTGTGTCTCGACATCCGCACCGGTGAACGGGTCTGGCACTACCAGCTCATTCATCACGGGGTCTGGGACTACGACAATCCGTCTCCGCCAACCTTGGTCGATGTGACCCACGATGGACGCCGGATCAAGGCGGTGGCCATGGTCACGAAGCAGGGCTACACCTACGTGTTCGATCGGGAAGATGGCTCGCCGCTGTGGCCCATCATCGAGATGCCGGTGCCCCAGTCGGACGTGCCGGGCGAGCAACTGTCCCCGACGCAACCGATTCCGTCGCGGCCAGCGCCCTTCGATCGGCAAGGGTTCACCGTTGACGACCTGATCGATTTCACGCCGGAGATTAAGGCCGAGGCGATGGCGATTGCCGCCAACTACCGGATGGGGCCGCTCTACACGCCCCCGTCGCTCATCAACGATGCGAGTGGGACCAAGGGAACGCTGGTGTTGCCGGGGTGGGGCGGCGGCTCCAGTTGGCCGGGAGCCGCTGTCGATGTGGACGAGGGTATCCTCTTCGTGCCGTCACTGACGATACCGGTGGTCGTCTCGCTGGCACCGGGCGAGCCTGGCGGCACCAACCCTGACTACATGCGGGTAGGACCGATCTACCCGCCGGGCCCGCGTGGCTTGCCGCTGGTCAAGCCGCCCTGGGGACGAATCACCGCGATCGACCTGAATACGGGCGACCACGTATGGTCGCGCCCGTTAGGCGGTGCCCCGCGTGAGGTGCGTGAGCATCCAGATTTGCAAGGGCTCGGGCTGGACTTTTCCACCATGGGACAGAATGGCCGTCCCGGGGCGCTCGTCACCAAGACCCTGCTGTTCATTGGTGAGGGTGGTGGCGTCCGGGGCGGTGTCGCATCCCTTTTTGGAGCGGGCGGTCCGACATTCCGCGCCTACGACAAGCGTACAGGTGAGGTGGTCGCGGAGATTGTGTTGCCAGCGAACCCGACCGCGGCTCCGATGTCCTACATGGTCGACGGAACGCAGTACATCACGGTCGCGGCGGCCACGCTTGAGAGCCCGGCCGAGCTCATTGCCATCGCGTTACCGTGATCCGTCTCCGGCCGTGGACCCCTCGCGGGACCGCGAGGAGCGACCGGCACTTGATGCACGAGAAGCATCGCCGTCAACCGCGTAATGCGCCCGTCGAATGCCGTGGGCTTTCGCGTCGGGCTGCTGAACGCCGCATGTCCACGAGGACACCGTGACCGACCAAGCGAAGGACCACTATCAGAGCATCGTGCTCTCCGTGACAGACGCCGAGCTGCCATCCTGGTTCACCAACGACTACAAGAAATACAGCAATTTCCGGGAGATGGCCGGCGGGGGAAACGGCATCCTGGTCGAGTGCAAGGACAACAATCTCGGGCGTACGGTGGCGCTCAAGAAGCTGCGGCCTGGCCTGACCCACAGCGTGCGCGATCGGCAGCGATTGCTGCGCGAGGCTCGCGTCACCGCACAGATGCAGCACCCCGCCACGGTCCCGGTGTACGAGATCGGAAAGGACGACGAGGGGCAGATCTACTTCGCGATGAAGAAGATCGAAGGTGAAGACCTGTTCAAGATCCTGAGTCGGATTGCTCAAAAGGATGAATCCACCACCCGGACCTACACACTCAATCGCCTGCTGGGCATCCTGATTCAGGCCAGCAACGCACTGGGATATGCCCACACCCACGGCGTGATTCACCGCGACGTCAAGCCCGAGAACATCTTGGTGGGGTTTTTCGGCGAGGTGTACCTGATGGATTGGGGCGTGGCCAAGATTTGGGGGCGCCCCAACGATGGCGCCGCCGGCGACGAGGTGACCGATGGCGAGTTGCGAGAGCGGCTCACCACGGCAGGTTCACGTCCGGGCACGCCGCTGTATATGTCGCCTGAGCAGGTCTACGGCAACAAGACGATCGATGAACGCACGGACGTATTCAGTATGGGCGTCGTGTTGTATGAAGTAATCGCCTTACGTGAGCCCTTCCGGGGGCGTACCATCGAGGAGACGTTCAAGAACATTTGCCACGCCACACCGCCGCCACCAGGCGATGTGTCCCAGCACTTGACCGTCCCCAAGCGATTGGACGAGATCTGTATGAAGGCGATGCACAAGGAGCCGCGTCGTCGCTACACGCGCATCTTGGATATGGTGGACGAGATGCGTCAGTTCCGCGAGGAGACGATGGTCGGCCCGACCGACACCTGAGACCCGCCTACCGTTCGAGACCTAGAGTTCGGCGCGCATCCACGACGTGGCCAGGCTGTCAGCGTATTCGTTCCATCGATTGCCGGAATGGGCGGCAATCCAGAGGAGCGTGCACTGAGGATGGGCTCGATAGAGGGCCAGCAGTTCCTGCACGAGCTCCAGGTTCTTGATCGGACCGGTCTTCTTCTTCCAGCCTTTTCGTTCCCACGCTGGCGCCCATTTGGTGATGGTGTCGACGCACAGTCGGCTGTCAGTACGCAGCTCGGCCACCGCGTCTTCCGGCAACATCTTGAACGCCTCGATCAGGGCCCGGAGCTCCATCCGGTTGTTGGTCGTCGCAGGATCGTGACCGTGCCGCTGGGCCCGAATTTCGCCGTCTTCCACCCAGACGGCACCCCACCCCCCCGGCCCTGGATTGGGCACGGCGCTCCCGTCGGTGAAGACGCCGGAACGTGGACCGTCGCCGTACTTGGAGAGGACCTGCGCCACGGTCAGGTTTTCCTCGCGTAGCGACCGGCCGCGGTCGGATCCGCCGGCCCCGGCGCTCCGTGTCGCCGCAGGACCGCCCGCCGTCTTCTTTCGAGAATGCTCGCGGCAGTATTTTGGCTGCCACCCCGGGTACTTATCGACGGCGGCTTGGGGCACCTCGAAGTCTGCGCCGCAGACTGTGCACTGAAAACTAGGCATACTCGGCGTCAGGATACGGCGGTCATTCCGCGTTCAATTCAAGAGCCGCACGTGCGACGTCGGTGTCTTGTATGGTCTTCCGGCGGTCAGCTGCCGCCAGTTGGCCGGCGGCCCGTCCAAGCCGTCGGATGTAGTTGTCAACCTGGGTGCCGGCCGCCGCGAGCGCGGACCCGCTGATGCGACAGCCGCCAGAGGCTTCCGTGAGGAGTCGCTTCACCGGGGCACTGGGTACTTCTGACATGGGTCAACCTTTCCTCTGTTCAGTCCGTCTGAGCAGATGGTAGCGCAGTGAGGGAAGGAAGGTCGGCAGTTCATCCGTTCGTCGAGGGTCCGCACCTCGGGTACACTGAATTCTCTGGACACGGTCGTCAA
>CAWWAF010000123.1:0-10121 GCA_963934795.1 uncultured bacterium
GGCTGGGGCGCACGATCACGGTGGGCTCGACGCCCGTGTGGTTGGCCCGATTGGGCGCTGGTCTCGCCGGATTGATCCGTGGCGGCGGCATGACGCCGACCGTGATCGACGTCATCACCTCGGACGAAGTGGTCGCCCACAATGCCGATGGCGACCTGGGCATCCGTCTCACCCCGCTGTCTGACACCCTGGCCCAATTGGGAGACCCCGCATCATGACCGCGCCCACCCCTGGGACCCCCCCGAAGCGCGGTGCGGTCGGTCGCCTCGGCTTTGTCGCGTTGAGTCTCGCCTGTTTCGGCTACCTCTACTACCGGCTGAACGGCGCCGCCGCGCGCGAAGGGCTGTCGCTGGTTGACTACATGGTCCAGGTCTTTGGCACGGTGCAATGGGTGCCGTGGATTGGCCTGATGATGGCGTACTCGGGGTTCTACTTCCTGATCGACACGCTGGTGGTCACGCGTGCGCTCACCTGGTTCATCAAGCCCATCCGCTACCGCGACATCTTGCCCATCCGCGCCAGTGCCTACATCATCTCGATCTTCAACGAGCAGATCGGGAAGGGGGCGATGGCCTACTACCTGAACAAGCGCGACGGCGTCCCGGGGTGGGAGGTCGGCTCCGTGATGCTGTTCGTGATGTTTTGCGAGGTGTTCTACCTGCTGTTCTGGGCGACGGTCGGTTTCGTGTTCAGCGGGGCGTCGCTGCCGGAGGTCTTCGGACTCATTCCCTATATCGCTGTCGGCGCCGCGGTCGTCTTCGTCGCGTGGATCCTGTATTTCCGGGGGACGATCTGGCCGAGCAACGGTCTGCGCGACAAGCCGATTCTTCATGCGTTCAAGATGGCCACGCTGAAGCATTACGTCTTGTTCTTGCTCCTGCGTTCACCGGCGCTTCTCAGCGCGGTCGTCGTGTACACCATCGCGTTGCGCCTGTTTGGCATCGACGCGTCGTTCCTTTCGTTGCTCGGCTATCTGCCGGTCATCTTCTTTGCGGCCGCGGTGCCCACGCCGATGCGCGCGGCCGCGATCACCTTTTGGGTCATCCTGTTTCCAGAGAATGAGGGACAGATGGCGGCATTCGGGTTCGTCCAGCACAACTTCTTCATCTTGTTCAATGCACTGTTCGGGTTGGCGTTCTGGCGCCGGGCGCAACGCGACCTGTTCGGGTAGTCGACCGTGGCCCATCTGCTCACGGCCCTCCGCTTGGCGCTCGCGTTCCCCGTGGCGATGGCATTGGCGCGGCCCGCCTACGTGAGCGCCGCCCTGCTGGTTGTGCTGCTGTGCGTGGCGATTGCGAGTGACTACTTCGATGGGATGGTCGCTCGCCGGCGAGGCACCGCGTCACCAGGAGGGCAGGTCTTTGATCACGGGACCGATTGGCTGTTCGTCACGGCGGGAGCCACCGGCGCCGCGATGGCAGGTCTGGTCCCGCTGGTGCTGCCGATTTTGATCACCGTCGCGTTTGGCCAATATGTCATTGACTCGTACGTGGTGCATCGGCAGAAGCGGTTGCGGATGAGCGCGATTGGCCGGTGGAACGGGGTGTTCTACTTTGTTCCGCTGGTGGTGCTGGCCAGCGCACGACTCGATCTGTGGCCTTGGCCTTGGGTCGCGGCGTCGCTGACGGGAGCCGCGCGGTTGATGAGTTACGCCCTGATCGTGTCGACCCTCGTCTCCATCGTGGATCGCGCCACCGCGGCGCGCCTTGCCACGCAGCCGCCGAGTCAGAAAACCTAGGAGGGTCTAGCTACGAGACGCGACCCGGAATGACCACCATCCGTCCGGTCGTCGGGCATCGGGAGGTGGGGCGGGAGTGCCCGCGGTTGCGAGTTCCTGGAGCTTCGCCACTCGGGCACGCCAGGCCTGGTCGAGCTCGGCTGGGTCCAGGACACGGCGCACGGTCACGGGATAGACGGTCCCGTTGAGGCGTAGTCTCGCCTGACCATCTTCGACGGCAGCGTTGGACCAGCGCTTGGTGTCACACTGCGAGCAGCTCAGATACAGCTGGCCGGCGGCCGTCGACATGCAATTCAAATTAATGGCGTGAGGCAGGAGGCCGACGCTGATCTGGATCTGGCACAACGGGACCTGATTGGCGAACGCCCAATCGGTCACTGGCTCCTCCGCCTCGGCGCCGAACAGGTACGCGCCGGGCGCCTGATCGCACGGACAGGCGTAGGACCAACCCAGGAACCCCACGGCCAGTACCGCGACCAACGCCGTCGCGCTGACGATCGCCGTTCGTCGAAATGACCGTTCAGTTCGGGTCGGCGCGTGCGTTTCACTCATCGGCAGGTCTTCCTTCGTTTTCTTGTGTGGTCGCCGTCTGACGCTAGGGCTCGCCAATCGAGTCAGCCTCAAGTCCGGGCCTGACTAGCGTCGGCGTGCCGGCTCGCGCCCAGCCCGGCGCCGGCGTCTGCACCACCGGGCCAAGGTCTGCGGCGGCATAGGACTTGGTCACTTGCGCGGCCGGCGGTTCGCCATACGCAGTGGAACGTTGGCGCGGGGTTCGTCCCGCGCCCGAGATCAACGCTTCCATCTGCTCCGGTGACAGTTCTTGGCCGAACGCCGCGCCCGCGGCCCGCGTGATGCTCTCGTTCATCAGCGTGCCTCCCAGGTCGTTGACCCCAGCTTCGAGACAGGCGCGGACACCGCGCGGCCCCAACTTGACCCACGACGCCTGGATGTTCGGCACCAGTGGGTGCAGCGCCAGTCTGGCCACCGCGTGCATCAGCAATGACTCTCGGAATGTCGGACCGCGCCGGGCCTGGCCCTTCAAATAAAGCGGCGCCTCCATATGCACGAACGGTAACGGCACGAACTCCGTGAATCCACCGGTACGCGCCTGCAGAGTACGGATACTGGTCAGGTGGCGGGCCCAGTGTTCGGGACGGTCGATGTGGCCATACATGATGGTGGCCGTGGTTCTGAAACCGACACGATGGGCCGTGTTCATGACCTCAAGCCACTGCCCGGATGACAGCTTGTCGGGACACAGCGTCTCCCGCACGTCGTCGTGCAGCACCTCGGCGGCGGTGCCGGGAAGGGTCCCGAGCCCGGCCGCCTGAAGCTCACGCAGAAAGGTCTCAAGCGGTACGCCGAGTGTCGCCGCACCCTGCCACACCTCGAGCGGCGAGAAGGCGTGCACGTGCATGTCGGGCACGGCCGCTTTGACGGTCCGGCAGATCTCGAGGTACGTCGCGCCGGTGTACTCGGGATGGATGCCACCCTGCATGCACACCTCGGTCGCGCCACGCGCCCATCCTTCCACGCTGCGGCGGGCGATTTCGTCGAGGTCGAGGTCGTAGGGCGCGCCACGCAGATTCTCGCTGAGCTTGCCCTTCGAGAAGGCGCAGAACTGGCACTTGAAGTAGCAGACGTTGGTGTAATTGATGTTGCGATTCACGACATAGGTGACGTCGTTGCCATTGACTTCACGGCGCAGCGCGTCGGCCGCGCGTACCACCGCAACGAAGTCTTCGCCTCGGGCGGTGAACAGCTCCGCGATGTCCGACTCCTCGAGCCCGTCACCGCGGGACGCCTGCGCGCAGAGCGCCTCGGTTCTCGAGGTCGGCCTCGGCGCCGTCGCGTCGTCCAGACGGTCGAGCAGCATCGCCGGTAATACCGCGTCCCGGTCGCCCGGCGACCAAGCGCCCTCGCGCGCAAATCCCTCCGCCTCAGACGCCTGCAGGACGGCCGTTCTGAGCGGCTCGGCCACCCAGGTGTCGAGTTGCCTGGCGTAGGCCGGATACACCGTGAGCCGCTCGGTCAGGACCTTTCCCTCGCGCGCTGTCTGCTGGGACAGCTGTTCGAGGTGTGGCCACGGCGCTTCTGGATTGACGTGGTCCGGCGTGACCGGCGATACCCCGCCCCAGTCATTGATGCCGGCCCGAATCAACGTGCCGAACTGGTCTGGCGACAGATTCGGTGGCGCCTGAATCGCCATGTCGGAACCGAAGATGAGTCGCGCACACGCAATGGTCCACAGGAGGTCGTCGAGCGTGGGCTCGGGTGCGTCCGCCATCCGCGTGTCAGGCTTGGCCCGGAAGTTCTGAATGATGACTTCCTGGAGGTGCCCGTACTCGTCGTGAAGGTCCCGGAGCGCCAGGAGAGACGTGATGCGCTCCTCCCGGGTTTCACCGATTCCGATCAAAATGCCGGACGTGTACGGGATGGCCAGCTCGCCCGCCATGCGCATCGTCGCGAGACGCGCGTCCGGGGCCTTGTCGGGCGACCCGTGGTGTACCTGGCCCGGTTCGAGCAGGCGCGGCGATGCGCTTTCGAGCATGAGGCCTTGCGAGGGGCAGACCTCGCGGACGGCCATCAACTCGCTGCGCGTGAGAACACCCGGGTTGGCATGCGGTAGCAGTCCGGTGGTCTCGAAGACCGCACGGGCCACCGCCACGAGATAGGAAATGGTCGTGGCGTGTCCCAGCTCGGCCAGCTCGGCCCGCGCTTGCGGATATCTGAGTTCCGGCCGGTCGCCCAGCGTAAACAGCGCTTCGCGACACCCCTGCTCGGCCCCTCGCCGCGCCACGTCCACGGCTTCTTCCTGCGTCAGATAGGCCCGTTCGCCCGGCCGCGGCGGCTGCGCGAACGTGCAGTAGTGGCAGACGTCGCGACACAGCTGCGTCAGCGGGATGAATACTTTTCTCGAGTAGCTGACGGCTTGGCCGAACCCGGCATCGCGTAGCGCCGCGGCCTGGTCCATGAGCTGGGGGAGGTCGGTCGCTCGCGCCAGATCCAGGGCCGCGTCTCGTGTGGGGCGGGTGTAGGGGCTGGGGTCCATAGTGTGTCCGCGGACTCGTCCAGAGTACAGTCCGCACACGCTTATAGCACGTCGCGGCTACGGCGTGCAGCGTGGACGGAAGCGAGCGCGGTGCGCATCACAACATTCGGAAACGTCGACCCGTGGAGCCAGACACAACTGCGCACCTGCCTCGCGGCGGCCGAAGCCCGCGAGGGTGCAGAGCTCCATGGGGTGTTGTGCGCGGATCACCATCCGGGGTACAGCCAGCCAATTGGCGGCGTCGTCGCCTTGCGGCACCACGTCTCGCCGTCTGGGGTCGGCTATGACATCGGGTGCGGGAACCTGGCGGCCAAGACCAACATTCGCATTGAGACCCTGACACCTGACGTGCCCCGCGTCATGGACGAGGTGTGGGCCCGCGTCAGCTTCGGTATGGGGCGCAAGAACCCAGAGCGCGTCGATCATCCCGTGCTGGACGACATCGCCAAAAGCCCCGTGTCGGGGCAGCGGAGCCTGGCGCGGCTCGCGAGGAATCAGCTCGGCACGGTGGGCGGAGGGAATCACTACGTCGACCTGTTTTCTGACGAAGGCGGCTGGGTCTGGATCGGAGTCCACTTCGGCTCGCGCGGCTTCGGGCACCGGACCTGCACCGGTTTTCTTGCCCTGGCCCAGGACCGCGCGTGGGGCGACAAGGTCCCGAGTGGCGGCATGGACGCGTCGCCAGTACTGATCGATACACGCACCGAACTTGGAATCGACTACGTCGCGGCGATGGAGATCGCCGGGCGGTATGCGTACGCCGGACGCGAGTGGGTCGTGGAGCGGGTCGCCCGAATCCTCGGGGCCACCCTGACCGACACCGTGCACAACCACCACAACTTTGCCTGGCGGGAACGTCACGAGGGAGAGGACTTCTGGGTGGTACGGAAGGGCGCCACCCCGGCGTTTCCGGGCCAGCGTGGATTTGTCGGTGGCTCGATGGGGGAGATCAGCGTCGTGCTCGAAGGGCAGGAGTCACCGATGTCCGCGCGGTCGCTGTACTCGACGGTGCACGGTGCTGGTCGCGTCATGTCCCGCACCGAGGCGGCTGGTCGCGTGAAGCAGCGCACGCGATGGGTCTGCACCCGGCGTGACTGTGACGGGGCACTCCCGATCCAGACGTCGAGGGGCGCAGACGGGGTCAATCCGCGCTGTCCCATGTGCGGCGGGAAGACGCAGAAACACCGAACTTGCGAGGTCGTGAAGGCAGGCAAGATCGACTGGCCGTCGGTGCAGGTTGAGGTGCGCGCCCGCGGCGTCGAGTTGCGTGGCGCCGGCGCGGATGAGGCCCCGGAGGTCTACAAACGACTGCCGGAGGTGCTCGCGGCGCACGGCGACACGATACGCGTGTTGCACACGCTGCGGCCGATCGGCGTTGCGATGGCCGGTATCGAAGAGTTCGATCCGTACAAAGATTGAGCCCGTCCAGACTACACGCCAAATTGGGTCAGGTGATGGTCGAGATGGCGGTAGCCCCAGCGGGCCCATTCGCCGCGGCTGATGTGGCCGAAAATAGGGTGGGTGGACATGTCGCGTCCGGACAAGCGGACGAACCGCGTGATCGACTCGTTCAGCGTATCCATGTCTGCTTCGAAAGTCGTCGGCGCGGTTCCGCCACGCTCCTGATCGACCTCCGGCGCGGTCTCGACGCCCTTCGGCCACGGCATGGGCAGACTGAGCGCGGCGACCCGTCCAACGACCCTGAGCAGCGGGCCGACGCGAAACGAGGTTGGTCTCTCGCCCAATACCAATCTGAACGCGTCGGCGAGGTGGCACACCGCTTGGTGGGGCGACATGCGACCCCACTGTGGCTGACTGTCTGGTTGCAGCGCAGCGAGACGGCGGGTCAGTACCTTGTGCACGTCGGGCGTGAAGATGGAGTCGAATGTCACGGGAGTTCCTCCGAGAGCGCGACTCCGAGAGGCGGGGTTGATGTCGGCGGTCGTCGATGCCCGGTGGCTTGCTCGAATGCGTAGGCCAGCGCGAGGAGGCGAGATTCGGCGAATGGTCGCCCGAGCATTTCGAGACCCACCGGCATCTCGTCGGGGGTGAATCCTGCCGGCACTGTGATGGCCGGCAGACCGGCGTGTGGGCTGAGGCGGCAGTTGTCGCCTCCCTGAGGCTGGCCGATGACGGCCGCCTGCTGCCGCATCGTCGGATAGATCAGCGCGTCGAGTGCCAACTCGTCGAGCGTCTCCACGACCTGGCGCCGGACGGTGTCACGGCGGCCGAGTGCCTCGCGGTATTCGTCGGTATCGAGAGTGGCGACCGCGTTCGACCGGGTCAGGCGTTCCGCTACGTCGGGGTGATAGCGGCCGTCGGTGAGGATCTCCGCCAGTGACGGTGCGCCGGGGATGTCAGACAGATACGCGTCCAACCCGAACTTGAATTCGTGGCTGGCCACGACGTAGCTGTCTAGCAACTCCGCCAGCCCATCGATCTCGACCGCCGCGACCTCGGCGCCCAGCTGGCGCAGGTCGTCGACGGCGGCGTCAATGACGCGGGCGACCGGCTCGTCCTCGACGTCTTGGCGGAGCAACATCGTGAGCACCCCGAACCGCGCGCCCCGCACCGCGTCGGCGTCTAGAGCCGTCAGGTAGCTGTCCGGCGTGTTGGCGTCGGCCTCGACGGTCGTCGGGTCGGATGGATCTGAGCCGACAGTGGCGTCAAGCAGCAGCGCCAGGTCGGTCACACTCCGGGCCAGCGGTCCGGCGACATCCAGGGTGTAGGACAACGGCACGACGCCGTCCCGGCTGGAAAGGCCGGACGTGCCGCGCAATCCGACGAGGCTGTTGTGTGCGGATGGGATCCGGATCGACCCGCAGGTGTCGCTGCCCATCCCCGCCGCCGCGAAACTGGCTGCCACCGCGGCGCCGGTGCCGCCGCTGGACCCACCGGGATTGCGAGTGGGGTCGTACGGATTCAGTGTCTGGCCGCCCATGGAGCTGACCGTGGTGATGCCTCGGGCGAATTCATGGAGGTTGGTCTTACCAAGGATGACGGCCCCAGCCTCACGCAGCCGCTGCACCTGGAAGCCGTCGTCTGGCGGCATCACCGCGGCCATGGCCACCGACCCGTTCGTGGTCGGGAAGCCAGCCATGTCGTAGTTGTCCTTGATCACGATCGGCACGCCATGCAGCGGCCCGCGGGCGCCGGTGGCGCCCCGTTCGAAGTCGAGCGCCCGAGCGCTCGTCCGCGCGTGCGGGTTCAGCGTGATGATGCTGTTGAGCGCGGGGCCGCGGCCGTCGTACGCCTCAATCCGGGCGAGGTAGCGCTCGACGAGCTGTTCCGATGTGACGCGTCCCTCGTCCATGGCGACGCCGAGTTCGACGAGGGAGACCTCGGTGACGTCGAAGGGGGCCGGTGCTGGCGCCTCCGAGCAGCCGGCCAGGCCGGCGAGGAGCACCACGACAAAGGTGTGTGACCTAGCGCGTGGCGTTCGTCTAGCGCGGCGGTCACGCCCAGCGGAGGGTGGGGTATTTCCAAACATGTGCGGCAGTATCCCATGTCCCGCGGGGCCACGACCGATGGAGCCTCACCCACCCGCGTCCGCGTGAACACGTGCCGAATCGTGACCCAGACGGCGGTCGGTCTACGTGTCGCGGAGGGCGGTCACCGGGTTGAGCCGTGCCGCGCGTCGCGCTGGCAGATACGCCGCGGCAAGCGCGGTGAGACCCAAGACCAGTGGAACCGCCACGAACGTGACGGGGTCGAACGTCTCTCCGCCGAACAGGAGGCCGCCAAGCAGTCTCGCGACGATCAGCGACGCGGCCAAGCCGATTGCTCCACCGACCAGTACCAGCTTGAGGGCGCTTGATGTGAGAAGACGCACGACGCGGGCGGTATCGGCCCCGAGCGCCATCCGAATGCCGACTTCGCGGGTGCGCTGTGCCACGCCGTAGCTCACCACGCCGTAGAGGCCGATGGCGGCCAGCGTGAGCGTAATGACCGCGAACACCGAGAGCAGAACGCCGACAAACGCGCGGGCAGCAGCATGACGCCAAGATGGCGAGCGATGGTCTTCGTTTCCCACACCCACAGGTCTGGGTCAACCTCTCGCCCGACCGCCATCAGGGTGAGGGCGGTCTGTTCCGGGTCCATGGTCGTGGTCGCAAGCACCGTGAAGTTTGGCGCCCAGCGCTGTGAGAACGGTTGGTAGACCATCAACCGTGGCGCCTCACCGATGGTACGGACGTTCGTGTCTGCGGCGACGCCGACGATGGTCAGGTCCGGACTGTCTCCCGGCCTGCGCAAGGTTTGGCCGACGGCATCGCCGTCGGGCCAGAAACGGGTCGCCGTGGCCTCGCTGACGATGGCCACCGCTTGATTGTCTGGGAGGTCGGCGTCCGTGAAGTTGCGTCCGTGCAGCAGGGAGATGCCGGCCGCGGCGAATAAGCCTGGGTCCACTTCTGCGCGGTCTGAGTTGAAATAGTCGTCCTCCCCTGGAGGTTCGAAGCCGTCGACGTTGAATCCGATGCCCTGATTGCTCGTCAGGGTCAGGTGCAACAAGTCGGTCGCCCCGACGGAGGTCACACCCGGCACCTGGCGGAATCGGTCCAGCAGACGTCGCATGTAGAGTCGACCTTCGTCAGCCGTGAATCGGGTGGTCGGCGCCATCATCGTCATGAGAGCCGTCGGCTGTCGACCAAAGCCGGGGTCCACCGCTTGCACCTGTTGAAAGCTGCGGAGAAAGAGACCCGCGCCCACCAGCAGGAGCAGTGAGACCGTCAGTTGGGTGACGACCAGCGCATTGCGCCAGCGGAGCTGCCCCGGTTGCTCGCCGCCCGCCGTCTCGCTCTTGAGGGTCGTCGCCACGTCAGGCCGTGTGCTCTGTAGCGCTGGGATCAGGCCGAGTAGGGCACCGGCGGTCACCGAGATGCCCAACGTGAACAGGAGGACCTTCCAGTCAAGCGTCAGGTCGAGATCGATGGGGATGGGAAGTGGCAAGTCGGCATTTTGGAGGACATCGAGCAACCCCACCGCGAGCGCGACGCCAACTGCCCCGGCCACAATCGCGAGCAGCGTGGTTTCTGTGAGCAGACGGAGAATGAGCGATGCCCGGGATGCACCAAGCGCAAGGCGTATCGCGATGTCTCGGCGACGGTCCAGTGCGCGGGCGAGCAGAAAGCTGGCCAGGTTGGTACAGGCGAGCAGGAGCACCAGCGCCACCACCACTATAAGGAGCCAGGCTGCTCCACGCACGAACCGGTCCACCGGTGGAAAGAGCAGCACGTCGCCGACGGGCACCATTGCAAACTCACTGGTGCGGTCCCAGCCGCCGGGGCTGGCCGCCGTCAAGTCAGCCGCGACGGCGGCCAGGGCGGTTGCCGC
>CAWWAF010000124.1:0-10103 GCA_963934795.1 uncultured bacterium
ACACCCAGACGGGCGTGTTCAGGGATGTTGGATGGCGACCTTGTCGCCAGACTTCGCGGGTTCTCGGGTCCGGCTGAGATGAATCGTGGCCCAAATGGCCTCTGTCAGCACCGTCACACCTTCGCCCGCCTCGGTCACCGTTGCATCGAGCCCAATCGCACTATAACCAAAGACCGTCACGCTCTGTCAGACCGGCAGGTCACGATCCGCGCCTCGATCGATCACCAACAATTGCCCGGTCCCAGACAGGGCGCGCCCGGCGGCGCCAAAGAGCATGGTGGCCGGCTCATCGTAATTCGCAGTCCCAGTCGCCATCGGCGTCACGGACCCCGGCCACTGAAATGGCGCGGGCGAGTCGTCCCGTTGCACACTCGCGCAGGTCCGTTCAATCACCGCGAGAGAGGCGTGCTCGTTCAGCTGGACGATTCGGACCCATCCCGTGGTTACCTCCGCCTGGAAACCCAATTGGCGTATCTCCGGCTCCGTGACGGCCACTCGGCGACGCAATAAAAACTGCGTGCCGATTGCGAGATCCGACGAGGCCCCCACGTCGACCAGGACGGTGTCCCCCTGTCGAAAGAGCCGCGTGACGGCGTTGTCTGGCGCCCCGACGAGCCGCCCCGCGGATGGAGCGACCAGGGCTGCAAGGCGCGGTCCGCAGGCCAGTACACCGGCGGGCGGCGGTGGCAGGTCTTGGGATTGCGCGCCTACGGGTGGCACCGCCACCGCCAGCGTGGCACTAAGCACGACCCCACCGACCACAACCGCCGCGGAATATCGCATCACGGTTGAGCCCCCGCTTCCAGTTCGGTGAGTCGCAAAGCCGAGAGTTCGGCGAACTCGCTCTCAGGAAACTCGTCCAGCACTCGGGCGAAGTACGGAATAGCCTCGGACACCTGGGCCGTATCCGCGAGCGATGACGCCAAATAGAAATACACCCCGTCGCGCTCAGTGAACTCGGGGTCCTCCTCGAGGAGCTGGCGAAAACGAGCGATGGCACCGGCGTAGTTGGCGTTGCTGTAGTAGTAGACCCCAACCTGGAAGTCGTGCGTGCCCAGCCGATCGCGGGCACCGCGCAATCCTTCGAGCACCTGGGGCACCAATTCGTGTTCCGAGGGAAAACGCGCGAGAAACGCCTCGAACTCCGCGATCGCGCTCAACGTCTCGGTCTGGTCTCGCTCGGCCCGGCCCATCTGATGGAAGTGCACCATGCCCAGCTTGTATTGGGCATATCCAGCCCGTGGATGCGTCGGATACAGACTCAGGAAATCCTGGAACTCCTCGAGCGCGCGGACATACGACTCCGCCGACCCTTCCCCCTCGTAGGTATCGCCAATTTGAAGTCGCGCTTCTGCACGATACTCACTCTGAGGATAGTTGTCTCGAATTTGCACGAAATACTCGCGCGCCCGCGTCCAGTTGCGCCCATCGATTGCCTCCGATCCTCGCTCGAAGAGCAGGCGATCGGCCTCGAGGTCGCCGATAGCAGGGATATCGTTCACTCTGCCGCCGGCGCACGCGGCGACCGTGGCGGTCAACGCGCAGACAAGCAGGGTGCCGCCGATCCGTCGACGGGTGGGCGACGATGCCTCGTGAGACGCACTCATACCGTGGTCACAGCGTTGGAGATCCATTCGTATTCAGCCTCGATACCCGATGCGAGCGACACGGTCGGGTCAAATCCCAGTGTATCGCGAGCGGCACGGGTGTCGGCATAGGTATCTCGCATGTCACCCAGTTGCACCGGCAATCGCTCGATGCGGGGCTCCCGGCCCGTGCACGTGGCCATCAGCCGCAACACATGATTCATGGTGACACGGGCCCCGCCGCCAATGTTATAGACGCTGCCAGGGTCCCCCTGGTTGGCGGCCGCGATCGTCGCGGCCACGGCATCCCGGACAAACGTAAAATCACGGGTTTGCTCGCCGTCCCCGTAGAGCGGAATCGGCTGACCCGCCGCAATCGCACGCAAGAAGCGGTTGAACGCCATGTCGGGGCGCTGGCGTGGCCCGTAGACAGTGAAATATCGTAACGACACCGTCGGCACGCGGTGCCCAACCCAATACAAATAGCACAGGTGCTCGGCCGCGAGTTTACTCACGCCGTAGGGCGACACCGGCTGCGGTCGATGCGTTTCGTGCATCGGCATCACGGCGCCATCGCCGTAGACCGAGGAGCTCGACGCGTAGACGACGCGCTGCAACTGCGCGCGAGAGCAGGCCTCGAGCAGTATCTGTGTCGCATCGACATTGCACGCCGTATACACCGCGAAATCACGTCCCCAGCTCTTGCGTACGCCAGCCTGGGCCGCCAGGTGAAAGACATGCGTGCGATCGGCGAGTACCGCGTCGAGGTCGGCGTCCTGGATCTGGCTCTCCAGCAACCGAAACCGCGGGTGCGCACGAGAACCGGCGAGATTGGCGTTCTTGAGCTCCCGGGCGTAGTAATCGGTAAAAGAGTCAATCCCGACGACATCGGCGCCGTCACGTAGCAGCTGTTCGACGAGGTGAGACCCGATGAACCCGGCGGCGCCGGTAACGAGCGCTTTCATGCAAACATCTCCCGAACATCCACCGGGAGCCGCGTGGGCCGTCCCGTATCGTTGACTGCGGCGTGGACGGTATGTCCGACGGCGGTGACGACGTTGTTGGGCACACGCTGCACCTCATACTCGAATTGGACTCGGGCGGGAGAGATCAGGTGGCCGCGTGTCACGATGGTCAGCTCGTCGTCATATCGAGCAGAACGCCGATATTGGCAGTGCGCCTCAATGACCGGCAATTGAATGCCGGTCGCTTCCAGGTTGCGATAGGACCGGCCCAGCGACCGGAGCCACTCGCACCGACCGACTTCGAACCAGACGAAGTAGTTGGCGTAGTACACCACCTGCATCTGATCCGTTTCGGCGTATCGCACCCGCAGCGGCGTCCTGCAACTCTGCACGACTAATAATTCTACCGCGCCGCGGGGGAGTTCGCGTCAACGAGCGATGATGCCGCCTCCCGCAACGCCCGCGTCGCTGCCGCTGGGTCAGGGGTGCCAAAGATGGCCGCGCCGGCGACCAGGATCTCGGCACCGGCCGCCACGAGTCGTGCCGCGTTGCTGCTGTCGACCCCACCGTCCACCTCGACCGGCCCCGAATTGCCGACGGCGTCCAGCAGACGGCGCACCCGCGTGATCTTCGCCTCGCTCCCCTTGATGAAGTGCTGTCCCCCAAACCCAGGGTTGACGCTCATGACGAGCGCGAAATCAAGTTCCGAGGCAATGTCTTCCAGCGCGGCCACGGGGGTCGAGGGATTGAGCACCGCCCCGGCCAAGACACCCCGCTCTTTGATGTGCGTGATGGTACGGTGCAGATGCGTCGTCGCCTCCACATGCACGGAGATCATCGCGGCACCAGCATCAGCGAACGCGTCAATATATCGGTCGGGCTCCGTGATCATCAGATGCACGTCGAGCGGGACCTGCGCCCGGCGATGCAGGGCGCTCACCACTGGTGGCCCGATGGTCAGGTTCGGCACAAAGTGTCCATCCATGACATCGACATGAATCAGGTCGGCACCACCGGCTTCGACGGCGGCGACCCCCACCCCGAGGGCCGCGAAGTCGGCGGCGAGAATGGACGGCGCGAGACGGACGTTCATCGGCTGACCTCAAGTGAGATCGCCTCGCCATGGGCGATCTGAAAACCGGCAAGTGGAAACTGCCGCAACACGATGCCGGCGCCCACCCGCGGATCGGGATACGGGTACTCGGCCGTCACTGTGACCCGAAACCCTCGGGCGCGCAGGACCTCCGCCGCGCTCGAACCATACACCCCGATCAGGTCCGGCATCACGTAGGTCGCACCGCGTTCTCCGCGATTGATGAGCACGGAGACAGTGGTCGCCGTGCCAAGTGGCGGTGGTTCCTGCGCAACGACCGCATCGCTCGCGTATCGACCCGAGCGGATCTCCGACACACCACGTAAGCCAAGCGCGTCCTCCTGCAGGCGCGCCCGGGCACCACGCTCTGACTGCCCGATTAAACTCGGGACCGCACCGGCGCTCCGCCCAGAACTGAGCCACACTTTGACGTTCCGCTCGCTCCGCGTCACCAGTCCAGCCACTGGATCCTGGTCCACCACATGTCCCGCGGGGATCGTGGCATGAATGCGGGACAGGGGCTCAACCCGCACCGTCAGCCCCGCCGCGGTCAACGTCTCCGTGGCGTCCACCAGCGTCTGACCTGCGAGATCAGGCACGTCGACTTCCCGAAGCCGTAAGGCGACCTGCAGACCGGCCACCCCAAATAGACCGAACAGCAGTCCCGACGCACCGACGACCAACACCGTCATCGCGATCCGAGCCGTCCATCGCCGCAAGGCGGAACGCGCCGGTCGGGGAGCAGGCCGAGCGGGTCGGTTCGCCCGTACGGGTGCGTCCCTGGTCGGGGTGACCCGCGGAGGCGTGATGGACGTCGGTGTGTGACGGGGCATCCAAGGACAAAAATACTACAGCTGGCATCGGCACGTCACGACGAGGTCAGTCCTGACGACGCCGGAGTATAGCGGCGAAGAACAGCTCGAGTCCATGCTCGTCGGGAGTCGTCATCAGGCACCCCTCCGCGGTGATGACCGACCGCAACTCGTCGCGCACCGGACCCATGACTTCGGGGTGCACGCTCTCGAACTGCGGGTGGTCGGCCAGAAACGTGCGCACAACGTCCTCATTTTCTTCGGGCTCGCTGGAGCACGTGGCATACACGAGTCTGCCGCCTGGACGAACCACCGCAGCCGCCCCCTGCATGAGCGTACGCTGTAGCGCCGCCATCCGCGACAGATCCTCGGGCTGACGTCGCCACCGAATCTCCGGGTCCCGACGCACGGTCCCCAGACCAGAGCATGGCGAGTCGACGAGCACACAGTCGAAGACCGGCAGGAATGGTGCATGCCGCAGATCGTGCCGGACGAACCGCACCGCCTCGGCGCCGGCCGCGCGCGCCATGCGCCGGAGCAGCGCGACGCGGGGTGCGCCGAACTCGGCCGCCACCAACAAACTGTCCTCGTCGAGGCCACCGTCGAGCGCCGTCGTCTTGCCTCCAGGCGCCGCGCAGGCATCGAGCACGCGCTCGCCAGGCCGCGCGGCTACCAGTTCGGCCACTAGCTGGCTGGCTTCCTCCTGCACGACGAACAGGCCCTCGTCCGCGAGCGGTGTGCGGAGCGGGTGGCCACTCACAACGGACAGTCCGTCGCGAGCCCACCGCGTGGGCGTGGTGCTGACCCCGTGCTCCGCCAGCCGTCCTCGCAGGTCGTCGACCGTGATCCGCCGCCGATTGGCGCGAAGGGTCAAGGCCGGTGCGCGATTGTTGAAACTGATCCACGCGTCGGCTCGAGCAAACCCGATGCGGTCGAGCCATCGCTCGACCAGCCACGCCGGATGGGAACCGGTGATGCTGAGATACTCCACCTGGTCTGCTCGACTGGCGCCAGGGGGCGGTGGTGGCGGGAGCGGTGGCGCGTCCGCTGACTGCGCGACACGCCGCAGCACGGCATTTACCAGCCCCGCGGCACTGGCCTTCCCGACCCGCTTCGCCAAATTCACCGACTCGTTCACCGCGGCAGAGGCGGGAATTCGGTCAAGATGTAACAGCTGATACGCGCCCAGTCGCACGACCGCGAGCACCTCGGGGTCAAGCCGACTCGTGGGACGGCCGCTGGCTCGCACTATGAGGTAATCCAGCGCCGCCAACCAGCGCAGCGTGCCAGTGCTCAACTCCGTCACCAAGGCCCGATCACGCTGGTCTACCAGCGAGTCTCGCTCCCTCACGAGCGCGCGAGGAAGGTCTTCACCCTCGAGCACCGCTCGAAGCACCCAATACGCCGCCATGCGGGCCACGCTCATATCGTCTCCGGGTGGGCCTGAAAGGCGGCGGGCAGCGAAATAGGGTGCCCGGCGAGGAACGCTCGCGTCGACAGTCGCTTGCGTCCCTCCGGTTGCAGTTCGTGGAGCGCCAGCACCGTCTCGTGGCCGCAGGCGACGTGCAGCTCGTCGCCCCGCGCGACCAGAATCGTCCCCGCTGGGCCCTGCGCCGTGCCCGCCACCGTCTCTGGCCCGGGCTCCACGTTGCCCCGCAAGAGGAGATACCGGGTCGAGCGCAAAAATGTGTACGCGTGCGGCCAGGGATGCAGCCCACGAATCAGGTTCCGCACGGTCTCGGCCGGTTGGGTCCAGTCAACACGACCGTCCTCGCGGGTCAGCCGCGGGGCGAACGTGGCCTGATCATGCTCCTGTTCTGCTTCCACCGCGCGCCCCGAGTCAAGCGCCGCCACGGTGTCCAGCAACAGGGTGGCGCCAAGGTCCGCGAGCGCGCGTTCGGCCAGCTCGCTGGTGTCGTCCTCGGTGATGGGGTAGACGGCGCGAGCCAACATCGGCCCGGCGTCCATCTGACGCACCAGGCGGATCATCGTGATGCCCGTCTCTCGCTCGCCCGCGATGATGGCGCGGTGTATCGGTGCGGCTCCGCGGTAGCGTGGCAACAGTGACGCGTGAACGTTAATCGTGCCGAGCTTGGGGGTCTCCAGAACCGAGTCCGGCAGCATCTTGCCGTAGGCCGCCACTACGCCGAGGTCAGGCTCTGCAGCCCGAAGCTGCACGCCGAACACCGGATCGCCGGCTCGCTCGGGCTGAAGCACCGGGATCCCGTGAGCCAGCGCGGCTACCTTGACCGCTGATGGGCGTGACTGCTGCCCGCGTCCACGACGCCGGTCGGGCTGTGTGACGACCGCCATCACCTCCGCGCCCCCGGACACCAGTCGCTCCAGCGAGGGCACCGCAAACGCTGGTGTACCGAAAAAAACGATCTTCACCATTTCCCCGTGCGTTGAAGCTTGCGGACCCGGCGGATGATCAAATCGCGTCGAATTCCGCTCAGCCGGTCGACAAACAGACCGCCATCGAGGTGATCCATCTCGTGCTGGAGCACCCGAGCCAACAGTCCTTCGCCCTCGATACGTATCGACGAACCTTCCCGGTCAAGTCCGGTCGCAACCACCCGCGCTGACCGCGGCACCTGCCCGGTAAATCCGGGCAAGCTGAGGCAACCCTCTTCCTCGCGCTGGGCGCCATCGGCCTCGACCAGCTCCGGGTTGATGACCACGCGCAACTGGGACCCGTCGCGCCCAGACGACGGATCAGCGACAAACAGACGGAGGCCCACACCTACCTGCGGCGCGGCCAGCCCGACGCCGGTGGCGGCATACATCGTGTCGATCATGTCGTCGATCAATGTCTGCACCGTGTCATTGAGTGCTCCGACGCCTACCGCGGGACAGTGCAGCGCCTCGGCACCGTAGCGCAGGATGGGACGAATCATGGTGGTGTCGAAGGTGGTTGCGAAGGGTGGTGTCGAGGGCCTGGAGAAAGCGAAACGTCAGGGCGGCATTGTAGACGAATTTCCTGCGACCCGGATGGCACGACCCCTGCGACGGGGGCCGCGACCGTGACCACGCGGCGGCAACCAACACGGGCCGCATTCTTGCAGACATGTCAGCAGAGGAGGATGCACGCGTGCCGGACGACACGAACTCGGATGACTTGGGACTGCTGGGACGCAGCGCCGCAGTCGTCGCGCTGCGCGCCACTGTGCGGCGGGTGGCCGATGCGCCATACCCCGTCTTGATCACGGGGGAGAGTGGGAGTGGGAAAGAACTCGTGGCGAAAGCCGTGCATCGACTCAGTCGACGGGAGGTACGACGATTCGGGGCTGTGAACTGCGCGGCGCTCGCCGACGAGCTGGTCGAATCGGAGCTCTTCGGGTACACCAAGGGCGCATTCGCCGGGGCCGTGACCG
This sequence comes from uncultured bacterium, assembly GCA_963934795.1. GTDB lineage: Bacteria > Acidobacteriota > Vicinamibacteria > Vicinamibacterales > UBA8438 > UBA8438. The sequence continues at coordinate 7,831 of CAWWAF010000124.1, forward strand.
ACCGGGCCGGGCTGTTCGAGGCCGCCGACCGGGGCACCTTGTTGCTCGATGAAGTGGGGGAGTTGTCGCAACGAGCACAGGCGAAACTGCTCAGGGTTCTGCAAGACGGCGAAATCCGCCGCGTCGGAGAGTCCCAGTCGCGACGCGTGGACGTGCGCGTGGTCGCGGCGACGAATCGTCCGCGCGACGCCGCCGTCGGTGCTGGACAGTTCCGAGAAGACCTGTTGTATCGCCTCGACGTCCTGCGCATGGTTTGCGGGATCGAGGCGACGATGTGCGGCTCCTCGCGGAACATTTTTGGAGCCGTGCCCAGCTCCTGACCGGGAGCCGCGCCGCACCGGCCAAGTCGACCCTTGCCGCCCTGGCTCGGTATCACTGGTCCGGCAATGTCCGACAACTGGAGAACGTCGTTGCCTCGCTGGTTGTTCGCGGGCCGCGACACGGCGTCGTGGGCCCGTCGACGCTGCCCCCCGCCTTTGGCGTGACCGAGCACGACGTGCCGACGCTCTACGAGGCCCGTGCGTCGTTTGAACGCCGATTCGTCAGCGGGGCGTTGGCTCGAGCGGGCGGGCGCCCGGGGCGGGCCGCGTTGGAATTAGGTATCACGCGCCAAGGCCTCGCCAAACTGCTCAAGCGCTTGCATCTTGAGGCCTCAGCGGCCAGCACTATCCGAACATCAGATTCACAATGAAGACACCAGCCAGAATGCCGGTAATGTCAGCCAGGAGGCACGCCGGGACCGTGTGCCGGGTGTCGCGAATACCGACCGCACCGTAGTAGACCGCCAACGTGTAGAACGTGGTCTCTGTGCTGCCCTGGAAGGTACTCACCATGTAGCCAATCAGGGAATCTGGACCGTAGGCGGTCATCGTCTCCGCCAGGACGCCAAACGCGCCCTGTCCGGACAATGGCCGCAGCAGCGCCATCGGTAACACCTCGGGGGGCATGCCGACCAAGGCGGTGATCGGCGCGATGACACCGGCGATGAGCGCAATGCCCCCAGATGCCCTGAACATGCCGATGACGACCAAGATCGCAACGAGGTAGGGGATGACGCGGATGGCCACCTGAAAGCCCTGCTTTGCGCCTTCTGCGAGAGAGTCGTAGACGCGAACCCCACGTACCCATCCGTACAGCATCAGGGCAACCACCAAGGTGGGGAGCATCCATCCCCCGCTGACAGCGGTAATGATGGCGAGCGGGGTCTCCCCACGGAGGCCCAGGACGAATCGCACCAGGAGACCAGTCAGGGCCAACCAGAAGAGGCGCCCCCACCATTGGCGCCCAGCCAAAGGCTCGCGTACCGGCGGCGCGCCCGCACCCGCCATGCTCTCCGCGTCGCCGGCATCAGGCGCGGCGTCCACGTGCCCCACCTCCATCAGCGGGGGCTCGGTGCGCGCAAAGAAGGGCAGGCGGCTCAAGAGCACGGCGGCGGAGACGCCGACGATCGTGGCGCATCCGCTGGCGAACCAGGTCGGGAGGAAGATGCCAACCGCGTCGGCAGACCCCACCGAGGCACGCAGCGACACCACTCCCGAGGGCAGAATCGCGAGCGCCGATGTGTTCATGGCCAGAAACAACGCCATCGCGTTGGTCGCGGTTCCCGTCTTGGAGTTCAGCTTGTTCAGCTCCTCCATCGCTTTGATCCCGAATGGCGTCGCCGCATTGCCCAACCCCAGCATGTTGGCCGCGATATTGAGGATCATCGCGCTCATCGCAGGGCTATCGGCGGGTACGTTCGGAAAGAGCCGCTGCATCACCGGCCCCAGGGCCCGCGCGAGGCTGCGCAGGAGACCGGCGTCCTCCGCCACGCGCATCAAGCCCAGAAAGAAGGCCATGAGCCCCACGAGGCCGATGGCGAGATCGACGGCGCCATCAGCCGAGGACACGATGGAATCGGTGAGGGCCTGCATCTGGCCCGCAAAGGCGGCCAGGAGGACGGCGGAGACGGCGGCGAAGACGATAAGACCGTTCAGCATCGGCGCACAGGGGGTCAGTCGATCCGACGCTTAAGGGCCACGAGTGCGCTGCTCTCGGGATGCTGAGTCAGGCCGTCGGCCACGACCGTCCGCGCTCGGGCCGTGGCCCCAGCACGCCAGTGCGCAGTCGCGAGTCCAACAAGCAAGGTCGAGGTGGGGGACCCGAGCGCGGCCGCCGCCTCGAGCCCCACCTCGGCGTCCGCGTGGATGGACACGCTGGCGATTCGGAACAACTGGGATAGGCGCTCCACCGCCGGCACATAGGCGGTCACGGCGTCATGCGCCACCAGCCAA
>CAWWAF010000125.1:0-10080 GCA_963934795.1 uncultured bacterium
GATCGGCCCGACTGGCGAGCTCTACCTGCTGCTCGAGCACGCCTCCGGCGGTCAGGTCGTTCGGGTCACTCCCGCTCAATCAAGGCGCTGAGCGAGAAAGGTCGGCTTAGGTACGGTTGTGCAAGGTCTTCACCGACACCGGCGGACGGTTACGCTCGGTTGGCGCAGACGGGTGTCACCCCGGGGTCCGTGCGTACTGGCGTTGTTGCTGTTGATGCTCGGACCTCACCAGGGTCGAACCGTGCTGGCCCAGACCGAGAGCCGGCTGTTCGTCCAGGTCTTCGCTGCAGACGGATCGCCCGTCACCGACCTCGTTGCCGAAGATTTCATGATCGAGCAGGACGGCGTCGAGGGCCGGGTGATTCGGGCCGAGATCGTGGAGGAGCCACTGCGTCTAGCCTTGCTCGTCGACGACGCTGATGGGGCCGACCCGTACTTTCGGGTTCTGCGGACCGGGTTGCCGGTCTTCATCGATGCGTTACCCAGGAGAAGCGAGGTATCGCTCGTGTTGCTGTCGGGCAGGCCTCGAGTCGTCGTTGATCACACAGAGGGACTGGCAAAGGTCAAGGATCGCCTCAACGGACTGTTCACGAAGCAGGGCACGTCGGCCGGTTTCTTCGACGGCCTCGACGAGACCCTGGCAGGGTTCGACCAGCAGCTCAACTGGCCCGTCATGGTCGTCGTCACCACGGACGGCGCCTCCCGTGTTGACAGCTTCAGGGAGTCGAAATACATCGACTTTACAGAGCGGCTCGCCAGCGGCGGAGTGACCGTGTATGCCCTGGGACTGAGTACGCCGACAGGTGACGGGTTTCAGACTCGTCTTGTGGAGGATGTCACTCGGCTGTCGGGCGGCAGATACCTCACATTGAACTCGCCCAGTCAGGCGGTGACCGAACGGCTCACTACCATTGCCGCGGAGATCTCTCGACGATATGCTGCGTCGTTGAATCAGTACTTGGTCGTGTTCAAAGCGCCGCCAGGCGCCGATGCCGGCGCGCGCGCTTCGGCCGGCGTGCATCGCTCCGGTGTGACGCTGTATCTCTCGGCCGACGGTCGCCCGCGGTCGGACGGACTGACAGGGGCAGCCGCGAGGGCGCTCGCCATTGAGGAGGTCAACGACGCGATCAGCGCCAAGCAAGCCCAGTTGACGGCGCTCCAGGCGGAGATCGAGGACCTGCAGCGGGAGGCCAGCGCACTCGTCGGAACGACCCGACAGGCGGCGGGTGGGACTGCGGGCGGAGGGGGTGGGCGAGCGGAACCCTGGAACGCCGGAGAAGTAGCCTTTGCGAACGGACAGATGGACGAAGCGAAGGCGTTCTACGAGCAGGCGCACCAGGCCTCCCCCAGCTGGGGGAGGCCGCTGCTCAAGCTTGGGCTCGTAGCGCTGAATCAGGGCGATGTCGCAACCGCGGTCGCCTACTTCGAGCAGGTCGTCGCGGTCGATCCTGATTCGGAAGAAGGGACTCAGGCGGCCGAGTTCGTCGCGCAACTGAAGTGATAGCCGCCGGCCGGGGCGTTGGTGCCATAGAGCGCGTGGCGAGGCAGCTGACGGGGCACAAGACACGGATCGTCCTGGGCACAGTTCCGGGCACAACTCGCCCACAACCGGGCGCCCCTGCGCCCGATACCACCTGTAAGTTGTTGCAAAGAATGGAGGCGCCGCCCGGATTTGAACCGGGGATGGAGGTTTTGCAGACCTCTGCCTTACCACTTGGCCACGGCGCCACTCAAGACGGGGCCGGCAGGATCCAAGGGCCTGTCCGGCGGTTCCTGCGGATGCGATGGACGCATCGAAGAGAAGAAAATGGAGCGGGAAACGGGATTCGAACCCGCGACTTCGACCTTGGCAAGGTCGCACTCTACCACTGAGTTATTCCCGCTCGTTCAGCCTACGCAAGTTACGGTACCACAACGGGTTTGGCAGCATCAAGACAGGCGACCGCCGCGGGCTCTCCTGCGGGCGGTCCGCCGGGGCTAGACTGACGCCGCGTGCCGGAATCAGCTGACGACGAAGGCGTTGACAACAACGTCCAGGACCGGGCGCTCCCCCGCTGCCACGGTGACACCGACCACGTCGAACCGGCAGAGCGGCGGCTTTCCACCGATCCCCATGAGATAGCTGCGGGCCATGTTGATCAGGCGTCGCTGCTTCTGAAACCCGACCGCGGCTGTGGCGCCACCAAAGCTGCCGCTCCGCCGGGTCTTGACCTCGACGAAGACGAGTACGCCGTGGTCACGAGCGATGACGTCGAGTTCGCCGAACCTGGTGCGATACCGGCGCGCATGAATTGCGTACCCGCGGCGGCGCAGCTCACGGCAGGTAAGTTCTTCCCCCTGTTTGCCGAGTGATTGTCGTTGGTGAGTCATGGTCTTGCGATGAGACGCAAGACCTGGGCCAGACGGGCGGCGTGCCTACTAATTCCGTTTCCAACGGGTACCGGCGGCGGTGTCTTCCAGGATGACGCCTCGAGCCTCGAGGTCGTCCCGGATACCGTCGGCGGCGGCAAAATCGCGTCTGGCCCGAGCGGCCTTCCGGTCGGCGATGAGCTGCTCAATCTCGTCGACGGGCACGTCGGGGGTCGCCTCCTCGGCGCGCCGCAGCGCCATCACACCAAGGACGGCGTCGAAGCGTTCGAAGACCGGGAGCGTGATCGCGGCCTCAGCGGGTCCGAGGTCACGGTCGTCCATCGCAGTATTGAGGTGACGCACCAGCTCGAACATGACGCCGAGGGCGCCGGGTACGTTCAGATCCTGCTCGAGTTTGGCACCGAACTCCTGACTCGCCAGGGCCAGGCGTTCGGCCAACTCCGAGTTCGCGTCTTCGCCCTCCCCGGTTGCGCGGGCCGCCAACCCCTCGACGCGGGTCAGGCACGCCATCAGCCGCTTCAGGGCCTCGTCGGCCTGGTCCAAGCTGCCCCAGGCGAAACGAAGCTGCTTGCGGTAGTGCACCGACAGCAGGACGTAACGCAGCGTGGACGCGCGATAGCCGCGTTCGAGCACCTCCGACACCGTGAAGACGTTGCCGAGCGACTTCGACATCTTGACCCCTTCGTCGAGGAGCAGATGTTCGCAGTGGACCCAGAAACGGGAGAACAGTTCGCCGGTGGCCCCTTCGGCCTGGGCAATCTCGTTCTCATGGTGTGGAAACACCAGATCCACGCCACCAGCGTGAATATCGATGGGAGCCCCGTCCAGCAGCCGGAGGGCCATGGCGGAGCACTCGATATGCCAGCCGGGGCGCCCAGGACCGACACCGAAATCCCAGGTCGGCTCGTCTGGCTTGGTCGCTTTCCAGAGCACGAAGTCGCGCGCGTCGTCCTTCTCGTATTTGTCAGAGTCGACGCGGGCGCCGGACTGCATGCCGTCGTGGTCCAGCCGAGCCAGCTTCCCGTAGTCGGGCAACGTGGCGATCTTGAAATAGACCGATCCATCGCTCCGATACGTATGGCCGTTGGCCTCCAGGGCCTGAATCATCTCGACCATCGACCGCAGGTTCTCCTCATCGGTCGCCCGGGGTGTTTCCTCGACTGGTTCGAGGCCAAGCGCGGCGGCATCCTCGCGAAACGCGGTGATGTACTGGTCGGTGTAGTCCCGCAGCGAGACCCCGGCCTTCTGCGACTCGATGATGGTGCGATCGTCGACGTCTGTGAAGTTCATCACCTGCCGCACGCCAAACCCCGACACCTCTCGCAGCGTCCGGCGCAACACGTCCAGTGACACGAAGGTGCGGAAGTTGCCGATGTGCCCGCGGGCGTACACGGTCAGTCCGCACGTGTACATCCGCACCGTGTTATCGCGGAGCGGCACGAACTCCTCTTCTTGGCGTGTGAGGGTGTTGTAGAGGTGCATGGACTACCGGGACAGAAAATCGTGATGGGCGCGTGACCGGACCCCCGTCACGCGAGATACCCCGTCAGCACTCATCGAGCACGGGGTCATACATCGGAATCAGGCAGCGGCCTGGTCAGTTCGCAGTAATCCGCGGCGCCGTCTCCAGGCTCGCGCCCCACCACCACCCCCGTCATGGCGCGCTGTAACCGCGCCATCGACGAGTCGTCGCCGTCTGACTGGGACAGGAGATGCTCTATCGGCGCCGGGCCGCCCGCGCCGGTCGCCGCGCCGAGATACCTGATCCGGACGACCATATCGGTCTCAGTCGTGGCCAGCCGCACCTCCACATCGCGATAGGGCCCGTCCGGGCTGAAGACACCGACAGTGGCCAGGTCGACGGCCTGCACGACCTCGTCACGCGACGCCTCGTGATACCCGAGGTAGTCGACAGCCCGCACCGTGAGCTGCCTGAGCATCGGCAAGTAGCGGGCGTGGCACGGCAATGTCACATCGAGGCGCAACGAGGACATCGGCGCCTGCGGTTCAACGTCGGACATACGTGGTCGAATTCTACAGTGAAATCTGACGGAACAACGCCCGGGCCTGCTCGCAGTCGCGTACGATCTGCGTCCGCAACGCGTCTGCGCCCGTGAACGCCACCTCGTCGCGCAGCCGCTGGACGAACGCGACCTTGATCGGGCGGCCATACAGGTCCTCGTCGAGATCAAAGATATGCGACTCCACCACGGGACCCGGTGACGAGCGCGCGAACGTCGGCCGCAACCCCACGTTGGTCACGGCGGGATGGATGTCCCCATCAATCAGCACCGCCGTCGCATACACGCCATTGGGTGGAAACAGCTCGTTGTCGGTGCCGAGATTGGCCGTTGGGAACCCCAGCTGGCGGCCGCGCTGCTCGCCGTGGGCCACCACCCCCTCGAGCATGTAGTGATGCCCGAGCAGCGCGCCGGCCTCGTCAACCCGGCCTTCGGCGACCAACCGTCGCACGCGCGTACTGCTGACCACGAACTCACGATAGCGGACGGGATCGATCTTCTCGGCTCGGAACCCGTACCGTCCGCCCAGGGCACGCAGCAATGAAAAATTGCCGGCGCGTTCATGCCCAAACAGGAAATTCGCGCCCACCCACACCTCGGCGACCTTCAGCCATTCCACGAGGACCGTCCGGACGAACCTCTCAGGATCCCAACGCGAGAGTTCCTCGGTGAACCGCACCACGGCCACACCCGCCATGCCGGCGTCAGCCAGCGCATCGAGCTTCTGACCGCTGGTCATCAGCAGCGGCGGCGCCTTGTCAGGCCGAAGCACGCGAGACGGGTGCGGGTCGAAAGTCAGTGCCGCACCGGTCACCCCCCGCTCATCGGCCCGGCGGCGTACGCGGTCGATAATTTTCGCGTGCCCGCGGTGCACACCGTCAAAATTTCCGAGGGCGAGCACCGGTTGATGCCAGCCTGAGGGCAGCGCGTCGTCCGGAAAGTGAATGATATTGATCCGGTCCGGGTCGTGGGCGTGTTGTGTCATCGAGCAGCCGTTAATGATACGTCAGGAAGAGACCGGGGACCGGGCGGCGCGCCTACAGGTCCACGACGAGCCCGTCGTGGGCCAGGGTGACGCCCGGCGGGAGTGACGCGCACGTATCGACGTGGGGCAGGTCGTGACACATGTGGGTGAAATAGGTCTGACGGGCGCCAATGCGCGCCGCGGTCTCGACCGCTTCGCTGACGGAGAAGTGTGTCGGGTGCGGACGGTGCCGTAGGGCGTCGAGCACAAGCACGTCCAGCCCTTCCAACAAGGCGAACGAGGTCTCGGGAATCGCGCTGCAGTCTGTCAAATACGCGAATGTGTTCATGCGGTAGCCGAGAATCGGGTGCGTCCCGTGGAGCAACGGCACCGGCACCACGCGGGTGGGTCCTACCGAGAACTGGCCCGTCACCTCCACCAGACGGAGACGCGGCAGCCCGCCACCGCGGGGTGCCGCCCGGTCCCACGCATACGCAAACACCCGCCGAAGCGCCGCCAAGGTGGACGCGTCCCCCAGGCAGGAAATCGGTGCCGGTTGCCGAAAGTTGAAGGGCCGGACATCGTCGAGGCCCATGATGTGATCGGCGTGATAGTGGGTAAACAGAATCACGTCGAGGCCGGTGATGCCGTAGGTCAGCGCCTGGGTGCGGAAATCCGGCGTGGTGTCGACCAGGACGCGCGTGCCGTCGGACAGCTCCACGTAGATCGACGGCCGCCAGCGACGGTCGCGTGAGTCGTGCGACTGGCATGTCTCACAGTCGCACCCGACCACGGGTATCCCCGAGGACGTCCCGGTGCCGAGGAATCTGACCCGCATCTCCTACCTATCTCCTACCCCTCCGAGCCGGACGCGTCACGAGGCGACGGTCGGCGCGACTCCGTCAGTGGCCTTCTTGGCGTCGATAAACCGCATCCGCAGCTCGTAGAGCACCTGGGTCAGAAAACGCTCTTCGTCGGGCGTGAGGTTGCCCTTGGTCTTCTCGGCCAGCACGCTCAGCAGGTCGAGCATATGACCGGACGCCTCCAGGTTGGGCGGCATTTTCTCGCCCGTGGTCGACTCGGCGACATCGCCGAGGTGGACGGCGGCCGTCGTGGCGAGCGAGACGACCAACGCGTTGAACGAAATTTCAGGTGGAGCTGCCATGTATCCTCCGCGATCGACGCCAGATGGTAGTGTCCCTGTGAGCGGGTCATCAGCGCGGCCTGCTCGGTCGCGCGTGGGTAACTGCGAAGCCAGGGTCCTCAGGCCCGCCTGATCAGCGACGCCGCTGACGAGGCGTGCAACAGCGACTCGCGGCGGTGGCATCTCGTAACGGACACCATGCCACGGCGCTGCGGCGGCGCATCGGTACAGGACACTAACATACGCCAACGGCCATCATCGTCGGAACGTCTCATCATGACAAAGCTCACGCCCCCCCCCGTCGCGACGCCAGGCGAAAGCGCCGGCGATCGTTTCGAACGACTTGTACAGCTGATGCGCACACTGCGGTCCCCGAACGGCTGCTCCTGGGACCGCAAGCAGACACTGGAGACCCTGCGGCCCTTCGTGCTGGAAGAGGCCTACGAGGTCGTCGCCGCGATAGACGACGGTGACCCAACAGCGCTGTGTGACGAGGTAGGCGACCTGCTGCTGGAAGCCGTGTTCGTGGCCCAGATCAGCGCGGATCAGGATGACTTCACCATTGCCGACGCGGTGGACGCCATCAACGCCAAGCTCGTGCGCCGGCATCCCCACGTCTTCGGCGAGGCAGGGGCCGCGGACGGCCCGCCGCTGTCGCCGACGGAGGTCAAGGCGCAATGGGAGCAGATCAAGACGCAGGAGCGGGCCGGGGAGCCAAGCCGCAAGACCTTGCTGGACGGTATTCCAAAGTCGCTTCCTGCTTTGCTGCGAGCCGCGCGTATCGGCGCTCGAACCGCCAACGTCGGATTCGACTGGGACGAAGCCGGCGAGGTGCTGACGAAGGTCGACGAAGAGATGGCCGAACTGAAAGAGGCGATGGCGGACGCAGACCAGGCTCACGTGGAAGAAGAGCTGGGCGACCTGCTCTTCACGGTGGCCAACCTGGCCCGCAAACTGCACATCGACCCCGAGTCCGCCCTGCGGGCGGCGAACAACAAATTCACCGGCCGCTTCCGTCGCGTTGAGCAGCGACTGACGCAGGCGGGGCGGTCCCTGCACGACGCGACCGCCGAAGAGCTGGAACGCGAGTGGCAAGTGGTGAAACGGACCCCAGGGGCACACAGCTGATGGCGTCGGCGCGGTAGGACCATCGACGACCGGCTTCGGTGCGCACCTGAATCGAGATGCCATCGGTCTCCACCGTGATCGCGCCTTCCCGGGCGGTCTCGAGCACCAACGCCCCCACCTCCCGATAGCGCCCGACGACCTCTGGTGCGGGGTGCCCAAACGAATTGGCTCGGCCGGCGCTGACGATGGCGAGACACGGCGACAGCGCCTCGATGAACGCCGCGGTGCTGGACCCGGCGCTGCCATGGTGCGGCACCTTGACGATACGAAACGGGGCCGGCCACACGGAGGCGACGGCCGACGCCTCCACCTCGCGGCCAATATCTCCAGGCAACAGCACCCCCACCCCGCCGTACCGCACGTCGAGCACAACCGAATCGTCGTTCCGCACCCTGAAGCGCTCCCAATCCGGAGTTGGCGGATATGTGACGCGCATGGACACCGGCCCGAATCGAAACCGATCACCACGCGCGACCTGCCGCCAGTGCAGGCCAAGCCGGTCGACCTGCCTGCGCAGGGCCTCGAGACCCGCATGGCCTGGCACCGGCACCCCGTCCCACACCTCACGGGGCCTGAAGTCGCGCAGGACGGCACCGAGACCGCCGGCGTGGTCGGGGTCGCCGTGGCTGACCACGGCGACCCCGAGCCGACGGACCCCGAGCGCCCACAAGGCCGGCGCCACCACGCGGGACCCGATGTCCGATCGCGGGCTCCGCGTGCCCCCAGCGTCGACGAGGACCGATGTCCGATCAGGCCCCTGGATGAGCGTGGCATCCGCCTGACCCACGTCAAGAAACGTGACGCGCAACCGACCAGGGGGCGGCGGACCGACGAGGGCAGGGCGCCATGGCGCGGACCCAATCCACAGGCCGGCCACGGCCAACACCAGTCGGGCCGCGACGAGCGTCCGCGCGCGGCGGCCGGGCCAAACGAGTGACAGCAGCGCGACATAGTAGATGGCCATCACGACCCGGTGTGGAGGCGGGACGCGAAAGGCCAGCCACGGCAGCACGTCAAGCAAGCGAGTCGACTCCACCAGCGCGGTCGCGCCGAGATGCGCGACCCAACCTACGAGAGCCGCCAGTGGTTCGCTGACCCCTGCCAGCGCCACCGCTGCCATGCTGGCGACCTGCGTGACGGTCATCAACGGAATGGCCAGAAAATTCAGGACGAGTCCAGCCACACTTATACGCCCGAACAGCAGCGCGCCGACCGGCATCAGGGCCGCTTCGGCGCAGAGTGTCGCGGACAGCAGCATGGTCGCCGCTGACATCCATCCTGGCACCGGTTCCCACCAGCGTCCTGGAAACCGGCGCAGGGCCCGGCTGAGCGGTTCCACCCCCAGCACGATACCGAGTGTGGCGCCGAACGTCAGGATGAATCCGGCGTCGAACAGACTCAACGGTGAGACCGCCAGGACCCCAAGGGCTACGACCGCAACGACGTTGATCGAGGGGCTGCGATGGTCGAGCAGACCGGCGCCCAGCACGACCACCGCCGCCGCGGTGGCACGGCCGACCGAGGCGTCCTGCCCGACGACAGAGGCGTACGCCACCAACGCCACGCCGCGCCGGACCCACGCGGCCAGGGTCGCCAGCGTGCTCCCCTGGCGAACCACCTCGACGAGCAGCGCGCTCTTGACCGATCCAAGCAAGACCGTGCCGCGCCAGGCGCGCTGTTGCCGCTGGTCCGCCTGGCGGGGGTTGCGATAGGACGGGGGTGGGCGAAGCGTCGCGAAGACGCGCACGAGCGTTCCCGCTCGCCACGCGCTGAGGTGGGTGCGGACGGCATCCCCCCCACGGATAGGCGGACCCCTCCGGAGACCGGGTGCCCCCAACGGTCGTCGCCGACCCAAGTACTGGCCAAGTCGAGGACGGCCCCGTAGTCGGTGGTCGCGGCGTCGGCGCGCAGCCGACCCTCGAGCCGCAGCGGCCCGACGCGGCCGGCCTCCGCGCCTGGCTGCTCCGCGAACCATCGCGCCAGCGGAGTCGTTTCCGCCGCGTGGCGACGGGACGCACCGAGGAGCACGCCGGCCGCGCAGAACCCGACGACCAGGACGCCAGCCACGCGTCTGGGTCTCGAGCCCCCGCGGGCGACGGCAGCGACCCAGGCGGCCAACGCCATCCACTGCGCGACGACAAGTGGCCAGCCGAACCCGACTCCGGCCCACACACCAACGACGAGACCGATTGCGGCTGGAACGGCTGGGGTGGTCACGGAGGGCGAACATGCAAATACCGTGTCGGCCGACGAAAGGGGCCTGTAGCCGCACACTCCGTCTGGAAGACGCGGATATTGCGAGAGGCAGCGGCAACCACGGGCGCGCTAAATGCTGGACGGCCGGACCATGGCGCGACGCCCGCGCGGGCCCCACAGGGCCTGTTGGGGGGGGCGGCACCCTGCCGCCGAATGGCGGCCGAAGGAACCGGAGACGCTAGCAGTGAGTGAACGGA
>CAWWAF010000126.1:0-10029 GCA_963934795.1 uncultured bacterium
GGCCAGCAGGACCGCGAACAACGTCAGGAAATGCTTTCGCATTGGCAGCTCCTAAATCTCTTAAATGTTAACCGTGACAGGCGGACCTGGCTCGACACGCTGCGCGCAGCAGCAGCACCATTATAAACCATGCCGGCCGGGTTCAGGGTTATCGACCGGGCGTGACGACCCCGGCTGATGACAGCGCCGCCGCGGCTTCCGGATTCGTCGGGTCGGCCGCCAGCGCTGCACGATAGAAGGCGATTGCTTGGTCTGGTTGCTGCAATGCCTGGTGCGCATGCCCGATCTGAAGATTCACGCTGGTCAGCGCCGGCGCTGACGCCAGCAGTGCCTCGTAGGCCTCGATTGCGTCGTCGTAGTTGCCAGCGTCGAACAGCCCGTCCGCTTCCGCCAGCTCGTCGAGCAGTGCCGTTGCCTTCAATCCCCCTAGGACGCCGCCAGGCGGCGCCGCCGGGTTGAACAGGTCGCGGTCCATCGTGAACCCGACGGCCGTGCCGGGGCCGGACGCCACCACAGCCGCCATGCCTTGTGCCGGTTCGAATCCGTCAGCGCGGACGATGAACATCCACTCGCCCCGATTCAATCCAAGGAATGAGAACCGGCCCGAGTCACCGGTCGTCGCCGTGCTGGTTACGTTGGTGGCAAGTTCCTCCGCGACGACGACGGCCCCGACGATCGGTTCGCCGTCCCGGTCGGCGACCGTGCCCCGGATGCGTCCCTGCGCGGCGGCTTGAGACGCGATGCAGAGGGCCAGTCCGACGAGAAGGAATGTACGGGCGAGTGGGCGGGCAGTCAGTGGCATCGAGGGTTTCCTACGCGCAATGCATCGGTCACGGTCGATTCGGTCAATCAACTAGCGCGTGCGGAAAGTATAATCCAATCCGTGGCGACACGAGACGACCGCCGTCGTTCCGTCCTTCGCCGTGCAGCACGGGCGATCGCGTGTTCCTGTCTGTTGCTGCTCGTCCCCTCCCGTCCGGTTTCCGCGGATATCGATCACACCCGTTTGCAGCGGATCGCGACGCTTGTCGAGGACGCGATTCAAGCTGGTCGGATTCCCGGGGCCGTGGTGCTGGTTGGGCATCAGGGAGAGATCGTTTACGAACGGGCGTTTGGCGCCCGTGCGGTCGACGACGTGGTGGAGCCGATGACGGTGGACACCGTCTTCGATCTGGCCTCACTGACCAAGGCGGTGGCCACCACGACGAGCATCATGGTCCTCCTGGAGGAGGGGCGACTTCGGCTCCGCGACCCCGTCGTGGCCCATATCCCTGAGTTTGCCAGCCACGACAAAGGCACGATTACCGTTCAGCAACTGTTGACCCACGTGTCGGGGTTGCGCCCCGACCTGCCGCTGGAGGATGTCTTCGAGGGGAAGGCCGTGGCTATCGCGCGCGCGGCCGACGAGATTCCGGAAGCGGCGCCTGGCGAGCGGTTTATCTACAGTGACCTGAATTTCATGCTGCTCGCCGAGATTGTGCGGCGCGTCAGCGGACAGACACTCGACCACTTTTCGCGCGACCGAATCTTCGAGCCGCTCGGCATGCGCGATACCCTGTTCACACCGCCGTTGGCGCTCGTCCCTCGGATTGCGCCGACGGAGGCATGCGCGCCCCTCGCGTGGCCTTGTGGCGGACCCGACGCCAGCATGCTGCGCGGACGAGTCCATGATCCCACCGCACGGCGCATGGGTGGCGTGGCCGGTCACGCGGGTCTGTTCAGCACCGCGGGCGATCTCGCGCGTTTCAGCCTGATGCTGCTGGGAGGGGGCGCACACGATGGAATTCGGGTGCTGGCCCCGCACTCCGTTGCGCGGATGACCCAGGTTTCGACCCCCCGCCACCTGGCGGACCGCCGCGGTCTCGGGTGGGACATCGACTCGCGATTTTCGTCGAACCGAGGCGACCTGTTTTCGGTCGGGTCCTTTGGACACACTGGTTTCACCGGCACCTCGCTGTGGCTTGATCCGCGGTCGGACACCTTCGTCGTGTTTCTCTCCAGCCGACTGCATCCCTCCGGCCAAGGTAACGTCACGGCGCTCCGCGGCCAGGTCGCGACCGTCGTGGCGGCATCGCTCCTGGACGACGCAGGGGACGCAGAAGGGGACGAGGACACCCGCGCGGAAGGCGCGTCCGCCAGTTCGCCCGTCTGGACCGGTATCGACGTGTTGCGAGAGGAGGGCTTCTCGCGGCTGTCCGGCGCGCGGGTCGGGCTGGTGACAAACCAGACGGGTCGGGCGCGCGACGGCGACAGCACCGTCGACCTGTTGCACCAGGCGTCGCCCGTCGAGCTTGTGGCGCTCTTCAGCCCTGAACACGGTATTCGGGGCCTCCTCGACGGTCCGGTGTCATCTGACCGCGATCCGCGCACCGGGTTACCCATCTACTCGCTCTACGGTGACACCCGGCGTCCGCCCGCCGCGACCCTGCAGGGGCTGGACACGATTGTGATCGACCTGCAGGGCGTGGGCGCGCGGTTCTACACCTACGCCACGACGATGGCGTACATGCTGGAAGCGGCGTCCGAGATTGGGGCACGTGTCGTGGTCCTCGATCGCCCGAACCCAATCGGCGGCGCAGTCGAGGGGCCCACATTGGACGAGGCGTTGCTCGGATTCAATGGCTACTTTCCGGCGCCTGTCCGGCACGGGCTCACCCTCGGCGAACTGGCGCGGCTCTTCAACGCGGAGCGGGGAATCGGCGCTGATCTGGACGTCGTGCCGGCACGAGGTTGGCGACGGACCAACTGGTTCGACCAGACCGGCTTGTCGTGGGTGAATCCGTCGCCGAATATGCGGAATCTGTATCAGGCGGCGCTCTATCCGGGTATCGGCGCCATCGAAGGAGCCAACCTGTCGGTCGGGCGGGGCACGGACACCCCGTTTGAGCAGATCGGGGCACCGTGGATAGATGGTCCTCAACTCGCGCGCGAATTGAACACGCTGGGGCTTCCAGGCGTGCGGGTATACCCCGTTCGATTCCGTCCGTCTTCAAGCCGCTTTGCCGGCGAGTTGTGCGAAGGGGTGTTCTTCGTGGTGACGGATCGACAACGACTGCGGCCGGTACGGCTCGGGCTCGAGGTCGCGTCCGCGCTGCACCGACTCTTCGGCGACCGATTCGAGTTGGACGCCGTGGTCCGGTTGTTCGGATCGGCCTCAGATGTGTCCAGGCTCCGCGCAGGCGATGCGGCCGGTGACATCGCGGCCGATTGGGCTACCGACGAGGAGGCCTGGCGGCGACTGGCGACGCCGTATCTGCTCTACGAGTAGCCCCACCTCTACATCTGGTACAGCATCCAGTAGACCACCACGCCCGTGACCGAGACGAACAGCCAGATGGGAAGGGTCCACCGGGCGATGGCGCGATGTTTCACGTCGTCTCGGCGCAAGCCGCGTCTGAGCGTGATGAGGGCGAGCGGCAGGATCAGCGCGGCCAGAATAACGTGGGGGATCAGCACCGCGAAGTACACGATCCGGATGAGGCCTTGGCCCGTAAACGGCTGCGAGCCCACCTGCGCGTGATAGGTGACGTATGACACCAAGAACAGCGCCGAGGTCAGGAACGCGGCCAGCATGAACCGCCGGTGTGCGTCGATGTGTCCCCGTCGAATCTGTAGGTAGCCCAGGACGAGCAGCACACCCGCGACCGCGTTGAGAGTCGCATTGACCGCCGGCAGCATTGACACGTCGAACATTCCCATCACCCCGTGCGGTCGATCAGAAGCAAGACCCAGATAATCGGCAGGTAGACGAGGGTGGCTCGGAACAACAGCCGGGCCCGGTCGGTTGTTCGTCCACGGGCGAACCACACACAGAGCGCCAGGAGACCCGCGCTCAGGGTGGCGGCGCCGACGGCGTACGTCATGCCGGCCACACCGTACCACGTCGGGGCCACGCTCACCGGGACCAGTAGCACGGCGTAGACCAGCAGATGATTGGCGGTACGCCTGCCAGTGGGGTCGGAGATGGACAGCAACGGGAGGTCCGCGCGGCCGAAGTCTTCGCGGAACAGCCACGTCAGGGCCAGAAAGTGGGGGAGTTGCCAGACGAAGACGACCGCGAATAGCGTCCAGGCGCTTGGCGACAGCGGCGCCACGGCCGACCAGCCGATCATGACCGGCAACGCACCCGGCACCGCACCGACCAGCAGCGCCCAGTGTGTGACCCTTTTGAGCGGGGTGTAGACGGCCACGTAGCTGAGCAGGGTGGCGAGGGCGACGAGTGCGGCGGTCAGATTGGCGCCCAGGGCCAATTGCACGAGTCCTGCCACGGCAAGCGCGAGCGCGGCCCAGATCGCCTCTCCCGTGTGCAGGCGGCCGCTCGGAAGCGGCCGATTCAGCGTCCGGTGCATCCGCGCGTCGAGGTCCCGCTCCGCGACCTGGTTGAGTGCGGCGGCACCGCCGGCGACCAACATGGCCCCCACGGTCGCGTGAAACAACAACAGCGCGTCAAACGGTCCGCGAGGCGCCGCGAGATAGCCGACACCGGCCGTGACCACGACAAGCGAGTTCAGACGCGGCTTCGTGAGCGCGAAGAAATCGGCCAGACGGTTTTGCGGCGCGGTGATCGCGGCCGCATCGGTCGTCATGCCGCTGCCCCGCCAGTAATTCCTTTGCGGGCGAGTGGTCCCTGGGGCGGCGGGTGTGCACCGGCGGAACGCGCGTCCGGAAATCTGTGACGGTTGACCCGCAATCCCAGTAGCAGCGATGTGCCGAGGACCATCGCCCCGGTCGCCACGTGAGCCGTATTAATGACCGGCGCGCGTCCGCTCAGCACGGTCCAACCCCCCAGGCCAACCTGAATCAGCACCAGCACGGTTAGCAGTCCAGCCGGTCTGAGCAGGTCTGGTCGGTGACGATGGTGCCGGGCGAGGTGACCGGCAGTGGCCCAGATGACCAAAGTAGTCAGTCCGGCACCCAGACGGTGCAGATAGTGCACCGTAATCTCGAACGTCCATTCGGTCGGCATGATCCCGCCAAACACCAGCGGAAAATCCGGAATCGCCAGGCCGGCGCCAGTGTGTCGCATGGTCGCCCCGACCAGAATCTGTGCGTAGACCACCAAGGGAAGCGCCGTCCCAAGCGCCACGGTGGTCGCGTCAGTCGAGTCAGACCCCGTCGGGCCATCCGTGCCCATGACGCCGCTGTGTCGCCATCCGGGCGAGGTAAACAGGGCGAGACAGACCGTCAAGCAGAAGAAAATCTCCGCCAGGCCGGCGTGCGAGACGGAGACCGCGGTGGGCAAGAAGTAGAGCACGGTGATGCCGCCGAGCAGGCCCTGCAGAACGACTGCCACCAGCGCGATGACCCCCAGCCGGCGCATCCACCGCCGCGTCTCAACGCGCCACAGCCAGACGGTCATGCCAATCGTAAGCACACCCACGCCGGACGCGATCAGTCGGTGGCCATGCTCGTAGAAAATACCCCCCACCATGCTGGACAGCGGGAACGAGAACATGAAATACCCGTAGCTATTGGGCCAATCAGGTACCGAGAGCCCTGAGCCGGTGCTGGTTACCATGCCCCCCGCCGCGATCAGTAGCAGCGTGGCGCCGCACAGAAACCGGGCATACAGGTGAAGCCAGGTCATTGGAAAAGAGGAGGGGCATGAGGCCCCCAGTGCTGCGTGCCTCGGTGGAGAGACGGGGTCCGACGCCGGAGCGGCGTCGGACCCCTGTGTGTCGTGTGTGACCCGGTTACTGCGCGAATGTGAACGAGACCTCGGCGGTCTGTCCCGTCGCCACGGTTACGTTCTGCGTCTGCGTGCCCAGCGACTCGTGCCACGCTTCGACCACGTAGTCCCCGGGGGGAAGCGCGCTCAGGTCGAAGGCCCCATCGGGACCGGTGACGGCGAAGTAGGGGTGGTCGAGCACGCCGATGTACGAGTTCATCCATCCGTGCACGTCGCACTTGAACGGCACCATGACCTCGGCCGTGTCGAAACTCTGCTCGAAGGTCATGCCCTGGATCGGCTGACCCATGTTGAATTCGTCGTTCGCGCTCGGCGTCGCGTGAATGTTGTGCAGCGTCGGGTCGCTGTTGGTGATGGTCAGCGTCTGTCCAACTTGGATGCCCATGACATGTGGCGTGTACCGGCAGCCCTCCTGGTTCAGTTCCACGGTGCCACTGGCGGCTGGGAAGGTCTGGCCCTCGAGTCCTGACTTCACATACACGAACACGTTGCCGAGGTGGCCGCCGCTGCCCACGAACGTGCTGGACATCGTGTTTGTCGCCGACATGGCGCAGACCGGATCCGAATTCATCATCAGCG
This sequence comes from uncultured bacterium, assembly GCA_963934795.1. Taxonomy (GTDB): domain Bacteria; phylum Acidobacteriota; class Vicinamibacteria; order Vicinamibacterales; family UBA8438; genus UBA8438. The sequence continues at coordinate 6,269 of CAWWAF010000126.1, forward strand.
CTTCAGCCGCCGGTAGCTCGCCGTCGAACATCACCATGCCGGACACGTTGCCAGCGCTGGCCGGGTCGAACGCCGGGGCCGCGGGTGCGGCCGGGGCTGCGGCCGGCGCGTCGTCACCGCCGCCGCCGCATGCCACTGTCGTCGCCAGCACGAGCAGGGAAAGGACCGTCCATACATTTCGATGTCGCATTGAAATTCTCCTACGCACTTCTTCGAATGACCGAGTTGTTGGTTATCGGGCGAGCGGTCGTGCCGATGGTCCGCCCGACCCGGAGGGTGTGCAATTTTGCGAGAAACAAGCTAGTCCAGCCCTATTTAACTATCACAGGGGCTCCGGCGTGTAAACCTGCTGGCCGGGGATCACGGTGCGAGCCGCAGTTTGCGCATGATCCGATCGTCGATCCAATGCGAGTCCCACCATTCCATCGGTGTGATGGGCCACCCCTGCAAGAGAATCGCGAAGTGGAGGTGGTCGCCGCCAGCCAGCCCGGTTCGCCCACTCAGGCCCAGCTGGTCTTCACCCGTCACTGAGTCGCCTGCGCTGACGGAGATCGATGAGAGATGCGCGTAAAGCGATTGCAAGCCCATGCCGTGGTCGACAATCACGCAGTTGCCGTAAATGCCGAGGTAGTCGGCGAAGACGACGCGGCCGCTGTTCGAGGCCAGGATTGGCGCGTTGGCGGTGGAGGCCAGGTCGAACCCGAGATGGATCTGCTGGTCGACCTCTTGCCCCTCGTGGAGGTAGGTGCGATGGTCGGCGAATCCCGACTCGACCTGCGAATTCCCGAGTTGGCGAAACGGCCCGTCCCACAGCGGCTCAGGCGCGGTCTCGGCGGCTAGGGCCATGATGCGTTCGCCGTTGATACGCCGAAGGCCGCCGTTGATCGCCAGATACTGCTCCAGCAGGCCGGCGTCCGGGGGCAAGGGCAGGGTCCCGAATTCCTCGGAGCGGGCGACGATCTCGGGCACCACTTGTTGGAGAAACCGATCTCCGATCTGAATACTCGAACGCCGAAACTGCTTGGGAAACACCCGATGGTCGAATTGGATTTCCGCTTCGTTGCCGGCCAGGTCGCGGGCAACCACCCGCATGGGCGTCGTCAGGTCCTGGTCGTGTAACAACGCAAACAGCGCGACTCGGGTCGCCTCGTCCGCACCGTCGACCCCGGCTGCCGCCGCCGGGTAGCCGGGAAAGAAGCGCTCACCGACCCGCACGCCAGACTCGGCGTCGGGGGGTGTCACCCGATAGACGACCAGCTCCGCACCACCGTGATTCACATAGTGAAGTGAGGAGAGCACGCTGAGCCGTGGCGGGTCGAACCGGGCTTCGACCTCGACCCGCGCCTCGGCGTCCCGCTCGCGCAGCCCATACAGCACGGTTCTGGTGGCTCTGACCACAATCGTGGCCGGTCCAGGGGTCAGCTCCGGGTGTGCGTCGCGCGTGATGTCCCGCGAGACCCTGACGCGAGTCTCCGACTCTTGGGTCAGCTGTCCGTCGCCGGGGTCCGTCAAGGAGAAGAGCGGCCAGCTCGAGCCGTTCTGCTCGAGCACCGCGTCCACGCTCGTCAACTCGCCATCGGTCGGGTCAATGGAAGCCTCGAACCGTGCGTTGCGGCCAAAAAGCCCTGTCGGCCGATGAATCTCGATGGTGGGGCCCGGGGCGCGACCGGCCCCGATGAACATGCCGGCGCCGAGGGCGACCGCGGCCAGGACGACGAGGACGGAGACAAGTCGAATCACGCGAACATTGTACAAGAGCGCGGGGTTTGACCAGTCCGACGGACCGCTGGTAACATAGAGTTCCTGCTGTCCCGGACCTCCGGGAAATCGACGTATGTGGCGGTATCGTCTAGGGGTTAGGATACATGGTTCTCATCCATGCGACCGGGGTTCGATTCCCCGTACCGCTACCAACTTCACGTCCAGCCTGAGCCCAGAAAGTCCGTTGACCGTCTGTCCTTAACAGGAGTTGCCCCCAGATGGCTCTGGCGGACTCAGCGGTGCGTGCTGCCAAACCGCACGCCAAAGCCCGCAATGTGATTGACCGTACGATTGCATCTACTGGAACGACTGATGCAGGCTCAATTGGAACTGGCCCTTGCTGACGGCGGCGCTGCCCTGATGCATGTACCCGCCTTGTAGTCGTAATGAATCGCTCAGGCTGTAGCCAAGTGCGGCATAGAGCCGGTTGCGGTCAAACGTCTCTACACGGCGCTTGTCGCCAATCGCGCGCTGACCATTGACGAACACTTCATTGTAGGCGGACAGGTAGACAGCGCCTTGACGGAGATTCGCGCGATTCAGCGGGACGTCCACAAAGAGGGCATAACGAAATCGTGTCCGGAAATCTTGACCGTCCACCCAGCGCTGTTCGAATCGAAACCGATGCCGCAGGTAGACCCGCTGCCCGAGTGTGTGCGGCAGGAGTGCCTCCTGATACGCGCGATCCTCGCTTGATATCGAGCTGCTCGAACCAAAGTGTCCGGACGTGATGTTCGCGTAACCTAACGTCAGCAAAAGGTTGGTCGAAGTGGGGCTGAAGGTGAGTCCTCCCCTGAGCAATAACTGTTCGAGGTCTCCGCCGAGATCCCAATTTCGATGTTGCAGGTCGCCTTGCAGTCCCCAGCGGCTGTCTTCGAACCCTGCATTGAAGAAGTACATGTACCACGCGCCCGCCTGGTCTTCATCTACCTGGGCCAATGCAGGCGACGACCCAAGCAGGACAATCATCATCAACGCAGTGAACAGAGTTCTTGTCATTTGCATGCGTTCTCGCAACCCTTCGTCACGTGCAGGCCGGGTTTGCCCTGACGCGATCAACTGGGATGAACGGTTGATTCGTAGAATCGATTCACACGGCGACGGCCCTTTTCGGGCTAGCGCTTGGTTTATATACGCGTTAACGGGATCATGGACTGCGGTATTGAATCGCGAGGCCAGATAGTGATCTGCGGAGACCGGCTGATATTTCGAGGCGCTCGTCAGCGCCATTCGGGCGAAGCCGTTCTGGTCGAGTCGCTGACGCTTGCGACCGTTTCCGACCGGACGCAGGGGCCTCCCTCGGCGCGAACCGCGGGTGGCCTGATGTCAGAGGAACTCGACCGCACCTGTCGAGATGTTGTACATCCCTCCGACGATCGTAATCTCGCCCGCGTCCCGCATCTCGCGCAGAACCGCGCTTCGTTTCGGGATCGCGTCGACCCCGCGGCGGACGTTCTCGCGCGCGACGTCCTCGACGAACTGCGTGTTCCCGGAGTTTCTCTGACTGACGTCGGCAGGAGTCGAAGTCGCGGCGACAGCCGGCTGGATGTTTTCGAGCATTCCCGTCAGCAGCCCCAGTTCGACATTGTCGCAGGCGCCCTTGATCGCGCCACATTTCGAGTGGCCGAGTACGACTACCAGTTTTGCCCCGGCGACTTTGCAGGAGAATTCCATACTGCCGAGGATGTCGTCGTTCAGAAAGTTGCCGGCAATGCGAACGCTGAAGATGTCGCCGATACCCTGATCGAAGACCAATTCGGCCGACGTTCTCGAATCGATACAACTCAGGACCACGGCGAACGGCCACTGTCCCTCGCACGTCTCGTTCACCTGCTGAAGCAGATCGCGATTGGCCTTGAGATTCGCGCAGAAGCGACTGTTGCCGTCTCTCAGGATGTCGAGGGCATGGGACGGAGTCAGTCGGTCTCGTGTCTCGTGAGTCTGGGTATGCATCGTCGCTGGGTCCTCTGACGTGGTTGCCGCATTGCAGAAATAGAATT
>CAWWAF010000127.1:0-9951 GCA_963934795.1 uncultured bacterium
GTGGACCCAATGTGGAACCAATACGGTATGGTGGGGTGACACGCTGGGGAGACGGGCCGCCGGGCAGGGCCAGGCTACCTCGGCAAGGAGGAGGGTTACATGTGGTTCAGCGGACAGACACCGCGGATGCCGGCACCTGAAGACGCGCCCCTCGGGCGTGACACGCCGATGGTCGTGCCGGATGCGCACTTCGTCAACGGCGCGCCACTGCAACCGCCCTTTCCAGACGGTATGTCTCAGGTCGTGGTCGGCATGGGCTGCTTCTGGGGTGCCGAACGCCAGTTCTGGCAGACCCCGGGTGTCTTCACCACGGCCGTCGGCTATGCCGGCGGTGTAACGCCGAACCCGACCTATCGCGAGGTGTGTGGCGGCTTGACCGGCCACACCGAGGTGGTCCTGGTGGTGTTCGACCCGACAGCGGTCACGCTCGACGCGCTGCTACGCCTGTTCTGGGAAGGACATGACCCCACGCAGGGCATGCGCCAAGGGAACGATGTTGGTACGCAGTATCGGTCGGTCGTCTACTGCCAGGGTGCCGACCAGTTGGCGGCGGCCCTGGCATCCCGGGAGGCCTATCATTACGCGCTTGAGGGCGAGGGACACAGCGCCATCACCACCGAGATTGAGGACGCGCCAGCCTTCTACTACGCCGAGGACGATCACCAGCAGTATCTCGCCAAGAACCCGAACGGCTACTGTGGCATGGGGGGCACTGGCGTCTCCTGTCCGATCGGCCTCGCGGTGGCGGTGTCATAGCGGTCCTGGACGCACGCTCACCCAACCTCCACTCACTCTGTACCCATGCCAGCGGGGCCGCCGATTCGGGTCGCAACCGCGGTCGGCTTCATCCTGTGCCTCCCGATCGTCGGGGCCGCGCAGCCGGTTGGTGTAGACGCGCGCCCCCGTATCGGTCTGGCGCTTGGCGGTGGCAGCGCTCGTGGGCTGGCGCATGTCGGCGTACTCGAGTGGCTCGAGGAGCACCGCATTCCGGTTGACGTCATCGCCGGCACGAGTATCGGAGGGCTGGTGGGGGGAGGCTACGCCACAGGCCGCTCCGCCGCAGATGTTCGCGCCCTCATCGAGGCCATCGATTGGGATGCGATGTTTCGCGGTGAGGTGGCCTATCCGTCAAAGGCGTTTCGACGCAAAGAGGACCGACGCGAGTTTCCGGTCGGGCTTGAGTTTGGCGTGCGCGACGGCCTGCGTCTCGCCCCGGGGCTTGATCCCGGGCACGAGATCGGGCTGTTCGTGAGTCGCCTGGCGCTCCCCTACGCCGCGCCGCTTCATTTCGACGACCTGCCCATCCCGTTTCGTGCGGTGGCGACGGACCTCGAGGCGGCGGTGCCCCTGGCGCTTGACCGTGGTTCGCTGGCAGGGGCGCTGCGTGCGACGATGGCCATCCCCGGTATTTCCGAACCGATCGTGCTCGACGACCGGTTTCTCGCCGACGGCGGTCTCCTCAACAACGTGCCAGCGGACGTGGCTCGCGCCATGGGTGCCGACATTGTCATCGCGGTCGACGTCGGCGAGCCATTCGGCCGCCGGGAGGCGCTCACGTCGCTGGTGGCCGTGGCGAATCAGGCCATCGCCGTGATGATGGCACCGCGCACGCTCGCCGTGCTGGATCAGTATGCCGACCATGTGATTGCGCCCGCCGTCGAGCACGTGCGGTCGGACGCGTGGCGAGACTTCGAAGCAATTCGACAGGAGGGCTATGACGGCGCCGCTGCGGCCGGTGGGGCCTTGCGGGAACTCTCGCTCTCGCCTGACGCGTGGGCGCGGCATCTCGACGCGCGGCACCGTCGGCGGGTGAACACCTCGGCCGACCACGTGGCATTCGTGCGGGTCGAGGGCGTGGACGCGGCAGCCGCCGACGATGTCGAGGTGTATCTGTCCGGCACCGATGCGGACGTACCGCTGACCTGGGCCGCGCTCGAAGAGCGACTGACCACGGTGGCCGGTGGCGGGCGCTACGGGAGCCTTGGCTATGACTTGGTCGAATCCGAGGGCCAGGCTGGTGCGGCGGTCGTCGTGCGGGAGAAGCCCCATGGTCCCCCGTTTCTCAATGTCGCGGTGGCTCTCGAGAATGAGGGCGAGGAGCTGGCGCTGCGGATCGGCACCCGTTTCACGGCGTATGACGTGTAGGTGCGAGATGCGGAGGCGCGCGTCGACGTCGAACTGGGAACCGACGTTGGGGTCCAGGCGGAGTATCTGCTGCCTCTGGCCCGTTCACCCTGGTTCATCGCACCCAGTGTCGCGCTGCAGCGCGCGACCAGGCCATTCGGCGGCGGGCAGGATCCGCCGGCAAGCTACCGTATCCAGCGCGCCCGCGTGGGCCTGGACTTGGGGGTGACGCTCGGCACCCGTAGTCAGCTCCGCGTCGGGTACCGCGCCGGGTCGCTCGATGCGAAAGGGCGACGCGTGACCACGTCCCCGTTGCCGCGTTTACAGGGCGGCGAGCACGGAGCGCGTCTCCGCTGGGTCTACGATGGGCACGACAACTGGATCGCCCCGCACCGGGGGACCCGCGTCGTCTCCGAGCTGTCGTGGATGAACGCCGCGCCGGGGCAGGCGGCTCCGTTGCGTCAGGCCACATCCCAGGGGTCGACTTTCGTGCCGACCGGCGACTCCGGGCGCGTGTTTGTCGCGTTTCGCGCCGCGACCTCATTTGGCGATACCGTGTCACCCTTCTACCAATTCACGCAGGGCGGACCGTTCAGCCTCGGTGCGTTCGACCGCGACCAGTTTCGCGGCGCGCACACGGGGTACCTCGGTGCCGGATACCTCCGCGAGATTGGGCGGCTTCCGGACCTTCTCGGCGGCGCCATCGACGTGGGCGCGTGGGTAGAGTCGGGCAGTGCGTTCCAGACCCGCGACGATGCGGACATCCATTCTGACCTGTCGGCGGGACTCCTGATCGACACGGTCATCGGAGCCTTGCTCGTGAGCGGCAGCCTCGGCGACGACGGCTCGTCAGCGTTCTACGTAGCCCTCGGTCGCCCCTTCTGGTAGGTTCGTGGCAATGACCGGTCCCGAAGACGTCGAGCACGACGTGTTCTCTCCGCCCGCACCCTCCGGCCCCGCGGCACGCGCGGTTGGGTTCAAGCGTCTGCTCGAAGCGACCCAGATCGTCCAGTGGGAAGCCGACGCACAAACGCGCGATTTTACCTATGTGGGATCGCAGGCGGAACGACTGCTGGGATATCCACTGGCGCGGTGGCTGGAGCCGGCATTCTGGAAGACGCATCTCCACCCGGACGATCTGGACCGGGTCCTCCGGTTCCGCGAAGAAGCGCTGCGCGAGCACGAGGCATACGAGTTCGAATACCGGATGATCGCGGCCGGGGGGAACAGCGTCTGGTTCCACGACGTGGTCGCCGTCCAACGGCTGGATGGGGTCGCTGCTGTGATCCGCGGTTTCCTCATCGACGTGAGCAAACGTAAACGTGCCGAAGCGACGGCGCGGGCCAGCGAAACCCGTGTGAGGCAGCTGATCGAGCAGGCGCCGGACGCCATCGTGGCCGCGCGCGCGAACGGGCAGATCGCGTTCGTGAACCATCAAGCGGAGCACCTGTTCGGATATCCACCGGGCGCGCTGGTGGGGGGACAGCTCGAGCAGGTGCTGTCGGGACCACGCGTCAAGGAGCACCTGGAGGAGCCTGCGCTGGGGGCGCCCAGCGCCGCCATGGCCGAGGGCATCGTACCGGCCACGGCTCGGCGCGCCGACGGTCGGACCTTTCCCGCCGCCGTCAATTTCGGCCGGCTCGAGACGGACGAGGGCCTGGTCGTCGTCACAACGGTGCGCGACGTGTCTCGCCAGATCGCGGCGGAGCAGGCGCTGCGGCAGAGTGAGGAGCGTTTTCGGATTGCGGCGACGCTGGGTGCCGACATCATCGCCGAGGTGGATATCTCGACCGGAGGGGTCGTGTGGTTCGGGAATGTGGACGAAGCCATGGGCTTCTCGCGCGGTGAGTTCCCACGCACGTTGGACGGCTTGAGCGACCGGGTGCACCCCGAGGACCGGAACCGCGTCCAGCGGGCCATTTCGCGGGAAGTGTTCGACCGCGGGCGCGCGGTGTCGTTCGAGTGCCGACTCCGCAGCAAGGATGGGTTGTACAGGCACTGGACGGTTCGGGCGGCGCCCCGTTCCGATGGTGATGACCTCTCGAAGACCTTCGTGGCGGTGTGCTCGGACGTCACCGAGCAGATCGTCGCACGCGCCGAGGCGCTGCAGCACCGCGACGCACTCGCCCACGTGGCGCGCGTCAGCTCCCTGGGCGAGCTCACCGGAGCGGTGGCCCACGAGTTGAATCAGCCGTTGGCGGCGATCTTGAGCAACGCGCAGGCCGCGGTCCGTCTGCTGGATCGCGATGCCCCAGACGTGCGGCAAGTCCGAGAGGTGCTCCACGACATCGTGGCGGATGATCGCCGTGCGAGCGCCATCATCCAGCGGCTGCGCGAGATGATGCGCGGCGAGAGCCCTTCCCGAGAGCCAATCGACCTTGGCGCCGTTGTCCGGGAGGTCCGGGAGATCATGCGGAGCGGTCTCTCCATGCGGGGGATCGCGGTACTGTCCGAGTTTGCCTCGGACATGCCGCCAGTGGTGGCGGACCGCATCCAGATTCAGCAGGTGGTCGTCAATCTGGTGACCAACGCCATGCACGCGATGGACGAACTCCCCGAGGCATCCCTGACGTTTCGCGTGTTCGAGCGTGAAGACGGGTGGCAAGTGGTCACGGTCGATGACACCGGTCCGGGCATCAGCCCCACGATGCTCGCGACCATGTTCGACCCGTTCAATACGTCGCGCAAAGGCGGTCTGGGCATGGGACTGTCCATCTCGCGGAGTATCGTGGAGGCACACGGGGGCGAGATGCAGACCGAACCACTTGCGACCGGTGGGGCGACGGTCGGCTTTGCGCTTCCGCCGAGCCCATGACCGACCAACCGACCGTCTTTGTCGTCGACGACGATCCGTCCGTGCGACGGAGCGTGGTCCGTCTGCTCGAGTCCGCCGGACTCCGGGTCGAGGGATTCGATTCGGGCGAGTCATTCCTCGAACATCGGCGACCCACCGGGCCTGGCTGCGTCGTGCTCGACGTGCGAATGTCGGGCATGACCGGGCTCGAGCTCCAGCGCCGTCTGAGCGTCACCGGGCGGCCCATGGCCATCGTGTTCATCACCGGGCACGGCGATGTGCCGATGAGCGTGGCCGCAATGAAGGGCGGCGCGGTTGATTTTCTGCTCAAACCGTTCGACGACGAAGCGCTCCTGGCCGCGATCGATCGCGCCATCGAACGCGATCGCGCCTGGCTGCTCGAACAGCAGAAATTGGCGGTGCTTCGGATCGGCTACGACAGACTGACGCCTCGAGAACAGCAGGTGTTCGCGCTTGTCGCCGCCGGGCTGCTGAACAAGCAGGTCGCGGCCCAGCTGGGTACGAGTGAGAAGACCATCAAGGTACATCGGGCCCGGGTGATGGCAAAGATGGAGGCCGCGTCATTGGCCGATCTGGTCCGCCATGCTGAACGGCTACAAATCACGGCGCGGCACCCTGATTGACCCGCGTAGGACATCCGCGTTGGACCAAGGTCCAATAGCGCCGACGCTGTGGCTGCGTTACATTCAATACATCGAAGTTAGCGATGGGGTCGTACCCATCGACACGCGTTTTTCTAGGGTGTATGGTCTGGTCGCGGCTTGCGTGCATATCGACCGCTCGTATGAGCGGTTCAAGCCGGTGGGTCCGGTTCTCAGAGTGTCCGGGTCCCGTTTCCGCGAAGCAAAGTCCTTCGTAGCACTCAGCTACCTGAATAGCCTTCCTCGGGAAGTTTCCTCATAATTCCGGGCAGCGACCAGACCAACGCCTGAGCCCCCGGCGGGGGGCCGGGCGAAGCCCGTCTTGACGCGGACCGACAGCCTCGTCACGTCCGTGAGGTTGCCAGTGCGGGTCCGCGCCGATCCATGCGACACTGACCGTTCTGGGAACGGACGGACATAGTTCGGAAAAGCCCCGAATAGGCCCCTCAACAGAGGGACCGTATCGATAGCGCGTCGGAGAGAGTGAATGAACGACGATCAGATCATCGCAAGCGTAGTGGGCCAGGAAATTCTCGATAGTCGGGGCAACCCAACCGTTGAGGTCGAAGTGGGCCTCAGGGGTGGGGCAACCGGGCGAGCGGCTGTCCCCTCGGGGGCCTCGACCGGGGAACTCGAAGCAGTCGAACTGCGGGATGGCGACGAGGCACGCTACCGCGGCAAGGGTGTGACGCAGGCTGTCGCGCATGTGAATACGGAGATCTGCGATGCGTTGGTCGGGCTCGATTCCACTAGCCAAGGCACTATCGACAGTACGTTGATAGACCTGGACGGGACCAAGAACAAGGGGCGCCTCGGGGCGAACGCCATCCTGGGGGTATCCCTTGCGGCCGCGAAGGCCGCGGCGGCGGCGGCTCACATTCCGTTGTACGAATATCTGGGTGGCGATGCGGCCCGTGACCTGCCCGTCCCCATGATGAATGTCTTGAATGGCGGTGCCCACGCCGACAACAACGTCGATATTCAGGAGTTCATGGTGATCCCGGTTGGAGCGCCTTCCTTCTCGGAGGCGTTGCGGGTCGGGACAGAGATTTTCCATTGCCTGCGTACCGTGCTGCAGGAACAGCACCACCAAACCTCGGTTGGCGACGAGGGCGGGTTTGCCCCCAATCTCGAATCGAACGAGGCGGCGCTGGATATGTTGTTGGTCGCCATCGAGCGGGCCGGGTATCGCCCTGGCGACGACGTCTATCTTGGGCTGGATGTCGCGGCCAGCGAGCTCTACGACAAGCAGACCGCCCGATACCGACTGGCTGCCGACGGCGACGCGGAACGGACATCGTCGGACATGGTCGCGTGGTGCCGCCGATTGGTGGATGGCTACCCGATTCTGTCGATTGAGGATGGGCTCGACGAGGGCGACTGGGCTGGGTGGTCAGAGCTCACGGCCGCGCTGGGCACGCGGGTGCAATTGGTCGGCGATGACCTGTTCGTGACCAATACCGAGATCTTCGAGCGCGGTATTCGCGAGTCGGTCGCCAACGGAATTCTTGTCAAATTGAACCAAATCGGCACGTTGACCGAGACGTTGGCCGCGATCGCGATGGCGCAAGAGGCCCGGTACACCGCCATCATCTCGCACCGCTCTGGCGAAACCGAAGACACCACGATTGCCGACGTGGCGGTCGCCACCAACGCGGGACAGATCAAGACCGGGTCGCTCTGCCGGACCGATCGGACGGCCAAGTACAACCAACTCCTCCGCATCGAGCGCCGGCTTGGCGACAGCGCCAACTACCCGGGGGCGGCGGCTTTTTACAACTTGCCCAACCTCAGCGGTTCTGCGGCAACGTAACCGCGGCCGCCGTACCTGCATCTACAGAGGTATAGCCGAACACGGCGCCTCGGGACAGATCGTCGGTCGGTAGTGGAGCAGCCTATGAGATCGCACACCCACACATTCGCCACATGCGCGCTCGCCTGGCTCCTAGCGGGTGTCGGCTGGCCGGTGCCAGCCCTGGCCCAGACCACGACCGAGACCGCGGTCGGCCAGGAACCAACCTCCCACGACACGGGAAGAAGGACTACGGCGGAAGCGGGAGCGTCGAAATTCAGCTTGCGAATCTGAGCTTTCAATACTGGCTCGACATGAGCGAGGTGAAGCGCAACTTCTTCGGGCTTGGCCTGCGCGCGCCCAGATATCGTTCAGTGGAATGGCCCGAGTTCCCGAAGTATCAATCGGTGGGACGGTGGGAATCCGTCGCCTTTGATCCGGAGGCATGGAAGAACGACTACCCGAACCCGGCCTTCGTGCGGATGACGGATCGGGACGCCTTCTGGGCCGCCAAAATTCTGATGCGTTTTACTGCCGAGGAGCTTCTGGCTATCGTGCGGACCGGCGAGTACAGCGACCCCGAGGCCGAGCGCTACTTTTACCAAACTCTGGTGGAGCGGCAGAAGAAAAGTGGCCGGTACGCGATGGCTCGAATGAACCCGTTGGACGAATTCTCGCTGACGAACGCTGGCCTGAGTTTTGCCAACCTGGCGGAGCGCTACGGGTTCGCGGCCGCCGGTACCCGCTACGAGACGTCCTGGTCGCTCTACGCCAACGACACCGGCGCTGTTGTGGATCTCAGTGAGCCGATGACCGGGAGCGACACGGTGTTGACACTGCCGACCGATGCCCCGCTGACCGGGAACAGCTACCTGATGGCCCAGATCCGGTCCCTGCACCCAGACTTTCCTGCATGGGCTGCGCCGGTGCGGGTCTACCTGCGTCCCAACGGTGGGCGCTTCGACCTGGTCGGGATAGACCGATAGGCCTGATAACCCTGTAGCCGTCTACTGGATGGTTTGTAGCTGATTGTCCACGCGTATCACGCCCTGCGTCATGCGGGCGATCTGTTCCATCTCGCGTCGCTCAATCTCGCCTTGCACCCAGCCAACCAAGGTGACCGATGACCGCTCTACGACGATGTGGAACGGCGGGTTCCGCGCGTTTCGGAATCGTTCAAAATGGGTGCTTTGGAAAATCTGGCGGGACAGGCTCCGACGCAAATTGGTGTCCCCCGTGGACGGCGTCATGGTCTGGATGTCGTTTCGGACTTCCTGCACGCCTCGGATTTTGGCGACCCGTTCAAACAGCTCGCGCGGCTTGTTGCGGTCTGGGGTGACCCGTCCCCACAGCGACACGACGCCATTGTCTACAGCGCCCTCGAGATGGTCAAAGAGCGAATAGTGCGGGTAATTTTGCACCGCCTTGGAGACCTCCTCCGCGAGCTCCTGGTCGCCTTCCGGCGGCGGAATCTCAATGTCGGTGGCCACCGTTTCGACACCATCCACGTCGAGGGCGCGTCGGATCGCTTCACTCTTCTGCCAGAACGACTCAAGCTCCCCCGTCAGCGTGACCTCAGCCCCCGAGAGACCCACGTCCAGGCCGCGAAGGGAACGCTCTTTCCGCAGAGCATCACGGACCTCCTGCTCAAGCGGGGTGGCGGTTTGCGCCATCACCATGCCCGCCGGCAGGCTCAATGCGCAGACGAACAAAACGGCCCGTGTGGTCACGGTGGCGTGACGCTGCATGGCTTTCTCCTTGTGGCGTAGTTCCACTGTTTGTATCACACTGGCGTGGTTCGGAGGGGCAGGAACCGACGTAGGCCGGGGTGGGCCGGCTCCGCCGAATTGGCCGGTCAGGCGGGTCGGAACAGGACTACGGCCTCCGTCTCCCGAACAACGCCGTGAAGATCTGCTGGAGGAGATTAGGCCGTTGCCCCAGCAGGTCATAGAGGTCGTCGCGGTCGATACGAAGGGCGGTTCCGGCTTGAGCGGCTCGTAGCCGGCCCCGCATCGCCGTCCTGCCCGGCCAGCGCCTCGAAGAGCCCGGTGACGTCCCCTGGTTCGACCTGACTCGGCACGACGGTCTCGTCGCCCGGAGCCTCCATCGCGACGGTGCCGGAGAGCACGACACACACGACCGGCGGATCTGTTTCGGCTGACACAATCGCCGCCGGCACGAGAGCGACCTGGTGGGCGATTGCTGCGAGATGGCGCATTTCTGTCGCGCTCACGCCTGAGAACACCGGCACCCGCTGCATGGCCAGCACCTTTTGAATCGGCGTCAACGGTTCGGTACCCGGCCCGACCAGCGCGGCGTCGATGTGGCCTTTGATGACGCCCTTGCGATCTGTCAGGCCGCGGCCGGCCAGGGTGCGGAAGAAGCCGCGCACCAGGTCGGTGTTGTCCGCGAGCAGCGTGCGCATCTGGTCCGTGTCCAATCGGAGTGTGACGCACGGTTCCAGCGTCCTCACCGTACGGGCCACCAGGTTTCCCTTCAGCAGTTCCTCGAACCCGAGGGTGATCGGGGGGGGGGAGATTTCGCGGGGTTCGCCGTCACGTGGGGTCGAGAGAACACGG
>CAWWAF010000128.1:0-9821 GCA_963934795.1 uncultured bacterium
TAGTTGAAGCAGCTGGACACGAGCGCGTTCCAGGGCCTGCCCGACGCGCTTCCGCACGGCGGCGCGAGCACGATCGCGCTCAGGGCCCATTCGACGGGACCTGCAGCACGCCAGACGGGGAAATGCCCATCGTCGTCTCCAATATCAGCGACGGCGGCTGTTTCGTGGCGCAACCGAATAATGTCAATCTACACATCGAATTACCGAATGGCGAGCCGATCATTGCCGCAGCGGAAGTCTTGAGCGCCGATCCCCGGCAGGGGTTTGCTGTCGTGTTCCTGGACGCCAACGCGCCTGGAACAGCGATAGAACCATCGGCACCCGAACCGGTGTCCCAACGAGCGGCCCCTGCAATACTGAACCCCGATGCGCAGATCGACGCACCGCCCACACCCGTTGGCGTCATGGCCAACGACTGGTAGGCCACGAACATCGTCACCCGACACGAAAACAGGCCGACACACGCCAGCGGGTGGCGTGTGTCGGCCTGTCGTGATCGTGAACGAAGCGTTAGCCGGACTACGGTCGAAGTTCGCGTCCCAGCAACTCAAGTTCCCGCGCACCGCCGAGAATACCCTCGAGGCCGATATTACCCTCGTGACAGGCATACTCAAAGAGGGCGCCGTCAGTACGTCGCAGCGGCATCATCACCGAGTACGGCGCCGTGTACACAGTAGGGTCCGTCACCGTGTACTCGTAGGCGACGGTATCGGGGTCAATGCGTGTGAGACGTTCGACGAGATGCATATTAGGCGAGGTCAACCCGCTGCTTCCACCCGCAAACTGATCCGTTTCGATGACCAATGTCTCGCCCTCCCATCTGCCGCGCGACACGCCGCTGTACTGCGAAAACGGCACCTCGGACGAATCGTCGATCGGAATGACTCGCGCGTTGTGCACCATCTCATTGAGAATGGTCACATATCCCGGAGTCTGGAAGATCATCACGTTGTTGTTGTAGGCGCTTGACCGCATGGGCGGGCCTGCGTTGAAACCCATGATGCAGCGATCACCCGTGCTCCGCTCCTCATGCGAGTCATAGCGGTGCAGCTCAGTGTGAGCGCGCCGTTCGGCTGCGGCCAACGTCGCCGCCTCCGTTCTCGCCGGCAGCCGACCATTGGGAGGGTCGACCACGAGCGACGTCCGTTTATCGGCCGTCAACTCGATACCGCGCTCATACCAAAATTCGTTATATGACAGCACCCCACCGTCGGCCCGCGGCGCATATCCGCCTGAGCCCTTTTCCGGGTCAAAGAGGTCGCGATTCTGACGTGTGCGCTCAGACGCCTCGAACGCGGCGGCCGTTTCCGCATCAAGCGTCTCCTGATCCGCAAACTGGCTGGGACGCTCGAATGGTGTAATCGTTCGAAACGTAAAGGTCCCGGACACGTCAGGCTGGCCATCGGGTGTGCGCATCGACTGCGCCGTGGCCGACACCGGCACAAGTGCCAGCGCCATAGCCGCGGCCAGGGACGCCGTCAGAACTGTGTTTGTCATCTCATATCTCCAGTGGGCGCCAATCGGCCGCTCATCGAAACGATCAGCTGGTGGCGGATGAAGTCCATCTATGGTGTCCGGTCGGTATGCGACGTCACGCGCGGCTCTCAAGAACCAGCTCGCTCGCGCCACGTAGCATCCCCGCCCAGGATTGGCACTCTCCTGAGTCAACAGAGTAGATGGCCCTGCGATCAAACGCAAGACATCACCCACTATTCTCGCCCATTGACCGACGCCGGCTACGACACCAGATGCGCTGCCACCGCATCTTCGTTCCATTCGATCCCCACGCCCGGCACATCAGGAATGTGCACGCGCCCGTTTCGCACGGCGAATGGCTGTCGAAGAATCGGGTCCGCCCAACTCTGCCATTCCAGCCAATGAGCCGTCTCCGTCACGCGCATGACATGCGCGGCGACCTCGGGGTACAGATGCGTGGACATCGGCACGCCGGCCGCGCCGGCGATAGCAGCCGCCCGCAGCCAACCCGTCACACCGCCGATCCGCATGAAATCAGGCATAACGAGGTCGCAGGCGCCCATCTGCAGCGCGCGGTGCAGTGCACGCGGACCGTAGAAATTTTCGCCGAGTTGGATCGGCGTCTTGAGCGCAGCGGTCAGTTTCTGATAGCCGTCGAGGTCGTCGTAGACGATCGGTTCCTCGATCCAGGTCAGCCCGGCGTCGTCGATACGGTGACACCGGTCCATCGCATCAGCGAGGTCCAGCCCCTGGTTGAAGTCGACCATGAGACGTACGTCGTCGCCGACGCGCGCACGCACCCCGTCGATCGTGGCCAGGTCGTCGGCGATGCGGTCGCGCCCCAACCGCAACTTCAGTGCTGTAAAGCCCCCTTCATCGAGCAGCACCGCCGCTTCATCGGCCACAACCGCCGGGTCCTGCAACCACAGCCCGTTGCTGTTGTAGGCCGGCACGCTGCCGATGGAGCCGCCGAGAAGACGGCACAACGGCTGGTCCGCCGCCTTGGCCAGCGCATCCCACGCGGCCATATCGAGACCGGCCACGGCAATCCCCGCCAGACCTTCGTACCCGACGAACTGCAACGACTTTCTCGCCGACTCGTACAGGTCGGTCGGCGCCACGGGATGCCCCCTGAGCAAGTCGCCCAGATCGTGCAATGCTGGCACGAGGTACCGCATCGTCCTCGGGGTATACGGCTCGAGGTAACTCCTCCCGACAATGCCCTCCTCGGTCATCAGATCGATGAGGATCAACGGCCACTCAGTAATCGTGGCGATCCGGGCAACAACCGGTCGCTCCAGCGTCAGCAGGACCGGACGGGCAGTGAGGCTACGAATGGTCAGTGTCTGGGGCATGGCTACACCACCGGGTCACCCCGGTCTCGGGAGCTCGGTCTGATAGAACGGTTCCAGCTGGTCTATGGCGAGCAGCGATTCTCGGTCGACGTCCCACTTGAACTGCCGCAGCACCATTCGGTCAGGCAGAAAATCAACCAGCGTGAAGCCGTGATCCTCGATCGGCGCTACAGACTCCTCTATATCGAGGTGCGCGGGTGTGGTCGCCCCAATGCCGCGGACGACCGACGGAAAGCCTCGAATGGAGGTACCGATGGGGCCGCTGAGCACCGTGGTAATTGGGCGCGCGCTCAGGTTCACCGCTCCGGCCCGATGCATACGGCCCACGCCAACCGCGTGCAGGTCTCCACTAATGATCACCGGAGCCCGACCCGGCTGGGTACCGATCGCCTGGGCCAGTCGGTCGTGCTGCCGTAGCCACCCCTCTTGCCAATAGGGCTTGGCGATCGCCGTCGTCAGTGCGCCGTTCTCCCGGTCTAGAAAATCGGGATACCACTCACCCCATTTTCCCGCGCTCCACCCGAACGGATTCGAGGGGGCATGCACCAGATGGCCCACCCCCGACGCCCGCGTCCGTTCCAGCAACCAGCGCTCCACCTGCGGGTCGACGAACACGGCGTTCGGGCCGCCGAGGTTCATGGTGCGTCGCACATCGTAGAGCAGAACCTCGGCCAGATTGCCGTATCGCAAGGAGCCAAAGCTCTCCGACAGGTCTCCGCGGTCGGTGGCGGACGACCAGGGCAGTCCGGCCGGACGCCTCGCGTCAGGAAGAAACTCGGGGTAGTACAGCTGTTGCGTCGCGCGCGCGAGCTGAAGCTGAAACCATGGAACCGGGAAGCTGGCGATGTCGTCGGTCACGGCATCGTTCTCCCAATGATCGTGGTCATCCTGAAGGAAGAACATCGGCGTCGACCGGAAGTCACTGCCGTAGACGGGCACGATCTGGGGCCCCGCCGCCGCCTTCATCGCCGTCTCGTTGCTCGCCCCGAACACCGTATCGGAGAAGTCGAAGTTCGACCGTCGCCCGCTGGGGCTCAATTGGCCGGCGTTGTCACCCTGCCAGGTATGCAGGTCCCAGTAGATGTGGTCCCCGTTGGCGACGGCGGCATCTGGTGCGAAGGACAGGGCGCGGCGGAGCAACCGGTTGCGAATAACGGTTGGCAGGAACCCCGCACGCTGGCCGATCCCGTCATAGGAGCCACCGGGTCCGCCGGCACAGGTAAAGAACAGCAGGCGGAACCGATCCGGCCGCGCATCCGGTGCCGGGAACGTGGACAGCGGCCACGGTTCGCACAACGCGCGTCCGTCCGCGGCTTCCAGCGAGAGCGTGTATCGACGTCCGGGCTCAAGGTCGGTGGCGTAAAACTGCCAGTGCTCTCCCGCTGTGTCGTTCATGCGACCGGGGATAGTAGCGGAACCGACTCGCAGGGTTGGAGCGGCAGCGAGAGCTCGGTCGAACGACGCCTTGAGCAGCAAGCGCGAGTCACTGACGGTCGGCAAGAGATGCCGCACCTGCCCGGTATCCCAGTCCTGCACAGCCGGCGGGGCCCCTTGCTCCGCCATCTCGCCGAGCGGCAACCGTCCGAAGACCGCCGCGCCCATCGCGCCGGCTGTGCCGGACAAGAACCGCCGACGATCCACGCACCATCGCTTCGTCATTGCCTGCCTCCGGGACCGATTATAAGCAGTGTCCGGGTCGAGGGTCACCAGGGAACGATATGATGGTCACGCCTCCTCGCCCACGAGACACGGAGAGACGCCATGCTGTATCGACCACACGTGTGGACACCTCGCCTCGGCATCCTTGTCACCCTCCTCGTTGCATCCGTCTCACACGCCGCCGCTCAGACTGGTCAGCCGTCCGACGCAGTGCGTGCCGTCGTCGAAGGCACCTGGGAGCTTGTCGAGTGGCACGTCGGAGACCGCGTGCTGCGTCCGCCAGAGATGGACGGGCGGTGGATGGTACATGATGGACTCGTGATGGCGACTCGCCACCGCGAAGGCCGAGACGGGTTCGAGTCGACCGCCGGCTATGGCACCTACGCGTGGGGCCCTAGCAGCTGGACCTACGGCTACGATCGGTCTGCCGATCGGCGCGGACAGACTGCGGATGAGGCCCTGCTTCAAGTGACCGTTATTCCGCAGCGCGTGTTCAAGATCACCCGCGAGGGCGACCACGTGATCATGGAAGATGCGGACCAGACGCTGCGGTGGGACTACGACATTCCCGGACGAACCTTCTTGCTGATGGGTCGCGACCGCCGGGTGATTCGTAAATACCGACGGGTCGACTAGTCCGGCTCCTCAGAGAGCCATCACACGACAGAGTCACGGCGTGACAGTGACGATGACATCCTGAGCCGTGAAAAGCGCTCCATCGCTGGCGAGCGCCCGCAGCACATATGTCCCAGGCTCTTCGAATATAGCCACGGCTTCCCACTTCCCGTCAGGCGGCACGGGCGGGATCTCGAACGGGGGCGACCAGGGCGAATTCGCGTAGGGGCGGGTGTCCTGCCACACCTTCATCTGCGGCGGCTCAAACGTGACATCGCCAGCACCGCGATAGACGAACCACGACAAGCGCAGCCCGTTCGGACTCCCCGGCACGACCTGCTGGGGGCGACGGTAGGCCGGGTGTCGTTCGCTCCGAGTCCGTGGCGTGCTTGGCCGCAGCGTCACGCCGGCTTTGGTCGACGACGGGATACCGTCCGCGTCGGTCGCGAACGCCACCAGCGGGAGTCCCTCCCCCACTCGCACGCGGCGCCGCTGATCAACACCCAGGGTGACCTCCGGGGGCTCGTTCCACTGCCAGTCCTGGCTCACACCGCCGCGATTCGCGCCGACTTCGGTGCCGATGACCTGCTTATCGACAAGATAGTCCGTCCGGAGCGAGGCATACGCACGATGCGTGGTCCCGTGCGTCGTCAACGTCCAAACCAGCTCCTGGTCACCGAAGTCTGCGGGCACTTGCACCTCAAACAGGAACATGTTTCGGCGCGGCAAGAAATGCGATGGCTGTCCCCGATCCGGTCCGCCTGGCTCAATCCGGTTATCAGGCCCGATCGGCACGTCGAGCTCTTCCGCCCAGTTGTCGTTCATGTAGCCGAAGAAGAGCGTGTAGGTGCGGTCGTCGTTCTGCCACCAGCCCTCGAATGCCGGCGACACGCTCTGGCCGCTCGAGTAGGTGAGCTGGGCGCCCGCTGCGCCTGGCATCAGCAGCATGACGAGCGCGCTCACGCGGAGGAATCGACGATGCATAGCCTCGTACCCCAGTGCCTCAGGGAGCCGATTCCTGAGACGGGAAGCGCACCTGACACAGCGGGCATCCGATGACGACATCGTTCTTCGTCAGCCCGAGCCGTTCGCGACGCTCACCCATCTCTGCCTCGAATTCCTCATCGGTGAGCGCAATCGCCTCGCCCAGGTCGATAAACATGTTGGCCACGGAACGCCGGCCGCCACCACCCCAGTTTCGAGGGTCCGCCACGTTGCGGTTACCCGGCGTCGTGTCCATGAAACCGGTCAGATGCAGAATGGCGCCTTCGGGTAACAGCGGCGCCGCGTCGTCGGCGTAGACGTAGCTGCGCACCCAGTTGTGGTCGTACCCAGCACACGTGAGCGTCTGCACACTGTGCCCCCAGATCGCCTCCAGGCACATCCGAACGCCCGGCGCGTGCATGTGCGGCTCGAAGGTCAGAATCTTCGTGTGCTGTTCAAGTACTGTGTATGCATGCAGCTGCTGGTCCGCGGTGGTCGGTTTGATGGAAATGTCCACGCCGTTGGCCGTCAATCGCCGGACCCACGTCACACTGGGCTTGTAGCCCACTGGATGCAGCTTGAAGGCGAACTCGAGATACGCTTTCGTCTCCCGGCCGTTCGAATGGAGATGCGCCGTTTCGAGATTCAATACCGACCCGGCTGCGAGAATACGACCCGCGTCAGGCGGAAAAATGTCCGCATTTCGGCCGACCTCATGCACGGGCCATACCGTCGTGGTCTCACCGGTGAAAGCATCGGGCTGCTCCGACTCGACCACGTGCGACGAGTAGTTCAGGTGGTGCAGTACGAAGCGTCCTCCGACGGTGTTGCTGCCCCCCCCTTTCGGGATGTCATTGACCTCGCGGATTTCGACCGCCTCGACATACCGATCCTCCGTGAGTCCGGTGGGGACGACCCCAATCGGCTCCCAGCGGTCGGCGCCTGAGGCATTGACGGTGACCTCGCGAGAACGCAGCACGAGGTCTGGAGTGCCAATACGCCATCCGTCTTCGCCACCCGCCACATACTTCGGTGCCGGCAAATCCGCCATGTCACCGCGTGGCGCGCCAGTGTCGGCCCACCTCGCGATAGTCGCTATTTCGCGATCGCTCAATGACGGGTCGTCTTTGTAGTGTTGGATGCCGATGTTCTTCTCGATGAACCACGGCGGCATTGCGCCTCGCTCGTTGCGCAGCGCGGTCCGGCTCTTCATCGCGCGCGCCCAGGGGCGTGCCTCCTCATAGGTCAGCAACGACATGGGCGCCACCGAATCTGGCCGGTGGCAGTGCTGGCAACTGCGTTGGAGAATTGGCGCAATGTCTCGGGTGAAGGTAACACCCTCTGCGACCGCCGACTGGGCCGCCGACGATCCGGCGCCGACCACCAGGGCCACCCCGATGAGCGCCTGCGAACTCGCGAGCCGAAACATTCGTCGACGCGTCATGGGCATCGCCAATTTTCCTCTCAATGGCAACGAGGCTGTACCTGTGTTTATGGACCGAACCTATCACGCGAATTTGGGAGGGTCAACGGCGCGCCGCGTCGGCATCACGCCCCAGCCAGAGCGCACAGATATCGCGCGGCAACCGTAGGAATCTTCTTCGTGGTCGTTTATGCTTCCGAGGTCGAAGGAGACCGCCCCACATGAAATTGACACGCGCCACTGCCCTGTGTTGCCTGATCGTCGCGTCCTCGTGGCTCGCGCCGACCTCGTCCGAGGCCCAGAACGTCGACTGGCCGCTCCACAACCTTGATCTCGCCGGGAGCCGCTTCTCGAAGACCGATCAGATCACTCCGGAGAACGCCCATCAGCTCACGCCACGCTGGCTCTTCCAGCACGGCGTCATCGATGGCGTGAGCAATCAAACGACACCGATCATCATCGACGGCATCATGTATGTCACCGATTCACGTGGCAGCGTGTACGCCGTCAATGCCCTCGACGGCCATCTCATATGGCTCTACGACGTGACGGAACTCCTGGGAGGTGGACGCCAGCAGGGCTACGTCTTCCGGCACCGCGGCGTCACCTACGAAGACGGTGTCGTCTACAGTGCGGCCGGCTCGTTCGTCTTCGCCCTCGACGCCAAGACCGGCGAGCCGCTACCGGGGTTTGGAGTCGATGGACAGGCCAGCGTCATTCTCGATGTGCTCAAGCAGCAGTATCCAGATGTCGAGACTGCCATCTCCATGGGGTATTGGTTCACGACCGCACCGCAGATCCACAACGGGACGTTGTATCTCGGGTCGACCCGGAGCGAAAGCCGGATTCCGGGCGGGCATGTCCTGGCCATCGACGCCAAGACAGGAGAGGTGGAGTGGCACTTCAACACGGTGCCGCAGAGCGAGGCGGACCAGGGGTGGGATATCGCTGGCCCGACCTGGAACGGCGGCGGGCGTGAGGGGGGCGGCATCTGGGAAACGCCGTCTATCGATCCCGACCTCAACATGATGTACGTCGCTGTCGGCAACCCATTCGGGGACAGCACCCTGCGCGAAGGACTCAACCTGTTCTCAGACTCGGTGGTCGCGCTGTCGCTCGATACGGGGCAGCTCCAGTGGTACTACCAGCTGGTCCACCACGACGTATGGGACTACGACAACGGGTCGCAGCCCATCCTCTTCGACATGGAAGTGGACGGTGAGCCAGTCAAGGCGATGGCCCAGGCGAATAAGAACGGCTGGATGTATATCTTGAATCGGGAAACCGGCGAACCGGTCCACCCGATCATCGAGACGCCCGTTTCCACCGAGACCGACCGGGAGGGCGAAGTGCCGTACCCGACCCAGCCGATTCCTCACAAGAAGAATGGCGAGCGCATGGAGCCAGTGTCGCCGGTCTTTCCGCTCGAGATACCCGCCGACCACGCCGCCGGCAAGACGCTAGTGGAGCAATACACGCCGCTCGGGCAGGATCAGATCTTCGCACCCGGCATGGGCGGCGGCGCCAGCTATGGTCCTATCGCGTTCAGCCCGGACACCGGACTGCTCTACGTCAACGCCATCGACCAGCCGTTCAATTCAGGTCGCGGGCCCAAAGGCTACTTTTCCGCCTACGACCCGACAACCGGCGAACTCGTCTGGCGCCAGATCTTCGAAGGTTACGGCCAAGCGGGCGCGGTGGTCACCAAGGGTGGTGTCGTCTTCGTCGGGACGGGGAGCAACACGGCCGGATATTTCTTCGCCTACGACGCCCGAACCGGCGAGGAACTGTGGCGCTACAACACCGGATCGGGCATCTTCGCCTCGCCAGCGGTCTACATGGTCGACGGGCAGGAATTCGTCACGGTCGCCTCTGGAGGAGGCTCGCGCGGGCGCCGCGGTGGCGACCTGATTTTGAGCTTCGCGCTTCCGAAGCCCTAGCGGGCGTCGGGGTGGATTCGAAACTCACCCTAGCAGAGCTTTCGGAGGACCCCTGCCGAACGATGATGCCAACTCGCCCAAGTCAGGGGCGAGTCGCCGCTCATGTCCTTTGCGTCCACGATGGCCCCGGCATCCACCAGGAGCTGGATGCTGCTCTCTTCGGTGCCGAACGCGGCAGCACGATGCAGCGGCGTTTCACCCTTCGTCCGACAATCGCGCATGAAGGCGCCGGTGGCAGCCCCTTCCCGTGTGACCACATTCGGGTCCGCGCCGTGTGTCAGCAGGATTTTCAGGATTCTGACGTCGTCCGGACGACCAGTCTTGCAGAGCGCCACGTGGAGTGGAGTCATCGAGTTGGCTGGATACCCT
>CAWWAF010000129.1:0-9390 GCA_963934795.1 uncultured bacterium
GGGCTCCTGGGCCGAGTCGTCGCACCGCCCACGCCGCCCGTACCGAACGACGAGAGCCGCGGATCAGGCACCGGAGGCGGCGTAGGTCGCGGCGGAGGGGTCGGCATCGGGCAGGGTACGGGGCGCGGAGTGGGCGCCGGGGACGGCGGTGGAACCGGCGGCGGGCCGTACCGTCCGGGGAGCGGGATCGAGACACCAGGACTGTTGCGAGAAGTCGCTCCCGACTACACCGACCCGGCGCGCCGCGCGGGTCTCGAAGGGGAGGTCCTCCTGGAAATGGTCGTTACGGCCGAAGGTACTGTCACCGACGTTCGTGTGCTGCAACGGCTCGGGGCGGGACTCGACGAGCGAGCGATCGCCGCGGTCCAGCAATGGCAATTCTCACCGGCGCGGCGCCACGGAGTGCCGGTCGCCTTGCTTGTCGAGGTGGCCGTGGAGTTCAGACTGAGATAGACGCCGCGGCACGAGAGATTGGAAGAGATCATGGATATCGCGCTCGTCAGTGTGACCGCCATTTCGCTGTCCATGGCATTCGCCATGGGCATCGTGGCCTGGCGCGTCATTCGAGGAGAACGGCGGCGTTCCGACGCCCGGGTCGCGGCGCTCATCGCGGAACTCGATCGCACCCGTGGCGCGAACGCGGGCCTGCCGTCGCCGCCGCGGTCGCGTGACATGCCGCCACCGCGAGCGCTCGACACCCGGCTTGGCTCCGATGTATCCGATAACGATACGGCTCGCCAGGCTCCACCGCCTGTCACAGAACCACGCGCACCGCTTCTCGGCGCGGTGGCCGGGCCTTCCGGGTGGGGTCGTCCGATCCTCGCCGCCGTGGCAGCCGGCCTCGTCATCTTGGCGGTCGTCACCATCTCGATGGGGCCTGCCGATGACGCGCTACCCGTGATGTCAGAACAGTCCACGCCGGTGGAACTGCTCTCGCTGGCACACGCCAGACAGGGCGAATATCTGGCGATCTCCGGAGCGGTGCGAAACCCGGCCGACGGCATGGAACACGGGCGGCTGAGCGTCATGGCGACCGTGTTCGACGAGGACGGAACCCAGATTGGGACGGGGCAGACCCCACTCCCGGTGCGGGCACTGGCTCCAGGTACCGAAACACCGTTCACGATCTCCATGCCCGACGCTGACCGGATCAATCGCTATCGAATCAGCTTTGCGCAGGACCAGACCCGTGTTCCGCACATCGATCGCCGACAGATCGCCGACGCGACGCCACTCCCCACACCGGTGGCAGGAGACCGGCCATGAGCACCCGCCTGACGCTGTCGGCGCTCGTGCTGGCCGTCGTTCCTATCGTCCTCGCTGGTCAACAGCCGCCCCGAAGCACCGACCAGGCATCCGAATCAGCACCAGAGACCAATGACGAAGCCCAGCGCTTTGTCTTCCGCACCGGCGTCAACCTGATCAACGTCACGGCTACAGTGACAGACGCCCGCGGTCGCTTCGTCAGCGGGCTCACGCAGGAGGACTTCACCATCTACGAAGATGGTGAAGAGGTGGACGTGACACAGTTCAGCAACGAGCGCGTGCCCGTCAGCTTGGGTATCGCGCTCGACACCAGTGGAAGCATGGAAGGGCGGAAGATGGATGCTGCACGCAGCGCCCTCGACCGCTTCTTGTACGACCTGCTGGCTCCAGATGACGAACTCTTCCTGTACGAATTTAACTACACGCCCGATTTGCTGCAGGACTGGACGACGGACCGAGACCGGGTCAGCCGTGCGCTGCGTGGAATTCGTCCCCGGGGCGGTACGGCGCTGTACGACGCCGTGGCCGAGTCGGTGCCGCGAGTCGAGGAAGGGCAGCATGTCAAGAAGGCGCTGCTGATTATTTCTGACGGCAACGACACCAACAGCGAAACCGATGTCAGGGCGCTTCGGGAACGCATCCGTGACAGCGAGGCACTGGTCTACGCCATCGGCATTGACGGCGACGCTCGCCGTCCCGGGTGGACCGCCCGGGGCCGGTCCCTGCCGGTCCCATCCCCAGGACGCATCCCGAGTCCCTTTCCGTTTCCAGGCGGGGGTCGCCGGGCGCCCCAGATGCCAGGAGGCCGCACCGCGGGCGGCAATCAGGATGACCGCGTCAACGTGTCCTCGCTGCGAGACCTGACCGATGACAGCGGGGGCCGGACGGAGATCGTCCGCGACATCGGAGACCTCGAGCCGGCCACGGCCGGCATCGCGCGTGAGCTGAGCCAGCAGTACTACCTGGGGTATCCATCCCAGGCGGAGCCGGACGGCCGCTGGCATGCCATCCGAGTGGAAGTACGAGACTCCGCCTACCGCGTCCGGGCCCGCCGCGGATACACCGCGTTGCCCTGAAAGCGCCCGGGGCGAGAACCCCCGCAGAACATTCTGACGCCGCACCCCTCTGCTATCATCCGGCGCGTGGACTTGCTCGCGGCGATCGGCTTCAGTCTGGTGGGCAGTGGTGGTGGCGTGCTGCTGGCGTCGCCGCTCCTGTTGTTGCGACGCGACACTCGCCTTCGGGTCGTGCCTGACCTGATCAGCTACGCGGTGGGTGCCTTGCTCGGGGTCGCACTGCTGAAGCTGGTGCCGGAGGCGCTCGAGTCCGTGGAGGCCTCGACCGCACTCGGCGCGCTGCTGGCCGGCATCCTCACGTTCTTCATGCTCGAGAAACTGGTTCTCTGGCGGCACTGTCACACCGCAGACTGCAATGCGCATGAAACCAGCGCGACCCTGATCCTCATTGGGGGCGGTCTCCACAACTTCACCGATGGCGCCATCGTCGGCGCGGCCGTGCTCACATCGCTTCCGCTCGGACTCACGACGGCACTGGCCGTAGCGGCCCACCAAGTCCCCCAGGAAGTGGGCGATTTCGCAATCTTGCTCGACGCCGGCTACTCGCGGTCACGCGCGTTCGTGCTCAACGCCGTGTCGGCATCCACGTGCATGCTGGGCGCCGGCGCCGTCTACCTGGCCGCGGGGGCGGCACCGAGCGCGCTGCCGTTTGTGCTGGCGTTTGCGGCCGGGAGCTTCCTCTACGTCGCCATGTCCGACTTGATCCCGGGCCTGCACCGCGAAACGGCGGACGTCGGCGCGGTGCGCCAAGTGGTGATGATCGCGCTTGGCGTCGGCACCATCGTGCTGCTCTGACCTCCGCTCCATCGCCCCTCAGAATGTGTTGACGACACCGGGGTCGTCGCCGGCCAAGAGTCACGCTCGACGCTGAGCGCTAGTCGGCGGGCCGGTATACTCTGACGGCCGCCATGTCCTCGCCCCCCCGCCTCGTCCTCATTGACGGAAACAACCAGATGTATCGCGCGTATCACGCGATACGGGCCCTGACGGGTCCGGACGGGCGGTCGACCAACGCGGTCTATGGCTTTATCACCATGCTCCGCAAGCTGATCAGCGACCAGAAGCCTGAGCACATAGCGGCCGCTTTCGACCTGCGGGGGCCCACCTTCCGGAACGAGATGGACCAGGAGTACAAAGCCAACCGACGACCGATGCCGGAGGACCTCGTGGAGCAGGTGGAGGGGGTGCATGAAGCCTGCCAGGCCCTGGGTGTCCCAATCGTGACCCATCAGGGCTTCGAAGCCGATGATGTCATTGGCACGCTGGCCACGCGGGCGGCGACGAGCGGCATGGACGTGGTCATCGTCACTGGCGACAAAGATTTCTTCCAACTCGTGGACGACCGCATCCACGTCTTTAACCCACGGGATGACGGCATCTGGTACGACGCGGACGGTGTCCGCGAGAAGTTTGGCGTGAGCCCGAACCAGGTCGTCGACATGCTGGCGCTGATGGGCGACACCAGCGACAACATCAAGGGCGTGCCGGGCATCGGTGAAAAGGGCGCGCGTGAGCTTGTGACGAGCTTCGGCACGCTCGACGAGCTGCTGGCGAAAGCGTCTGAGCTACCGAAGAAGAAATACCGCACTGCGCTGACCGAACATGCGGAGGATGCCCGCCACAGCCGGAATTTGGTGCAAATCCGTCTCGATGTGCCGGTGCCCGACGAACCAGACCAGTTTCGCTACAGCGGCCCGGACCGGGAGCGTTGTTTCAGGCTCTTTTCGGCACTGGGATTCAAGTCGTTGCTCGGGGAGTATGCGCCAACGGCAGATACCGTCGTTACCGATTACCGACTCGTGACTGAGACCGGCGACCTTGACGCCCTGGCCGCGACACTCCGAACAACCGGGCGCAGCGGGCTACATGTGTTGGCGGTCGGCGGCCCTCCGTCGCGCAACGGAATTGTTGGACTCGCGTTTTCGACCGCCTCCCGGTCAGGGTGGTACGTCCCCCTGGCGCGTGAGGGCCTCGATCTCACCGGTTGTCTCGACGACCGCACGGTCTTTGCCGCGTTGGGGCCGATTCTCGAGGACCCGGACATCAAGAAGGTCGGGCACGACCTCAAGCGAGAAATGTTGTGGCTCGCCGCGTGCGAAATTGAGCTGAGGGGTCTCGAGCTCGACACGATGGTCGCCAGCTACCTGCTGGACGCCACCCGCGCGACGCCGACGGTCGAAACGGTCGCGCTCGAGGTGATCGGCTACCAGGCCTTGACCACCGAGGCGGTCAGGGGCAAAGGCGCCAAGGCGCCCGGTTTCGACCAACTGCCCCCAGACGTCGTGCTCCCCTTCGCGTGCGAGCGGGCCGATCTGCCCCTGCAAGCAGCTGACCGGGTGCACACCCAGCTTGAGGAGGAGGGGCTGAGCGCCCTGTATCGAGAGCTCGAACACCCGCTGCTGCCGGTGCTAGCCGCCATAGAAACGTGCGGCGTCCGGATCGACACGGAGGCCCTCGCAACGCAGTCACAGCGGATGGACGGCGAGCTGGCCGACCTGCAAGCACAGATCTTTACGCTCGCTGGCGAGGAGTTCAATGTCAACTCTCCCCGGCAACTCTCCGCCATCTTGTTCGACAAACTGGAGCTTCCCTCTGGCCGGAAGACAGGAAAAACCCGGGTCGCCTCCACGTCGGCCGACGTGCTCGACGATCTGTCCGAGCGCCACGAGCTTCCACGGCTTGTCGTCGAATGGCGCGGCATTCAAAAACTCAAGGGCACGTATGTCGATGCCTTGCCGCAGCTGGTTCGCCCGACGACGGGTCGCGTCCACACCTCGTTCAACCAGGCGGTTGCCGCCACGGGTCGCCTGAGCAGCAGCGACCCCAACCTTCAAAATATCCCGATCCGCACGCCGCTTGGTCGCGATATCCGCCGTGCGTTCATCGCCCGCGACGGCCATCGGCTGATCTCGGCCGATTACTCGCAGATCGAGCTGCGCGTGCTGGCTCACCTGTCGGAAGACAGCACCCTCATCGACGCGTTTGTGCGTGACGAAGACATTCACGACCAGACCGCGCGCCGGGTGTTCGGAGACGACAGCGGCCTCGACCCGCACGAACTCCGACGACGGGCCAAGATCATCAACTATGCCCTGCTATACGGGAAGACGGCGTTCACGCTCTCGCGCGACATTGGAGTGACCCCGCACGACGCCCAGGCGTTCATCGACGCGTATTTCGCGGGCTATCCGCAAGTTCGGGGATTCCTGGAGGCGGTGCTCGAACAGGCCCGGGGGACTGGCGAGGTTCGAACCATGTACGGCCGACGCCGACTCGTGCCGGAACTGAACAGTCGCAACGGACAGATTCGGGCGGCCGCGGAGCGCGTCACCGTGAACATGCCGATCCAGGGCACGGCGGCTGACATTCTGAAGCGAGCCATGATCGACCTCGCGGACCGGCTACCCCCCTCGTCGCCCATGATTTCGACCGTGCACGACGAGCTGGTCATCGAGGCACCGGCTGACGAAGCCGACGCCGTCGCGGTTCTGGTCCGCGAGCGGATGGCCAAGGCCGCCGACCTGCGGGTGCCGTTGACGGTCGACCTCGGTATCGGTGACAACTGGATGTCGGCCAAGGGCTGACGTCGAGGTTGTATAATTTCCGGGCGTGTCAGGACACTAAATGGCAGCACCCACACATATAGCACGGTCAGAGCACAATCTCTCCAGCCGGAATATCGACTCCGACGCCCTCAAGGTCATCCGCAGACTCCACCAGAACGAGTTCGAGACGTACCTGGTCGGCGGCGGTGTTCGAGACCTGCTGCTAGAACGCCGTCCGAAGGATTTCGACCTCGGCACAGCGGCCAACCCGCAGCAAATCAAGAAACTGTTCCGAAACTGCTGGATTATCGGACGCCGATTTCGACTGGCGCACATCAAATTCGGGGACAAGACCCTCGAGGTCGCGACGTTCCGCAAGCAGGTGCCCCCGGAAACCGACACCGAGCGGGCGGCCCGCGAAGCCGAACAAGCAACGCGGCGCGAGAAGGCGGCCCAAAATGGCACCAAGGCGCGGCGGATCATCCCCCGCGATAACACCTTCGGCACGGCCGAGGAAGACGCGTTTCGCCGCGACTTTACGATCAACGCACTGTTCTACGACGCATCGGATCGCTCAATCCTTGACTACGTCGACGGGATGCGAGACATCCGGAACCGCACGATCCGGAGCATCGGTGACCCGAACGAACGTTTCCTGGAAGATCCGGTACGCATGCTGCGGGCGGTGGTCCTGGCCGCGAGACTCGATCTCACCATTGATCCGGCCGTCAGCGCGGCTATCCGCCGGCATCGCGGGGAAATCGTGCACAGCTCGCCCGCGCGGCTCGTCGAAGAACTCTACAAAATTGGCCGCAGCGGCTCGTCCGAGCGGATCATCCGGGATCTCGGTGACACGGGCCTCCTGAGTCACATCGCGCCAGAGCTGGACAGGGCGCGATCGGACGGACTTTGGCGATCATTGGCCGCGCTCGACCGGTACCGCCGACGCTTCGATGACAGTCCGCCGAGCCTCTGTAACGCCGTGCTGCTCGGGAGCCTGGTCTCCTCGTTCACCGCGATCGAGCGCCCTCGGCGCCGCGCCGCGCGGGAACCGCTCACGAAGCGTCCTCTCGAAGTTGCGCTCGGTGTACTGCCGGTCGCGAGACGTGACGTGGAACGACTCCGACAGATCTTCGATCTGCACACGCGCCTCACGGGCGATCCACTGTCCCCGCGCGCCAAACGGACGCTGACGCAGCGCTCGGCGTTCGCCGACACCCTCACGTGGATGGAGATTCACAGCGACACGCCGGAGTCAGCCGAACAGTTGCGGGTCGACGCCGCCCAGGCGTTGGACGCGCAAGACGACGGCCCGCGGCCGAAGAGACGGCGACGACGCCGGCGACGCGGACCCCGTAAGGGCGACGGAGGCGGCACGTCTGAACAGGGTGGCAGCGGAGAACCCGGGAACAGCGCCTGACCCCGCCCTAAAACCAGATCGTCGTCGGGAGAGACCGAGGGTCTACCCCAGCAGGATGCTGGTCACCCGCACGAACGAGAGACCGACGCCCACCAGGGCCATCACGATGCAGCCGAGCGAGGCCAGCAGGACCCAGCTACTGTCCTGCCGGTCGTCATCGAGGGGCATGAACTGGGCCGCGATCCAACCGGCCGCAAATCCGCCGCCGTGAGCCCAGTTGTTGATCCCGGGCATGATGAACCCGAACACCCCGAGGATGATCGCCCACTGCCAGAGCTGTTGGGTCATCATGGAACTGCCTCGGCGCCGCCCGTATACGATTAGGGCGGCGAGCAATCCGAAGATACTCCCCGACGCGCCAATGGTGGGCACCCCGCTCATCACGTTGGAGGCCAGGAAGCTGCCGACCCCGGCAATGTTAAACAGCAGGAAAGCGCGCCCCGGCCCGTACACCTGGGTGACACCGGGACCGAGATTCCGGATCCACATGACGTTGAACACGATGTGGAGCAGACTGCCGTGCAGATACATGGCCGTAAAAACGGTCCACCACCATCCCTGAGCCCAGGCGACCCCGCCCGTCATCCCGAGCTGATAGAGCGCGCGGCCCCCCGGCGAGAGGATCGACATCAGCCCGTTCATCTGAAAGATCGCGCTTGGGTCAAGCAGCAGGGCTAGCGCGTAGAGGGTGGCACAGGCACCGGCGATCAGATCGAAGAGGTCCAGCCGCCCTCCCATGGCACGCCGAAGGACGGACGCCCAGCCGAAGAGCCCCGGCCGCCACGAGCCACAAAACGGGCACTTCTCTTCGTTGACGCCCACCAACCGGCCGCACTGGGGGCAGACGACCGAACCTTGAACCTGTCTCACGGGAGTGGGGGAAGGGGCCTTTTACAGGTGATTAACCGGCCTGACGGCAATCTGTCGGTGACCGATTAACGGTACCACAACCAGGGAAACCAGCGGATGGCAGGCCCGGAACCGGCTAGCCGTGGGTTCGTTCGAAGTGGTTCATAAAGTCGACGAGTGCGGCGACACCAGCTTCAGGGAACGCGTTGTAGATCGAGGCGCGCTGTCCGCCAACCGACCGGTGCCCCTTGAGTCCCGACAAGCCCGCTGCGTTGGCCTCCACCAAAAACTGGCGCTCCAGCTCCTCTGTCGGCAATCTGAACGTGACGTTCATGAGCGAACGACTTTCCGGGTGTGCCGTGCCGCGGTAGAAACCGGTGCGGTCGATGGCGTCGTAGAGCAAGCCAGCTTTTCGGCGGTTCCGCGCCTCCATCTCGACCAGCCCCCCAGACTGCCGGAGCCAGTGCATCACCAGCCCAAACAAGTAGATCGCAAAGACCGGCGGGGTGTTGTACCGAGACCCGTGTTTGGCCGCGACGGCGTAACGCAGGGTGGTTGGAATGGACTCGGGCCCACGCTCGGCCAGGTCCTTTCGGATCATCACCAACGTCAGACCGGCCGGGCCCAGGTTCTTCTGCGCACCGGCGTAGATCACTCCGCATCGGTTCGCAGCCACCGGGCGACAGAGCAGATCCGATGAGGCATCGACGACCAGCGGGCTGTCTCCGGCCTCTGGCCAAGTCGGCCACTGCGTGCCGACGATGGTGTTGTTGGACGTGAGATGCACGTACGCGGCGCCTTGCGTCGGGTTCAGTTCGTCCGCCGACGGCACGCGGGAAAACGCCTCTGGTTCGGTGGTCGCACAGACATTGACACGACCAAATTTGGCGGCTTCGACCGACGCCTTCTTCGCCCAGCTCCCGGTGACGACATAGTCCGCGACACTGTCGGCCGGCAGCAAGTTCATGGGCACCATCGCGAATTGCTGACTGGCGCCGCCCTGCAGGAACAGCACGTGGTGGTCGTCACCAAGGCCAGTCAGCGCCCGCAGATCTGACTCTGCCCGCTCCAATACGTCGTCGAAAGCAGCCGACCGGTGACTGACCTCCATGATTGACATGCCGACGCCGGGGAGCGCCAGCAAATCGCGCTGAGCCTCTTCAAGCACGGCCTCAGGCAAAACCGCCGGACCAGCGCTAAAGTTGAATACACGGTGGGTAGGTGTCGAAGACAT
>CAWWAF010000130.1:0-9368 GCA_963934795.1 uncultured bacterium
GGCTCTGCTCGGCGTCCAGTTGTTCCTGAGCCAATTCCCTGGCCGCGATGGCGGCGTCGATGCGACGCTCGATCGCCCCGACCTGGACCACCGCATTGGTGACTTCGGTCGCGACCTGTAGTTGGAGCTGCTCCAATTGCGCCGTGACCTGTCGAATTTGCAATTGGGCCCGCGCCAGTGCGGCATCGGCGGCGCTTTGTCCCAGCGGGTAGCTCAAATTGACCTGGACGGTCCACACCGGAAAGTCCGCATCGAACAATTGGTCGAATGCGTCACCGATCCCTCCGGGAATTTCAGTCGTGACGTTGCCGCCCAGTCCGGAGCGGAGGAACCCCGTTCCGCCCTGCCCTTGGAGCTGGTAGGTGCCAATCAGATCGACCGACGGGAGGGTGTTGTTACGCATAGCCGACAGGTTCACATCGTTGATGTCGAGCTGGCGTCGTGACCGGGCGAGATCGGTCCGATCTGCCATCGCCGCGCGGATGGCGGCCGCGAGGTCAATCGGCGGCGCGTCGAGCGTCGGCTGGTCGACGGGGTTCAACGTCGATGTCCAGTAGTCGTCATTCGTGCCGCTCACGATCAGTTGCTTCAAGGCCAGCTCAGCCGTCGCCAGCACCTGCTCCGCCTGGGCCAGTGATTGCCGTCGCGCCGCCGCCTCTGACCGCGCCTGGACGACATCGATCGGGGCCAGTGTCCCGATCTCCACCCGGGCCTCGTTGTCGCGAATGAGCTCCTCGGCCAGGTCGAGCGCCTGCTGCTGCACCGCCAGCGTCCCGCTGGCATAGAGGAGGTCCCAATAGGCGTTCCGCACAGATGAGACCGTGTTTGTGATGGTTTGCCGCAGATCAATATCGGCGATGTCACGATTTATTCGCGTGACCTGTATCTGCTGGCGCGTCGTATCTATCTTGAAGCCCCGGAGCAGCGGTTGTGTGTAGGACGCCTGCACGGTAGCTCGATAGCTGGGGTTGTAACTGGTGAAGGCGTTGGTCGACGCGGAGCGATTGTTGTTCCAGTTGACGGTGTAGTTGCCGCCGCCCCATTGCACGGCCTGGTCCAACCCCCCGTTGACGGTGGCGGTGTCGCTGACCACCGTCTGACCACCGTCGAGCTGTGTCGATGCCGGGTTGGTCCTCGACGAGTTGCTGACGTTCGCGTTGACCGTCGGTCGGTAGAACGCGAGCTGCTGCGCAAGCGAGAGGTCGAAGACCAACGGGTTGAGCCGCTGCACCACCAGGTCCAGGTTCCGCTCGAGGGCGCGTGCGATTGCGTCTTCCAGGGTCAGGTCCACTCTGGGTCCGCTTCCCGGCGTCTGGACGACCTCCAGTCTGGCCGCGGCCTGTTCGATCAGCGAGTCGATGCGCTCGTCTGCGGTCTGAGCGCGTGCAGCCGTTGCCGCCAAGGCAATCAGCGTGAAGACAAGGCATATACGTAGACGATTCTGCTGTGCGAGCCACATAACGGTAAATCTCCTGTGGGCTTGGTTGGTACCTGAGTGGGAACCGCCAACCCTCCTATGTCCCTTCGCTACCATAGACCCGGGCCTGGCGCAGTTTCTTCCGTCGCGACGGAAAGCGCGTCCGACGTCTCGACAGAATTGACTACTGGGTGGGGTCAGCGGCGGTTGCTCCGCGTGCGGCTACTTGGACGGCGGTCGGTGTCTGCTTGTTCCCGCCACGCGTCGAGCGTGTCGCGCTGCGCGGCGCTAAGCACGCGATACATCCGGAAGACCATCAAGATCCGCGATTTACTCAGTTCACTCCGGGCCGCCTCGACCCGGTCAATCTGGCGGGTTACGTCGATTTCCTGTACATCCATATCGGAGATCAACGCCGACAGAGTCAGCTCCTCAGCGTTCAAACGGTGCATCGACT
This sequence comes from uncultured bacterium, assembly GCA_963934795.1. Lineage (GTDB taxonomy): Bacteria > Acidobacteriota > Vicinamibacteria > Vicinamibacterales > UBA8438 > UBA8438. Next base: position 1,875 of record CAWWAF010000130.1, read on the forward strand.
CGCGCCGTTTGGGCAGCGTCTCTTGGTAGATGTCGTCCAGCGACGCTGATTGGTCGTCGGTCAGACCGAGTTCTGTACGAACCTCTTCAGAGTGCCACCAGCGGTGGCGGCGCTCTTGTTCGTTGGCCTCAAGTGGGGCCAGGCCCAGCAGAAGCAGACCGAGCAGCCCGAGTAGCGGGGCAGTAGGCGATTGCATGCACGTCTCTCCGTGTACGAATCTTGACGACATCTCCTGATAGTGCAAGACTCCCGGGAAACGGCAAATGTTTACGGGAGCTTCGACGTGAGTTGTGTGACGGGCGACCGCCACGCTGCTGGCGTCGACGCGTCGTCAGCGGATATTGACTGCCAGGTCTCGTACGCGAGGTGTCAGCGCATCGATCGATGCGAGTTCAGAGACTTGCGTACTCGTCAGCGCGACGTCGAGGCTGCCGAGAAAAGCCTCATCAGGCATGACCTGCGCGAACGCGTCCAGCGTGAGTGGGGCAGTGTAGTTGCCGGAGAGTGGCGGGAGCTCGATGGTCCCCGTCATGTCCATATCCTGTGCAGCACCAAGGCGGGCTGGCCCGGACGCGGTGCGCGGATCTGGAACTCTCTGTGCTGGGTTGCGTCCATCGACCGCCCTGGTGGTCGTGGCGCTCGAGCCAGCGTCGAGTGGATGTAGATGGACAAGCTGGCCCGCGGTTAATCCAAGGAGCAACGCGCCGACGACCGCGGCCGGCATCCAGCCGCCGGAGCTCGCATGGATGCGACGCCGCGCGTTTCGGGCAAAGGGGAAGTCCAGCAGCCTGCCCGGCGCCGCGGTCCCCACCAGCATGTTGAGACGTCGCCCGATACGCGTGCGCTGGGCGTGCAGCACGTCTGGTGTGAACGTGTCGTCGAAGCTGGCCGTCGCGGCGTGCGCGAGTGCCAGCAGCTGATCCGCCGCGTCGCGGGAACGGCGGTCACAGCGACGGCACGACGTCACATGCTGGGTCACCGTTGGATCTGTCGGCCGGCCGTCCGCCGCATCGACCGCCAAGGCCAGCACCTGATCATCGGACAGATGATCCGGTGCCGTGGACCACGAGAAACGGCTGAGGGAGCGTATGCGTGACACCAGTCGAGATCCGCGCGGGCTGCGGACGGCGGCGGTGATGTCGTCTCGTTCGGCCATGGAATCTCTGTCAGGTTGGCGGCGCTACGCTCGACGTCGGGACCGGTCGTCGCGGTCGAGCGGGGCGCGACCCAACCACCCGTCTCGGTTCAACAAAACGCGGAGCTTGCGTACGGCCCGGAAGAGGTGTACCCGCACCGTGGACTCGTTGAGGCCCATGACCACGCTGACCTCTCGCGTCGTCCGGCCCTCGAAATGGATCAAGATGACCGCGGTCCGCTGCCGAGTCGGGAGTCGGTCAACCGCCGCCTCCAGCTGCGCGCGCCGTTCCTTGGCCAGCAATCTGGTTTCGGGCGACGGCTCATGACTGGCGGGGCCGGTGTCGGCCATGCCCTCGTGCGGCTCCTGTTGCACCAGCCATCGCGTCCGGCGGTTTCTGGCTTTCAGCCGGTCGAGGCACGCGTTGACCAGGATGCGAGTGAACCACAGCTCGAAAAATAGGTCTTCGCGGAAGGACGGGAGATGCAGGAACGCTTTGAGAAATGCGTCCTGGAGAACCTCGTCAACCTCCGCAGGGTCCCGGAGGTAGTGATAGGCAATGCGGGCGGCACGACGCTGTTGGCGGTCGATAATCTCGCCAAATCGTTCCGCGGCCCGCGCACGCTGTCCGGCAGCGAGCAGCTGCTTGACCTCGCCCGCGAGTAGGGTCTCGAGGGCCACGGGTCGGACGCCGGGGGCCGTTGCCGAGATGGGTGTCCGTGTCATGCGGAAGTGTGGGTTGCCCTGCACGTCAGTATAGTGCAGGTAGACGACGCGCGAACATTTCCCGTTTACCGGTGTGCGGGAGAAACGCCAAGGCTTTACACAATGAGTGCCCCTGTGGCGACGCCAACGATCCTGCTGGTCGAGGATGAGCCCATGATTCGGTCCCTGATCCAGCGGATGTTGGAAGGAGCCGGCTACGAGCTGATCGTCGCGACAAACGGGGACGACGCGGTGGCACTGGCTCGCGAGCGTTCCGGGCCGATCGACTTACTGCTCACCGACGTGGTGATGCCGCGTATGGATGGCTTCGCACTCAGCGGGCACATCGCCAGCGCCCACCCAGAGAGCCGCGTCCTTTTTCTCTCGGGCTACGCCGAAGAGTCAGGCTCGGTCCGCGCCGGATTGAAACATACCCGGCACGCGTTCTTGCTGAAACCGTTCACCAAGGACGCGCTCCTCGGGAAGATCGCAGATATTCTCACTCGGTAGTCAGGCTTGGCCGGTAGGTCTCGAGCCAGGCGCCCGGATAGTAGTGGGCGAGTATCTGTTCGACGGTGTTGCCGGTCCGAGCCTGCACAATGGCTCCGGTTTGGCAGAGTCCAACGCCGTGACCAAAGCCCTGGCCCGCAAACTCGAACCCCGCCGGTGAGGAGGCCACCCGAAAGAGCGTGCTTCGAAAAGCCCGCGCCCCGAGCTGCTGTGCGAGCACCGCCCGGAACCGAACCGCTCGGACACGTCGCTGTTCGGTGCCGCGGAGCTCTACGTGGGTGGCCCGTCCGGCCGCGTCACGGTCTACCACCACCACCGAGTCCAGACGCCGTCCTACTGTGGTGTCAGTGGCGCTATTGAGGATGCGGCGAAGGTGGTCGCGTGTGAGGTCGAGTCGCCAATCGTCACGTCTCTCTGTCAGGCAGAACGAGTCGGGTACGCCGGAGAGGTACTCCGGGGCCGGCCCACCCCACACCGCCGTGGCGGAACTCGTGTGGCCACCGCAGTCGGCGTGAAAGAGTGCCTCGATCGGGCCGTGGCCACTGGTGATGATCATCCCGCGGGTGTCCGCGACGGCGGCCGCCACCAGACGAGCGACTGCCGTCGTTTGGTTGGCTGCGGGCACATACACCTGACAGTGGGTCGACGAGCACAGGTCAAATCCTTCGTGCTGATGTCGGCCCCGACTGGCGAGCGCATAGGTTCGGGCCAGGATGGCCTGCAGACGCGCCAGTCGACTCGCGACTGCACCATCTGGGCCCAGCGGCATTTCTGCAGGTACGGACCCTCGGACGTACTCTTCGAGGGGGATGCTGCGTACTCTGGGGTTGTGCCCCGTTCCGACCTCCACCCGCAGCGTCAGCGTCTGGTCCGGAGAGGAGGGCCTCGGGAACGGCTGCGGCGGGGCCGAGTGCGAGGCACACCGTGCGGCCACAGCTGCGAGGAGAAGGACGGACAACAGGCGAACGAGGCTGGTCGCGGACCACCGTGCGCCAGAGTTGGAACTAGTCATGACAACCCGCTTATCGGACGGATGACCGTGGGTGCGCATGGGTGCCCACAAACGCAATGTTGACCCGATGCACCGCTGATCGTACGATGTGCCGCCACATCGATCGCCCTATCCCATCTTGTGAACACAGGCAGCGCGCCCACGGAGTGACACGTGACAGCGGATCAGCGTCTTGAAGCAGTTGGCATCGTCGACCCTGCATCGGTATTTTGGAATCTCTCCACCGCCGCGCTCTACGAAGAGGCGATTGCGCGGCGCGAAGGTACCGTGGTCGCCGGCGGCCCGCTCTTGTGTCGTACGGGGCAGCACACAGGGCGGTCTCCCAAGGACCGGTTTCTCGTCGACGAGCCGACCAGCGCCGGCAATGTTGACTGGGGCAGCGTCAACCGGTCAATTTCCATCGACCATTTCGACGCTGTGCATCGTGTGGTCTCGGAGCATCTGCGCGGCAAGGACCTGTTCGTGCAGGACTGCTACGCTGGCGCCGATCCCGCATTTCGGATCCCCGTCCGCGTGATCACGGAGCGCGCCTGGCACAATTTGTTTGCGCGTCACATGTTCATTACGGAGACGGACCGGCCCAAGCTGGAAGGGTTCCAGCCTGAATTCACGGTCATCGACGCCGTGACGTGTCACGCCGACCCGGCCGTGCACGGCACGAACTCGGAGGTCTTTATCCTGCTCAACCTGGCCAAGAAGCTGGTGTTGATTGGTGGGACGGCGTATGCCGGTGAAATCAAGAAATCCATCTTCACCGTCATGAACTACCTGCTGCCACTGCGCCGGGTCATGCCGATGCACTGTTCTGCCAACGTGGGCGATGACGGTGATGTCGCGCTGTTCTTTGGGCTCTCCGGCACGGGCAAGACGACGTTGTCAAGCGACCCTGGCCGTCATCTCATCGGAGACGACGAGCACGGTTGGACCGACCAGGGCGTGTTCAATTTCGAGGGTGGTTGTTACGCGAAGATGATCAAGTTGTCGGCGGAGGCCGAGCCGCAGATCTACGCCACGACCAGCCAGTTCGGGACCGTGCTCGAGAATGTCAGTGTGGACCCGGTGACTCGACAGCTCGACTTCGACGACGCCTCTGTCACCGAGAACACGCGCGGCGCCTACCCACTCTCGGCCATCGACGGCGTAGTCCCGTCGGGTCAAGCCGGGCATCCGCGCAACGTGATCATGCTGACAGCTGACGCCTTCGGCGTCTTACCGCCGATTGCGCGGTTGTCACCCGCCGCAGCGATGTATCACTTTCTTTCCGGCTACACGGCCAAAGTGGCTGGTACCGAGCGTGGCGTGACGGAGCCGACGGCCACGTTCAGTGCCTGCTTTGGGGCCCCGTTTATGGTGTGGGCGCCCACTACGTATTCGGCCTTGCTGGGGGAGCGCCTAGCCGCCCACGGGTCTACCACGTGGCTGGTCAACACCGGCTGGACCGGTGGCGCGTTTGGGACGGGGCATCGCATGCCGATTGCCCACACGCGCGCGCTGATCACGGCGGCCCTAGCCGGAGACCTCGACGATGTCCCGTGCGAGAAGGACCCGGTGTTCAACATCGACGTGCCCCTCAGCTGTCCAGGCGTGCCGTCCGAGGTGCTACGACCGCGTCAAACCTGGGCGAATCCGGCGGACTATGACGCCCAAGCGGCAAAACTGGCGGCGATGTTCATAAAGAACTTCGAGTCGTTTGCCGGAGCGGCTGATGCTGAGGTCCTGGCGGCAGGCCCTCGGACGACCTAGTCGCCGAGTCATCGGATGGCGAGCCCCACCGTATTCGAGCCTGTCATTGGACTCGAGATCCACGCGCAGTTACGAACCGAGACAAAGATCTTCTGCGGCTGCAGCACCCGTTTCGGCGCCGCCCCGAACACCCATGTGTGCCCGGTGTGTCTCGGGCTCCCGGGAGCGCTGCCGGTGCTCAATCGTCGTGTGGTGGACCTAGCCATTCGAGCGGGTCTGGCCCTGGGGTGCACGATTCAAACGCGCTCAATTTTCGCGCGGAAGAACTATTTCTATCCGGACCTGCCGAAGGGGTATCAGATTTCGCAGTATGAGCACCCGATCGCTACAGACGGGGTGTTGAACTACGAGGCGGCCGACGGACCGCACTCGGTGCGTATTCTCCGCGCCCATCTGGAAGAGGACGCCGGCAAGTCGCTGCATGTCGGCAGCGGCGCGAGCGACCGGAATAGCTACCTCGACTTCAACCGCAGCGGGGTGCCGCTCGTCGAAATCGTGACCCACCCGGATCTACGTTCTCCGGCCGAGGCGGCCGAGTTTTTCGCCCGGTTGCGCGCCATTCTGCTCGCCATTGGTGTCAATGACGGCAACATGGAGGAGGGGAGCTTGCGGTGCGACGCCAACGTGTCGATTCGCCCGGTGGGGCAGGTCGAGCTTGGGGTCAAGGTGGAGGTGAAGAACTTGAATTCCTTTCGCTTCGTACAGCGCGCGGTCGAGCACGAGATCGTACGCCAGACGGAGCGGTGCCAGAGTGGCAAACGGATTGTGCAGGAATCTCGACAATGGGATGACGCGTCGGGGCGCACCGTCGCCATGCGCAACAAAGAAGAGGCGCACGACTACCGCTACTTTCCGGAGCCCGACTTACCGCCGGTTGAGGTGTCGGAAGAATGGGTCGCTGAGGTGCGCGAGCGCTTGCCAGAGCTGCCTGACGCCAGAAAAGGCCGACTGCTCCGGGACCATGGGTTATCGTCGGACGACGCCGCGCAAATTGCCGATTCTCCGTCGCTCACACGTTTCTTCGAGGCGACGGCTGACGCGGCCAGCAACGCCCGAGCCGCGGGGAACTGGGTCACCGGCGAAGTCACGAGACGGCTCAAACAGGACGGTGTCTCCATCGACGCCGTCGGCGTGACGCCAGAGGCGCTTGGCCGCCTGCTGGTGATGGTCGACGCGGGGCACCTGAGCGCGAGTGCCGCAAAAGACGTGTTCGAAATGATGTATGGCACCGGCCGCGAGGCGGAGCACATCGTCCGGACTGAGGGGCTCTCCCAAATCGGTGATGACGCGGAACTGCGCGAGCATGTCACCGCAGCGATCGGGCAGCATCCGGATGCGGTGGCGCGGTTTCGAGCTGGCAACGAGGGGACGCTCGGCTTTCTCGTTGGGCAGGTGATGCGAGCGACTCGCGGTCGAGCCAACCCCCGGCTCGTGAACGAGTTGTTTCGCAGCGAGTTGGCGTCGACGGACACCGAGTGATCACCGCGCGCGTGATATAGCTCGGGGCACCTACTCAAGAGGCGTTTTCTCTGCCTCCGGCACTACCAGTGATTGAGGTTCTTCACCTTTCCAAGGCGTGCCGCCCTGGCGTTCACGCGCTCCACGACCTGTCTCTGTCGATAGGCAAGGGCGAGTTTGTGTTCCTGACCGGCCCCAGTGGGGCGGGGAAGTCGACGCTGCTCCGTCTCCTGCTGTGTCAAGAGCGGCCTACTTCGGGGCAACTGACCGTGGACGGTGAAGACCTGACACTGATGGGGGCCGCAGAGACCCAGGCGTATCGCCGTCACGTGGGGTTCGTCTTTCAGGATTTCAAGTTGATTGACCGGATGACCGTGGCCGAGAACACCGCGTTCGTGCTTCGCGTGATGGGCGAGGCCGAAACGGTGTAGCGACGCCGGGCGGAGCAGGCCTTGAAGTGGGTCGGCCTTGAGGATCGGTTGGACGCCTACCCGTCGGAACTGTCGGGAGGGGAGCAGCAACGCGTGGCCATCGTGCGAGCGCTCATCAATCGCCCGATGATGATTCTGGCCGACGAGCCGACGGGTAACCTGGATCCTGACCTGGCGCTGGAGATCATGAATCTGTTCCGGGAGATCAACGCCGCTGGCACGACGGTGCTGGTCGCCACCCACGGTCGAGAGTTGATTCGCCAGGTCGGCTGCCGGGCGATCATGCTCGACCAGGGTGCGATCGTCGAGGAGACGCTGGCCGTTGGGGATATGCCCACATACCTGACGCCGCCCGGTTCCACTGTCGAAGACGAATATGAGCAGTCGGCCTCCAGCGACACGGCCGAGTGGGGCTCTGTTCAGGAAGTGGGGCCACTCGGGCTGGTGGAGGCACCGACGGTGACGGACGATGCGGTTGCCACAGAACTCCACGACGCGCT
>CAWWAF010000131.1:0-9107 GCA_963934795.1 uncultured bacterium
CGCCGGCTGGAGCGGCGACGACTGCGGCGGCAATTCGCAGACGGCGAGTGTGACGATGGATGCGGCGCGAGGCTGCACGGCGAAATTCAACCTGTCGCAGGCCACCTTGAGCCTGACGATGACTGGAAGCGGGTCGGGCGCCGTCACGTTGGTCGATGAGAATAACACCGAAAGTTGCACCACCAATTGCAGCAAAACCTACGATATTGGCACCGAGGTGACGTTGGTACCAGATCCCTCCTCGGATTCGTTCTTCATCGATTGGGGAGGAGACTGCGCCGCCGGTACGGGTCGAGACCTAACGTGGGAAGTGACAATGAACTCGAATGTCTCTTGCACCGTTGTATTTGACTTGCGGTAATCAACATGCGTGAATGGCGCCTTTCGTCCTACTGCATCGTCTCGCTCGTGGTCCTGCTCGGTGGTTCATGGTCGGCCGATGCCCAGCAGACCACGGTACTCGGCCCGATTCCCACTGATTCGCTCAACGAGGTGCTGAGCGAGGTCACCTACTGGTCTGGCAATCCTGGGGTCGGCGATGTCATCTCTGCACTGACAGGGCTCGAGGTGGCGACGGCGCCACTCGGCTCTCCGTCGGGCGGCTTTGTGTACTCTTACGATGAAGGAGTGGGCGCGCCGCTTCGCCGATCGAGAACTTTCGGACCGCAGTTCGTAGAGCGGGCGCTGACCACGGGGCGGGGAACGACCAGCTTCGGGTTGAACGTCTTCAACGCGACCTACGACACGCTCTCCGGGTACCCGCTCGATGACCTCCGCGTCGCGACGTTCCGGGGTCCGCAGCCGTTAATCTCCTCCTCGACCCTTAAGTTGCGGCTGCAGTCGCAGACCATGGCACTATTCAGCAGTGTGGGTGTCACTGACAATTTAGATGTGGCGGTGGCGGTTCCGATTGTCCGTGTAGCCGTGGATGCAACGTTGATGCAGGAAGAGCCGGCGGTGGGTACCGCCATGCTGCTGGCCGGCGGGTCCTCGACCGGTTTGGGTGACATTGCGGTCGTGGGGAAGTATCGGTTCTGGAAGAGCAGCGACGAACGGAGCGGCCTGGCCGGGCTGGTGACGCTGCGGATGCCCACTGGTGACGAAGACAACTTACGGGGGCTTAGTGCATGGCGCACGCTGGTGAGCGCTATCGCATCGGCAGCACGAGGTAGAGTCGCAGTGCACGCGAACGTGGGCTATGAGTTCTGGGACAGGAGCGTTACGCTCTCGAACAACCAACCCGGTCCGTTCGACCAGGTGTGGGAGCTGGCGGACCAGATGCAGTATGGTATGGCGGTCGAGTTTGAGGTCCGTCCTACGCTCACCTTCATGGTGGAAGCGATGGGAAGTATTGTACGAAATTCTGGCCAGCTTGAGACTGTCTCGTTTGACACAGAATACTCCCCGGAACTTGGCAGTGACGGGGTCAACCTGCTGCAGGTGACCTCGGGCCGCTTACGAAAGTTCGTTATGGTGCCCGGGGTGAAGTGGAACCTTGGGGGAAACAGGCTGTTCTCGTTCGGCCTTCGGATAGCCCAGGGCGATACAGGTCTCCGGGACACGCTGACGCCGCTAGTCGGGTTCAACTGGACGCTCTGAGGTTCTGAACGCGATGGCCAGCATTCCCTTCGGTCATCGGCTCCAGCTCACCATTTGCCATCGTTCGTCGACCCATCCCAGCTCGAACTGCCAACCCACAGCTGGCACCTGCAGTCTTGCACCGGCGACAGGTTGGTACTCTATTGCTACCGAGCAGTAAATCACCGCCCGAGTATCACTTCTCATCTCGGGGTCGCAATCTTGATATTGCACATTCGCTGACCGGAAATTATTGAACGTTTCCGCCAGAGGAGTAAGGTCCTCGGTGCTCGCCGTTGGCCAGATGCTGATCATGCCGTCCGCGTCCAAGTCTTCATACAGTTCAATAAAGCGACCCACGATGTCATCGGCTTGGTCGGACAACGCCACCAGACGAGCTTCGACATTAACCGCCGGGTCGGTGACCGGAGGGTCGGTCGTCGGTGCCACGGGACGTGGCGCATTCACTAAGGCGGTGACTTGTGTCTCGACCGCCGTAACCGCAGGGTGGTCCGCTTGGAACTGCGCGAGTGATCTCAGGGCTCCTGCTAGGTCACCCTCGTCCGCCCTGCTTTGTGCCTGCCTGGCTACGGCTTGACCTTGCAGATCCCATTCAGCCCGAAGATCTTGGAGAGCATCGGCTACTACTGAGGTCGGCGTGAAATTCTCGAGACGCGTAAAGGCTTGCGACCAGTTCCCATTGGCCGCGAGCTGCCGCGCATCGTTGACGGCGATTTGGGCCGCGTTTTGTACGTCCAGTTCGCTGCGGAGCTCATTCAAAGTTTCCAGGACCAAGCTGTTCGGCGGTGCGAATGCTGCAACACGGTCGACAGCTTCGCGTAGTCTGCCGTCCGCAGCCAGTTGGCGCGCCTCGTTCACCTCGACGTCCGCCAGCTGGTCCAGTTCTTGGCGTAGACGTTGCGCTTCCCTATCAACTAGTTCCTGAGAGGGGGAAAACTCATCGAGAATCCGGAATGCCTCCAGGCGTTCGCCTTCCTCGAATAAGCGTGCAGCTCGGTCCACCGTGCTCCTCGCGGCTTCGAGAGTTCCGAGCCTACCGCGGAGCTCCGCGAGGGTCGCCCTTACCGCTTCGTAAGATGGCGCGAAGCCTTCAAGTTCGCTTATAGCGCCGTCAAGGTCGCCGTCGTCGGCTCTCGTCCGCGCACGCAGTGCTAAAGCTTCAGCTTGCTCCTCCCACGTTTCCGTCAGGACCGCCAATGCTTCTTGAACGTCGGGCGTGGTCGGGCTGATGTTCTGGAGCAGGTCGAAGGCCTGCTGCCGCTCACCGTTCTCGAACAGGTCTCGAGCCCTGGCGATCGCTGGCTGGGTGCCTTCCGGATCGAGCGCCCGAAGCTCCTCAAGCACCGCAGTGACGCTGTCGTTAGGCGGGGCGAAGCCACTCAACATCGCGACGGCGCCTGTGACGTCTCCTCCGTCGGCACGGGCCCTGGCTTGGGCAGCCAGTTCTTCGGCCTGCTGCGTCCAGCGAGCTCTCAGTTCTGCTAGTCCCTCGGTAACCATGGGATGCCGCGGGGCGAATGCCTCTAGCTGGGCGAAGGCTGCTGCCCGCTGTCCCGCGTCGTATAATGCCGCCGCTTCTGCCATCGCCCGTTCTTCCGGGTTGGGCAGCGTGAACCGCATTAGTGTGCCGACAGAAAGCACAGTAAACACAGTGGCAGCAGCCAGCCACAGCCAGCGAGCGGCGGGCCGTCGACCGCGGTTTTCGGCTCCCCTATCCGCTAGATCGGTTCTCCGCTCTGTCAGCAGAACGTCAGGCTCAAGCCCGACACTGTTCCGCCCCTCTTTCGCCTCAAGGGCTCGCCGCTTGAGTTCGATGGCTTCGGGATGGTTCGGGACGTCGGCCAGAACCTCATCCGCAGCCTTGAGCGCGGCCTCGAATGCTCCATTTTGTAGATTCTCTCGGCCGGCACGTAGGCGCCGTCCAACAGCACCGAGTCGCCCGTGTTCTTTTTCGCGGTCCGCGATAGCCAGAAGTATCCGTTGCTGGAGTTCAACTCCGGCCTGGGTGCGTTCCACTGCGAGTGTCTCTTTGACCAAAGCGAGGGCGTTCTCCGGATGACCCTGCTCAAGTTGCGTCGTCGCCGACGAGAGATATTTCTCGATCTTGCGGGCCACCGCACGAAACGCGTCGCCGAGCTCCGGCGCCGAGCCCCAGCGCTGGTCCGGTTTCTTTTGCAACGCGCGGGTGATCACCTTCTCGAGCGCCTCCGGCATTTGTGGGGCGACCGAGCGCAGCGGCGGAGGCTCCTCGTTCAGCACCTGATAGGCGACCGCCGCAGGCGCGTCGCCGGTGAACGGCTGGCGTCCCGTCAGCAGCTCATAGGCGAGCACGCCGACTGAGAAGAGGTCGGACCGCCCATCGATGCGCTTCATCGACAGCTGCTCGGGCGAGGCGTACGCGACGCTCCCGGCGAACGTGCCAGAGGTAGCGTCCGCCTGTTGCACCGTGGCAATCCCGAAGTCGAGCAGCTTGACCGAACCGTCCTCGAGCACACGCACGTTGCCCGGCTTGATGTCGCGATGGACCACGCCTTGATCGTGCGCGAACGCCAGCCCGTCGCACAGTTGCGCGATGATGTCGAGCCGGCGTTCCAGGCTCAGCGGCGGGTCACGTAGCAGTAGCCCCTCGAGGTCGTCACCCCCGAGGAACTCCATAATGAGATACGGCGAGTCATCCTTCTCGCCGAATTCGTAGACCGTGACGATGTTCGGATGCTGGAGCCGCGCCGCCGCGCGCGCCTCCTGCTGGAACCGGGCCCGGGCGTCCTGGTTGACACCGAAGTCGACCGGCAGGCTCTTAATCGCCACGTCGCGGTCGAGCACCGGGTCGCGGGCGCGATAGACCACCCCCATCCCACCCCGTCCGACCCGCTCGAGAATCTGATACCGGTCGATCTGCCGCGGGTCACCTTCCGGCGAGGCCGTGTCCGGCGGCTCGTCGGGGTCGACGCTACGCAGGTCCGCCAGCAGCTCCTCGACCTTCTGATACCGCTTGAGCGGATCCTTCTGGAGCGCTCGGGTGACGACTCGGGCGAGCGAGGGCGGCGCCTCGGCATGCGTCAGCGGCGCCGGCTTTTCGGTGAGCACCTTGCGCATCACTTCCGGCAACGCCTTGGCCGCGAACGGCTTGCGCCCGGTGAGCACCTGATAGAACACCGCGCCCAGCGAGAAGATGTCCGACCGTGCGTCGACTACCTTGCCGCGCACCTGCTCGGGTGACATGTAGTCGGGGGTGCCGAATACGAGCCCGGTGTGTGTCAGCTTGGACGAGGCGATCCGTGCAAGACCGAAATCCAACACCTTCACCTGACGGTCCTTGGTGATGAACAGATTGGCCGGCTTGAGGTCGCGATGGATGATCGACCGTGAGTGCGAGAAGGCCAGCCCCTCGCATACCCCGGTCATGATCTGCAGCTTGCGGTCGAGCGCGAGGTCCGGCCGCTCCTTGAGGAACTCGTTGAGGTTGGCGCCCTCAAGCAGCTCCATGGTGATGAAGGCGTGCCCGCCGTCCTCGCCGAAGTCGTAGATCTTGATGATGTTGGGATGGTTGAGCTCGCCCGCCGCCCGAGCCTCGCGGATAAACCGCTCCCGAGTCTCGTCGTCTCCTTCGAGATCCCCCAACAACATCTTCACCGCGACCGGCCGGTCCAGCTTTGTGTCCCGGGCCCGGTAGACGATGCCCATGCCGCCCTTGCCGAGCCGGTCCAGCAGCTCGTAGCGCCCCAGCCGCTTGGCGGGGGCCGACGGCGGTTTCCGCAGCGGCAGGGTGACGTCGTCGTCGTGCTCGGTCATGCGGTCCGTCTCAACAGCAACGCCGTGATATTGTCGTTCCCGCCTCGATCGAGCGTCGCGTCGCGCAGCTGTTGCGCGGCCGCCGCCACCTCCACGCCGCTGCCCATGATGCCCGCGAGCGTCTCGTCGTTCAGACCGCCATGCAGCCCATCGCTGCAGAGCAGCAGTACCTCACCGTCGACGAGCACCCGCTCCCCGATCTCCATCTCAGTCTCCTCGCGGGCGCCGATCGCGTTGGTTAGCACGTGCCGCATCGGATGTATGGCAAGGCTCGCCGCGTCGGCCTCAGGGTCGCGAGCAAGCATGGTGGTGACCCAGGAGTCGTCGGTGGTGAGCTGGGTGAGACCGGCGACCGCATAGGCGTAGACGCGGCTGTCTCCAACACCCGCGAACGCCATCCGGTCGTCGTCGATGAGCGCCGCGACCACCGTGCTGCCCATGCCGGTGTAATCGTCCCGGTGCTCGCTTTCACGGAACACGCGCCGGTTCGCTAGCTGGACCGCGGTGCGTAGCCGGTTGGCCGCAAACGAGGAACCGGGGTCGATGCCGAGCGGCCAGGTGCATTTGCCCCCATCCCGACTGCGCGCGACGAACGAATGGACCGTGTCGGCCGTCAGACGGACGGCCACTTCGCCGCCGGTGGGCCCGCCCATGCCGTCGGCCACTAGGAACAGCCCCAGGTCGAGAACGACCAGCAGGATGTCTTCGTTGGTCTTGCGCGCGTGACCGGTGTGGGTCACTCCGTGGGACGTCAGCATCAGCAATCCCTTCCGTGCCCGGGTCGAGGCGGCTACCGCCGAGGCGCGGTCCGAACGCAAACGATCTTACTTTCCAGGGCGGGATGTTGTGCCATGCGAGACACGAGACGCTCCCATGCGGGGAGCGGAACAGGGCTACGATAGCATATTGACCTGCGGCCAACCCGGCGACGTGGAGGACCGATGTTCACGCTGAACTACACCGAGAACGGCACCCCGCGGCGCCACCAGCTGTGCCCGGGCGAGACCTTCGTGGGCCGGTCGCCGGAATGCGACCTGCTGATCGACGACGTCAGCATCTCAAGGCGCCACGCCGTGTTCGAGACGTCACACGATGGTTGTGTGCTTCTGGACCTCGGTAGCCGCAACGGCACCTACCGGAACGGGGTCGCCGCCACCCGGGTCGAGCTAGCCGACGGGGACACCATCACGCTCGGTCAGCTTGCCGTCCGGGTTCACGAATCGCTTGAGGAGCACCTCTCGCTCACCGATGACCAGTTCGTGCTCGACGACGACGCTACCGTTTATCGCTCCGTGGTCCAGCTGGATTCAGTCGGACCCGTGGAAGCCAGTGTCGATGCGGGACGTCTCCTGACGCTGCTCGCCGATGTCGGTCGACTGCTGGTCGAGACCGACAGTCTGTCCGAGATGCTCGAGCGCGTGGTCCAGCTGGTCTTCGACGGTGTTCCGGCGGACCGCTGCTTCCTGTTGCTGGGCGGCGGCGACGAGCCGCTGACCCCGCGTGTCGTCCGACAACGCGATGCCCTCGATCCAACCCACGTGACGATCAGCCAGACCATCGTCAACCGGGTCATGGCGGACCGGGTCGCGCTGCTGGCGGCCAACGCCCAGCTGGACAAACGGCTCGTCGGGGGCGAAAGCATCAGCATCCAGAACATCCGGGCGTTCATGTGCGCACCGTTGTGGAACCGGACCGACGTCATCGGCATCTTGTATGCGGACAGCCCGGATGTCGGCCGGTTCTCCGAGGCGGACCTGGATCTGTTCACGGCGTTGTCGAACTACGCCGCGGTCGCGATTGAGCGGGCCCGTCTGACCGAACGGGTGCTGGTGGAAACCCAACGCCGGGAACGGTTGCAGCGGTACCACTCGCCGGCGGTCGTCGAGCAGATCATAAACACCGATGGCGAAGGCAACGCTCCGTTCTTAGCGCAGGAGCGCGATGTGAGCCTCCTGTTCGCGGACCTGGTGGGTTTCACGACTCGCTCTGAGAAGCTCTCGCCCGCCGAGGTGGCGGGGCTGCTGAACGGCTGCCTGGCGAGCATGAGCGAGGCGGTGTTCGAGCAGAACGGCACACTTGACAAGTTCATCGGTGACGCAGTGCTCGCCGTGTTCGGCGCGCCGCTCGACCAGCCGGACCACCATCTTCGCGCCGTGCGGACCGCGATAGGTATCCGCCGGCGGATGAGGGAACTGAACCGCGACCGGGGGGGGGACCCGCTCTTGGTGCGCATCGCGGTCAATAGCGGCCTGGTGATGGCCGGAGACATCGGGTCGCCGAAACGGCGGGAATACACCGTGCTCGGCGACGTCGTCAATACCGCCTCGCGCATGCAGTCCGAGATAGCCTCCCCCGGTCAGATCGTGATCGGCCGCGCCACCTTTGATCGGGTCCGAGAGCAAGTTTCGGCGCGGCCCCTCGGAATACAGAGTCTGCGCGGCCGGTCAGGTCGGGTGGAGGTCTTCGAGATTGACGGTTAGTGGACTGTATCAGTAGAGTCGATAGCGGCTCACTCACATCATCGGCTGGAAAATAGGGTCACAGCGGCAGTCGGCATGAATAGCCATGCACCCGTACGGTATCCCCAGCATCCTCTCCGGACCCGACCCGCGTCTGGCACGGTCCGGCGTCCGTTGTGCCCGATGCATGTTGAAACTGGGCGCCCGTACGACGCGGTCATCCGGCGTATCGCTACATGAACGACCGCGAAAATGATGGCACCGTCTGCGAGTAGTGCAGCGCACCGCCGCACTAGGCACAAGCCTCACGATTGAACCCCCCTGCCTGCTAGCGGTAGAATGGGCGTCTCCATAGGGGCCTCGTGGTTGGAGTTGCAGCCGAAGACGATGCTCTCACTTTTTAAGTCGTCTTATCTTGGCAACTTTCACTGTTCTAGTTGAGCCGTCCAGATGATTGTATGAAAGGGTGTCTTGTCCATCAACGTTCCATCTAATTGTTTGATCATCCGTGGTCGTTATCTCTAAAACACCACCAACAAAATCTCTCAGTTCATCACTTGATATCTCGTCATCCATGTCCTCAGATTGTTGGGACTCTTTAGCGGGTTTTTCGTCTGGGTTTGTCATTGGTTTAAATTGCGCAGTTTTTAAGGTGCTAAATCTTGCTCTAGCGACAAGCCATTCTAGAGCTTTCCGGGCACCGAGCCAAGCTCGGTGCCCGGTCGAGCTTTCTGCCACGTAGCTCTGCGGGGGCATCCTTCGGCTCGATCAAGGGGCGCGACCTCGCCGCTGACGACGCGACCTCGGAGGAGAGCATCGAAGTCGAACGCCTCGCCCGCGAGTGAGACGCGGCGCACCCGCGTGAGCCGTAAGCCGCTGTGGACCCGTTCATTCGAACTTGCTGTTCATCAGGCTCTGAAATCACATCCGCGGTAGAAGAGCGCCCTCCCCCCGGATCCACGCGTGGGAAGGGGGAGGGCGGAACGGTGGGGTGCGTTGGCGCGAGGCTAAGGGATAGGAGTTGGGATCGGCGAAATAGAAACAAACGCAGTAGGATTTGGGACCGGAGAAATAGAAACAAACGAAGGCCTACGGCCCGTGTCCATAGTCGAGTTTGACCGCTGCATCACATTGTGGCGGGATCCGTTCCAATCACCGTAGTGCGGCCCCCCACTCACTCCGTCCAACTGCTCTTCGGTCAGTGCCACTGCGTCGTTCTGCTTGGTTGTCATCGTCTGTGCTCCTTGCAAAGTTCCC
>CAWWAF010000132.1:0-9026 GCA_963934795.1 uncultured bacterium
AAAATGGAGCCGGCGAGCAGACTCGAACTGCTGACCTGCTGATTACGAATCAGCTGCTCTACCAACTGAGCTACGCCGGCCTGGGAGGGATGCGCCCTGCGGAGAGGGCTCAACCGAGAGATCGTAGCACAGGACACCCCCGCGGACCGGTCGTGGGTCGCGCCTAGGAGGACGGCGGAGACGCCCGCAGTGGGTCTCCGGTGGCGGTCGGCTCGATGCCAAAGAGGGGGCCGGTCGCGCGTGACAAGAGCACCCACAGTCCGTACACCCCGAGCACCGTGCCAAACGGGATGTTGACGAGGCCGAGGGCTGAGAGGACCACGGCCAGGATGCGGGCCCAGGGCCGGTGACCGAGGAGTCCGAAGCCGGCCAGGATGCGCGGTACCGACATCAGCAGCATGAACCCGACGATCATGGTGCCAAGCGCGCCAATGACGGGGATGGCCAGGAGCGCCTCTGGCTCATTGACGGCGGCCAGGCCAACAAGACCGGTCACGCCACCGAATGCCAACAGCATCAGGACCGCCATGACCAACCCGAAGGCGCCGTAGACGAGATAGAGCACAGCAAGCACCTTGACATGCAGTTCCATGGAGATCCTTGTTCGCGGCGGTCGGTGGCGGCCAGTATACCGGTTGGACGGGTCTGGGCCGCCGCAGTACACTGGGAAGTTACTGTGGCGCCGAGATTCGCCACATTCCTCGCGGCAGACCAGTTGTCATGGCAGACGTCCCCGCCGGCCGGAACGGCCACCTCGTTATCAAGGGTGCTCGCACGCACAACCTGAAGAACGTCGATCTGACGCTGCCCAAGGGCAAGCTGATCGTCGTGACCGGGGTGAGCGGGTCAGGCAAGTCGTCTCTGGCGTTCGACACGATCTACGCCGAGGGCCAGCGCCGTTACGTGGAATCGCTATCAGCGTACGCACGGCAGTTTCTCGAGCGGATGGAGAAACCGGACATCGACCAGATCGACGGCGTGTGTCCGGCCATCGCGATTCGCCAGAAGAACAGCGTGCGGAACCCGCGATCGACCGTGGGCACCACGACGGAGATTCACGACTATGTACGGCTGCTGTTCGCCCGAGTGGGGCGGACGGTGTGTCGCCAGTGCGGCACGGAGGTGATTCGGGAGTCTGCCGAGGTCGCGGCGACACAGCTCCTGGCGTTGCCTGCGGGCACCCGGCTGTTGTTGGGGTTCGATTTCCCGCTGGTCGATGAGGGCGAGGTAGCCGCGACGGACGACAGCGCGACGGATGAGACAGCCGAGCCGCTGTCGCCGATTGAGGCGGCGACGCGCTCATTGCGGAAACGCGGCTTCGGTCGTCTCGTGGTCGACGGTCAGGCGGTGGGGTTCGACGACATTGACCCGAGCGCGTTGGTCGACGCGACGACGCTGCAGGTGGTTGTCGACCGCTTAGTCGTCGGGCCCGACCTGCTGGGCCGCATGACGGACTCGGTGGAGACGGCGTATGTGGAAGGCGGCGGGACAGCGTTCGCGGTTGAGGTCAGTAGTGCGGGAGCGACCGAGGCGCCGGTGGTGCATCGGTTCAGCGAGCGATTCGAGTGCCGTGCCTGCGGCATTGTCTACGAGGTGCCGCAGCCCAGGCTGTTCTCGTTCAATAGCCCATTTGGAGCCTGTCCCACCTGCCACGGATTCGGCAACGTCATTGAGCTTGATTTGAACCTGGTCGTGCCGGACCAGAACAAGTCCATTCAACAGAACGCGATCGACCCGTGGACCAAGCCGCAGCACCGCTCGCATCTGGTGGACCTGAAGCGGGCGGCCCGTGCGGCCGACGTGCGGCTGACGACGCCGTGGTGCGAGTTGACGGAGACGGAGCGCGCGTTCATCGTCGAAGGCAACGGCTCAGACTACAAAGGCATACAAGGCTTCTTCCGCGGGTTGGAGCGGAAGAAATACAAGGTCCACGTGCGGGTGTTTCTGAGCCGCTACCGTGGATATATGAGCTGCCCGGAGTGCGCGGGCACGCGACTCCGGCGCGAGGCACGAGACGTCTTCGTGGGAGGGCGTACGGTGGATACCGTCTGTGCCCTGACGGTTGGCGAGGCGGCGGAGTTCTTCGACAGTCTCGAACTGACCGAGGCGCAGCAGACCGTGGCGCACCGTGTCGTGTCGGAGATTACCCGGCGCCTCTCGTTTCTGCAAAACGTGGGCCTCTATTACCTGACCCTGGATCGACTGTCGTCGACGCTGTCTGGCGGTGAGGCGCAGCGGATCAACTTGGCGACGGCGCTCGGTTCCGCGCTGGTCGGCACGCTCTACGTGCTGGACGAGCCGTCGATCGGATTGCATTCACGGGACAACGAACGGTTGATTGCGATTCTTCGCCAACTGCGCGACCAGGGCAACACGGTGCTGGTGGTGGAACACGACGCCGAGACCATTCGCATGGCCGATGTCGTGGTCGACATGGGCCTGGGGGCTGGAGAACGCGGCGGCCGCGTCATTCATGTCGGTCCGTTCGAGAGTCTGATGCGGGAACCGCAATCGCTCACGGCGAAGTACATGCGCGGCGACCTGCAGATTCCGATTCCCGCGACGCGACGGAAGCACCCGCCGTTGAGCCTCAGCGTCACGGGGGCCAGCCAGCACAACTTGCAACAGATTGACGTGCAGATTCCGTTGAACACCCTGACCTGTGTCACCGGGGTCAGTGGGTCAGGCAAGTCCACGCTGGTGCACGATGTCATCTACGCGGCGGTGAAGCGGGCCAAGGGGGCGTGGGACAAGCCGGTCGGCGCGCACGAACGATTCGAGGGCGCCGAACTGGTGTCGGACGTCACGCTGGTGGACCAGACCCCGATCGGGCGCACTCCACGCTCAAACCCGGTGACCTACCTGAAGGCGTTTGACCCCATTCGCGAGCTGTTCGCCAATACCAAGGACGCCAGAGCCAATGGGCTCACAGCCAGCCATTTCTCGTTCAACGTGCCCGGCGGGCGCTGCGACGGCTGCGACGGGGAAGGGGTCGTGAAGGTCGAGATGCAGTTCCTGGCTGACGTCTTTGTGCCGTGCGATGAGTGCGAGGGACGGCGCTACAAGCCGCAGGTGCTG
Organism: uncultured bacterium; assembly: GCA_963934795.1. Taxonomy (GTDB): domain Bacteria; phylum Acidobacteriota; class Vicinamibacteria; order Vicinamibacterales; family UBA8438; genus UBA8438. Next base: position 3,079 of record CAWWAF010000132.1, read on the forward strand.
GACGTGGCGTATCGCGGCGCCAGCATCGATCGGGTGCTGCAGATGACAGTGCGGGAAGCACTCTCGTTCTTCAGCGCGTCGCCCAAGGTGGTGCGGCGGCTCCAGGTCTTGGACGAGATCGGATTGGGGTATCTGCGACTGGGGCAGCCGGCGACGACGCTGTCCGGCGGGGAAGCGCAACGCGTGAAGATTGCGTCGCATCTCTCGACCCGTAAGACCGACCGCACGCTGTATATCCTCGACGAGCCCACCACCGGCCTGCACTTCGATGACATCGCCAAGCTGCTGGCGGCCTTCCGGAAGCTACTCCAGGCGGGCAACAGCCTGTTGGTCATCGAACACAATTTTGACGTCATCAAGACCGCCGACTGGATCATCGATCTGGGCCCCGAAGGTGGGGCGGACGGTGGGCGGATCGTAGCTGAGGGCACCCCCGAGCAGATTGCCCTGGCCGAGGGGTCACACACCGGTCGCTACCTGCGGCCGGTCCTCGAGCACGGTCGGTCCCGCGTCTACGCCGACGAGCCGGTGTAACCCGCAGCGTAGGCGCGACCGAAGGCGGACCTATGGTACGATCGCGCGGTTTCTCAGACATCCCCGTGGACGGGCACCGGTCACGACGCACTCGTTAAATTTTCATGGACACCATTCAAGCGACACGCCTGCGCAAGGGCAACCTGATCAAGATGAAGGGCGAGCTGTATCGTGTCCTTGAGATGATTCACGTCAGCCCCGGCAAGGGAAAGGCATTCGTCTCCGTCAAGCTCCGCAACGTGCGGGCGGGCACGCAGCTCGACCACAAATTTCGGTCGGCCGATGTCTTGGAGCGTGCGACGTTGGATGAGCGCGAAATGCAGTTCAGCTATCGCGACGGCGAGACCTTCCACTTCATGGATCTGGAAACCTACGACCAGATCGAGATGACCGTTGAGAGCCTGGGTGACTCGGTGAACTACCTGCTCCCGGACGCGACCATCAAGGTCTCCTTGTTCGAGGGGGCACCGGTGGGGCTGGACCTGCCATTGACGGTCGATCTCAAGGTGCGGGAGACGGCGCCCGCGATCAAAGGGGCCACCGCGAACGCCCAGCTCAAGCCGGCCACCCTTGAGACCGGGCTGGTGGTGCAGGTGCCGCCGTTCATCAGCGACGGTGACACCGTGCGGGTCAATACCGAGACGGGCGACTATCAGTCGCGGGCCTAGCCAGGGGCATCGCGCGGAGCTGGTTCCTCGAGCCATGGCTGCCGACCTTCTCCCGAACGCGTTGCTTGTCCTGGGCGCCGGATTCTTCCTCGTCAATCTGCGTTTGCTGGCTCAGTTCATCCGCTTCCTACGCGTCCGTTCGAGCGCGCAGTTGACTTGGACGGGTCGACGACCCCGCTCGTACGGCATTTCGCTGGCGTTGGGCTTGGTCTTCGGCGCCCTGGTGTTCTTCAAACTGGCGATGCAGCAGCGTCCGCCTTTCGACGCGTTCGGCGAGGGGATGATGTTCATCTACTACGCCTACGCGTTCCCGCTCAGTCTGCGGGTCGGGCACGGGTTCTATGAAGACGGAATTTGGTCCCAGCACGGCTTCGTGCCCTACACACAAATCGGCGGGCTCTCCTGGCGTGAGGACGAGGACTTGACCTTGGTGCTCATCCATCGCACGAGAAAAATCGTCCGGCATCTCGATGTGCCGCAGGAACGGTTCGGCGAGGTGCGCCGGCTGCTGCGCGACAAGATCGCCGCACACGACATTCATTTCACGGGCAAGGGATTCGACCTCGGCGGCGACGAGCGGGGCGTGGTCTGAGCCAGACCGCGCCGCCGGCTCGTCAGTGCGTTGTCTGAAGGAGGAACAGAGCCATGAACGCCACGTGTCTGAACGCGGTCGGGCGGGCCTTCGGTCTGGGTGTCCTGGTGTTGCTGCTCGACGCGGGCGCGGCGTCGGCCCAGCCGCCACCACCGACGCCGGTTCGACAGAACCCGAACATCGACCGTCCCATCACCAACGAAGCCTTCGACAGCACGGTCATCATGCTGCTCCAGCGGCTGGTGGCGGCCTACGGCCCCATCGCCGATAGCAACGATCGACCCAATCCCTACACCCGTATCGAGCCGTTCGGTGAACCGCCGGTAGGCAATGACGGCGAGTGGGCCGCGGTCATCGGGGCGGAGGGTGGACCCGACGGCAACCTGTACGTGCTGCACCGATGCCGCTCCAACTCCTGTGTCGGCCGCTCTGAACCGCCCATCGTGAAGCTCGATCCTGAGACCGGCCGGCGCCTCGCCACCTGGGGCGAAGGACTGACCGCATTTCCGCATGGGCTCCATGTCGACCATGCGGGGTTCGTGTGGACCGCCGATGTCGGTCGCGGCGCTGCGCCCGGCGGACATGTCGTCCGGAAGTTCAGTCCGACCGGAGAGTTGGTGATGACAATCGGAGAGTCTGGTGTGGCTGGTGATGGCCCGAGACACCTCCGCGAACCGACGGATGTCGCGGTGGCAAAGGACGGGACTATTTTTATTACGGAGGGACACCTCAAGAACGGACCGGACGCTCGGCTGTCGAAGTTCTCCAGCGACGGGACGCTCGTGGCCCGCTACGGGATGACCGGCCAAGGGCACCTACAGCTCAGCGCGCCCCATGCGATTGCGATCGACACGGAGGGGCGACTGTTTATCGCCGATCGCGACAACAACCGTCTGATGATTTGGGACCAGGACGGCGGATATATCGACCAGTGGCAGCAGTTCGGACGTCCCAGTGGCGTCTATATCGACCACACCGACACCATCTACGTGGCGGACTCTGAGTCATGGGGACCGGACAATCCGGGCTGGAAGAAGGGCATTCGCATTGGGAGTGCCCGAACCGGTCAGGTGCACTATTTCCTGGAGGACATCGAGTCTCAGGACATGGCCCATAGCGGGGCTGAGGGAATTGGTGTCGACACCTTTGGCAACGTGTATGGCGGTGTCGTGCGGCGTCAGATGCTCGAGCGCCACGAGCCGCCTGCGGTGCAACCCACCCGCGGCGCGACCTGGGCACCCTAGCCGCCTGAGGGACGGCCCTGGGTCAGGCAGTCGGCCTAGGGCAACCAGTCCATGACGATGCCGATGAACCCCGGACCACTCGCGGTGGGGTCGCCGATCCATCCGGGTGGGACGAGCCAGACGAACGCGAGGATGGCGATGACCATGAGGTCGTATTGCCAGGTGGCGCGGTCGAAGGTCCAGTACAGGGCATGCCAGACCGCGCGGAGGGGGAGGGTCACAATCGAGGTGCCCAACCAGGCCGGGCTGGCCTCCTGCTGCTTGAGCGCGCGCCACGTGAAATAGATGCGGTCGACCACCGTCACAACCGATAGCACGAGGATGACCCAGAGGATGCCGCTCATCCGGTTGGTGAAGGCGCCGATCATCACCAGCACGATCCGTTCGGGCCGCTCCATGAACCCGACCTTGCACTTCTCGATAATCGATTCGGCGCGCGCCCGGGTGTAGCTGGTCATGACCGAGAAAATCATCGCGAGCGCGGCGACCATGACGTAGTCTGTGCGGCCCAGCTCCGAGTACAGGTAGATGACCCCCACGAACAGCGACAGGTCAGAGAATCGGTCCATGACCGAGTCCCAGAAACCGCCGAAATCCGACTTCGTGTCGGTTGCGTCGGCCACCTTGCCGTCGATGAAATCGAAGATATTGCCGCCGAGCATGATGAACCCGGCCAAGATGAATTCGCCTATGGCGAATTGCCAGGCGGCCCAGAAATTGATGATCACGCCAGTCAGCGTGAGCATATTGGGGTGGATTCTGAGCGCCACGCACACGCTAATGATGGCGCGGAGCGGGAGCATGCAGGCGGCGCCAATCGCGCCAGTAAACGTCATAGATAGGAAAACCAGGCCGGCTGACGGCCGGTATAATGTCGTTGGGGGTGCACGAGCCGGCTGGGTCCCTGCCAGGACTCGCCCCACTGCCGGTACGATTCACGCAGTGTAGCCCATGGCCATTCGCGATCTCAAGGCTCAGATCAGTCGTTTGCCGGAGCAGCCAGGAGTCTACCTCTACTCCAACGCGGCCGGCGAGACGATCTATATCGGCCGGGCGAGGGCCCTGCGGGACCGGGTTCGGAGCTACTTGAGTGCGTATGGGTCCAGCCCGAAGACCAACGCCTTGCTCGACGAGGTGATCCGCCTGGAGGTCATTGTCACGGATTCGTTGGTGGAAGCCCTGGCCCTCGAAAGCCACCTGATCAAGCAGCGGATGCCACGATTCAACATCCTGCTGCGCGACGACAAGAACTACCCCTACCTGCAGTTGACCACGGCCGAAGCCTTCCCGCGCGTGATGGTGGCGCGTCGGGTCGCCCGCGACGGTAACTACTATGCGGGGCCGTTCCTACCGGCGACACTGGCCCGGAAGACGATGTCGCTGACGCACAAACTGTTTGGCGTCCGGTCCTGCAACGAGGTCATCACCGGGCGTCGTGATCGCGCCTGTCTGGAATACGACATCAAGCGCTGCGTGGCCCCGTGTGTTGAAGAACTCTGCACCCAGGAACAGTATGCCGAGGCGGTAGAGCATGCGCGGATGTTTCTCGATGGGCGGAACGACGAACTCGTGCGGAAGCTGAAGGCCCAGATGGCGGCCGCGTCGGACGCGCTGCGATACGAAGAGGCGGCCCAGACCCGCGATGCCATCAAGACCGTCGAGACCCTGCGCGACCGGCAGCAAAAGATGTCCAGCGTCCGCCTGGGCGACCGCGACGCGTTCGGCGTGAAGACCGGGCCCGCTGGTGCGGTCGTTCAAGTGTTCCAGATGCGGGGCGGCCGGGTGATTGAGCGCGTCGAATTGGTGACAGATGCCGTGGCGGGTGAATTGGGGGGCGAGGCGCCCAGCACCGAGGAAACCGTGCAGGCCGCCGTCCAGCAGTTCTACGCGGTGAGAGTGGCGCCTCCCGAGGTGCACCTACCGGTCGAGATCGACGACCGCCAGGAGGTCGAGGATTGGCTGGCGCAGGCGGCCGGTCGCAAGGTACGGATATCGGTTCCGCAGCGAGGAGATAAGCGCGGTCTGCTCGACTTGGCGACACGCAACGCGGTGCTGGGATACCGCACGCGGTACAGCGACGAGGCGATGGCCCGCGGGGCCGCGCTGGACGAACTGCGGGCCGCCCTCGGGTTGCCGGGCTTGCCGCGGCGGATCGAGTGCTTCGACATCTCGACCATCCAGGGCAGCGAGACGGTGGGCTCGATGGTCGTCTGCGAAGACGGGCGGATGACGAGGAAGGCCTACCGCAAATTTCGTGTGCGGGGCGGAGACTGGGGCCCGACGCGCACACCGCCGGAGGAGCCCGCCAGCCCGCGCGGGTCGCGTAAACGCCGTCGGACCGCTGGCGGCACAACGGGGGGGGGCGGTGATGCGGCGGTGGAGCCGCGGTTGCTCGACGACTTCGCGGCGATGCGCGAGGTGGTCGCACGGCGTTACCGTCGACTGTTGGACGATGGCGCACCGCCGCCGGACCTGGTCGTGATCGACGGTGGGAAGGGGCAACTGTCAGCCGCCTACGAGGCGTTTGCCACGCTCGGGCAGTCAAACATCGTCGCCGTCGGCCTGGCGAAGAAAGAAGAACTGGTGTTCACCCGGGATGCCGCCGAGCCGATCATTTTCGAGACCAACAGCCCCGCGCTCCTGCTGTTACAGCAAATACGGGACGAGGCTCACCGGTTTGCCGTGACATACCATCGGGCGGCCCGCACCAAGCGTGATTTTAGGTCGGAATTGGACGACATTCCAGGGGTCGGCGCGCGGCGCCGTCGCGTCCTGTTGACGCAGTTCGGCAGCGTCGCCAGTATTCGTCGCGCGACCCGCGAGGAACTGGTCCCGGTGCTCGGCGCGAAAGTGGCTGATGCCGTCCTCAGCTACTTCGCCGAACGTCAGGCGAGCCGCGTCGACTTGCCC
>CAWWAF010000133.1:0-8785 GCA_963934795.1 uncultured bacterium
GGTTGAGACGCCGGTTGAACCTTTGGTTGCACTGCCGGGTGCATCGCAGGGTGATACGAAAACTGCCCCCCGACGTGATGACGCGTCGGACATACCCGTCTTCTCGACGGACGACCCTCGGGCGGGACTGTCTGGGCACGCTGTCGTGCTGGAGCGGCTGACGGCTTGGGGAGTGCCGGTCGATCGGCACTGGCGTCGTTGCCGGGGTATCGGCGAGGCCATCGAATACTGCCGAACATGGGCCGACGCACGCCACGCGCTGCCGTTCGGGACTGACGGGGTTGTCATCAAAGTCGACCGATTGGTCGACCGCGTCCGCCTCGGGCAGACCGCGAAGTTCCCGCGCTGGGCGATGGCCTTCAAATTTCCCGCAGAGCAAGCGACCACCCGGTTGCTGCGAATCGACGTCAATGTGGGCCGCACCGGCGCGGTGACACCGTATGCCGTGCTCGATCCCGTGCAACTGGCTGGCACGACGGTGCAGATGGCCACCTTGCACAATGCGGATGATGTGGCCCGCAAGGACGTGCGCGCCGGTGACTATGTGCTGGTGGAGAAGGGCGGTGACATCATCCCGAAGGTGGTAAAACCGATCCTCGGGCGGCGTCCGACGGGCGCCGATGCGCCGGTCCCGTTCAGCATGCCAACGGCCTGTCCGGCCTGCGACACCACGCTCGAGCGAGGCGACGATGAGGTCGTGTGGCGATGTCCCAACAATCAATGCCCTGCGAAAATCCGTCGTGGCCTGCTGCATTTCGCCGGACGGCGCGCGATGAACATTGAGGGGCTGGGCGAGTCGCTGGTGAACCAGCTCGTGGATCGGGGACTGGTCACCGGTGCCGCCGACCTGTACGGCTTGACCACCGAGGCGCTGGCTGGCCTGGAGCGGATGGGGGCAACGTCGTCGGCGAACCTGTCGGCCGAGATCGAGGCGAGCAAGACGCGGGGGTTTGCGCAGGTCCTGTTCGGTCTGGGAGTCAGACATGTTGGCGAGGGTGCCGCGGGCCTGCTGGCTGGTCGATTTGGTGGCCTGGTGGGGCTCCTGACCGCCTCGGTCGACGAGATGGAAGCGATCGACGGGGTCGGGCCGATCGTGGCTGAATCGGTCCGCGCATTTCTTGATGATCCACGCAACCAAACGTTGCTGGAACAACTGGGGGCCGCCGGGGTGCGGATGGATGCCGAACGTCGCGACCCGGCCGACCTGACGGAGCAGACGTTGTCTGGCCAGACGTTTGTCATCACCGGCACGCTCACCACCATGTCACGGGAGGCCGCGACGCAGGCCGTCGAGGCTCTAGGCGGCAAGGTGACCGGTTCGGTGAGCCGGAAGACGCGCGGTGTCGTGTTCGGCGCAGACCCCGGCTCGAAATTGGCAAAGGCCGAGACGCTCGGGGTGCCCACGTTGGACGAGGCCGCGTTCCGCCAACTTATAATGGCTGATCAATGAACGAGCGGATTTTAGTCGTTGACGACGACGAGGGCGTGCGCGAGGCGATCAAACTGACCCTCGAGTATGAAGGCTATACCTGCCTGTTTGCGCGGAGCGGTCAGGAAGGGCTCGACCGGGCTGCGGCCGACAGTCCGGATCTGGTGCTCCTGGACGTCAAGATGCCAGGCATGGACGGGTTGGAGGTGCTGCGTCGGATGCGAGAGCGCGGTGACACCGTGCCGGTCATCGTGATTTCCGGGCACGGAACGATCAGCACCGCGGTCGAGGCGACGAAACAAGGCGCGTTCACATTCCTCGAGAAGGGGTTCGAGGGTGACGTCCTCAAGCTGAACATCCGGAACGCGCTGGAACAGTATCGACTCAAGACCGAGGTGAGCTCGTACCGCGCGTTGGCCGAGATCAGGCATGAAATGATCGGGGCCGGCGCGGCGTTGCAGAAAGTAACCGATGACATTGCCCGGGCCGCGCCAACCAATAGCACGGTGCTCATTCAGGGAGAGAGCGGCGTCGGGAAGGAGTTGGTGGCTCGTGCCATTCACCGAAACAGCCGCCGGGGGCGCGAACGATTTGTGCAGGTCAACTGCGCCGCGCTCCCCGAGGAACTGATCGAGTCAGAACTGTTCGGGCATGAACGGGGCGCCTTCACCGGTGCCACGCAGAAGCAAATCGGAAAGTTCGAGCAGGCCGATCGCGGTACCATCTTCCTTGACGAAATTGGTGACATGAGTCTGCGGACGCAGGCCAAGGTGCTCCGGGTTCTGCAAGAGGGAGAGGTTGAACGTCTGGGGTCGGCTCGGACGATCAAGGTGGATGCGCGAGTGATTGCCGCGACCAACCGAGATCTCGAAGAGGCGATCGACAAGGAGATGTTTCGGGAGGATCTGTATTTTCGGCTGCGGGTTATTCCGATCCGGGTGCCGCCGTTGCGTGATCGCAGCGAGGATATTCCCCGGCTCGTCGCACACTTCGCCGACCTGTTTTGTCGTGAGAACAACTTCCGTCCGAAGCGTTTTACACCCGCCGCGGTTGACCTCCTGACGCGCGAGCGATGGCGCGGTAACGTGCGGGAGTTGCGCAACACCGTCGAACGCTTGATGGTGATGAGCGAGGGCGAGACGATCGGTGAGGCGGAGGTTGCCGACGTGTTGCGGAGCGGGCCACGTCGCGGCGTCAGCGAGCCCGCGGTCCCTCACGCGTCGACCTTGCGCGAGTTCAAAGAGGTGGTCGAACGGGAGTTCCTCGTCGAGAAGTTGCGCGAACACGGTTGGAACATTTCCAAAACCGCGGAAGTCATCGATACCCCGCGGAGTAATTTGTACAAGAAGCTCGAGCAATACCAGATCAGACAGGACGGTGACGGATAACCGCTCCAGTTATCCAGTTGTGCCGCCGGGCCATCGAACATGGTCCGGTGAGCTCTTTGACAATCCGCCGTAGAGGGACAGACGACCGCCGCGCGACACACCCGGTATGGGTCGCGGGGAGGAAAGTCCGAACTCCAGAGGGCAGTGCGCCGGGTAATCCCCGGTCAGGGCGACCTGAAGGAAAGTGGCACAGAAAATATACCGCCCGCCTTGGCCCGTAAGGGCGAGGGCGGGTAAGGGTGAAATGGTGCGGTAAGAGCGCACCGCGTTTGCCGTAAGGTGAATGGCAGGCTAAACCCCGCACGGAGCAAGACCAAATAGGGAGGCGTTATAGGGCGGCCCGTCCGAAGCCTCCGGGTAGGTTGCTTGATCCCGCCAGTGATGGCGGGGCTAGAGGAATGGTCGTCGCTTGGTGAACCGCCTTTGGGCGGGAATCCGGGTACAGAATTCGGCTTATCGTCCTTCTGCGGCGGATCCTTTATTGGCTGGGGCTCTGCTCCAGACCCCGGCTCGGCGCTTGCGGGGGCCCCGGGGCCCCGCTCCGCTGCCTCGCGGGCTCGCAGGTGCTCGCCGTTTCGAGTTGGGCGCTTCGGCACAACGGGGCGTTGGTCCGGACTCCGGTCGGGGCTGGCGAGGGCACGGCGGTTCGTGTGGACCCTTGGTGCGAGAGAGGCGGCGGTGTGAACGACGAACGCTGGAAGGGGGACTCATGATGCGCCGCGGACTCATATTGGTTGGCCTGGTCGTGCTGATTGGCGTGGCTGGTTCGCTGGCGGCGCAGAGTGGTCGCGGGGGGGCGGAAGAGTCGCTCAGTGTTGAGGACTACACGCCGCGATCGACCCTCGTGGTGCCGGAGCATCCCGTGCCGCGCGCGAAGTTTCCGGTCGTGGATGTGCACAGCCATCACCGGCCCGGAGTCTCGGGCGCCCGCTGGGACACCATTGTCGGGGAGATGGACCAGCTGAACCTGCAGGTCCTGGTGAATCTGAGCGGCGGGTCGGGTGACGCGTTGTCCCGGGGCGTCCAGGCCATCGAGGCGAGCGACCATCCAGGGCGAATGGTGTTCTTTGCGAATCTCGATTTCGGTGGGGGTGTGACGCCTGGGTTTGGCGAGCGGGCAGCGGCTCAGCTCGAACGCGATGTCGCGGCTGGGGCCGTTGGTCTGAAACTGTTCAAGAACTTTGGGATCAGCGTCCGTGATGGGCAGGGACAGCGGGTCACGGTTGACGACCCTGAACTGGACCCGGTGTGGGAGATGTGCGCACGCCTCAACATTCCGGTGCTCATCCACACCGGTGAGCCCAGCGAGTTCTACCAACCGGTCGACCGTCACAACGAGCGGTGGCTTGAGCTGATCCTTCGCCCTGGACGTCGCATGCCGTCGGATGTGTATCCGACGTTTGACACGATGATGGGGGAACGCGACCGGATGTTTCTGCGGCATCCGAACACGCGCTTCATTGCCGCCCACATGGCGTGGCACGCAAACGACCTGGCTCGCCTGGCCGCCATGCTCGACCGGATGCCCAACGTGGTGGTAGGCACGGGCGCGATTCTCTATGAACTGGGACGACAGCCTCGGGCCGCACGCGCGTTCTTCGAGGAGTACTCTGACCGAGTGCTGTTCGGCAAGGACTCGTATGTGCCAGATGAATTTCCGTACTACTGGCGGACGTTCGAGACGAACGACGAGTATTTCGACTACTACCGGCGCTACCACGCATTCTGGAAGATGTATGGCTTGGGGCTGTCTGACGACATCCTGCGCAAGGTGTACTACGAGAACGCCCTCCGGGTCGTACCGGGGATTGACCCAAGCAGCTTTCCAGCTCACTGACAACCGCGAGACATGTCTACTTACCTCGTGACCGGCGGCGCCGGGTTCATCGGGTCACACATCTGCGAAGAACTGGTTTCGCGCGGTGATCGAGTTCGCGTCGTCGACGATCTTTCGACCGGTCGGAGAGAGAATCTTGACCACCTTGAGGGGGTCGAGCTGATCATTGGCGACGTGGCGGACCCCAAGACCGCCGACGGTGCGGTCGCCGGGGTCGACTACGTCGTGCATCTAGCTGCGATCCCGTCCGTGCCTCGGTCTATCAAAGACCCGCTGTCCTCCAATCACGCCAATGTGGCGGGCACGGTGAGCGTTCTCGTGGCCGCCCAGCGGCATGGAATCAAGCGATTGGTGTTCGCCAGTTCGTCGGCGGTCTACGGAGATAGCGCGCTGTTGCCGAAGCACGAAGACATGCCGACGCAGCCGTTGTCACCCTATGCGCTACAGAAGCTGACTGGCGAGGGGTATCTCAGGTTGTTCTACGACCTGCACGGGTTGGAGACGGTCTCGGTTCGATACTTCAACGTGTTCGGCCCCCGTCAAGACCCGGCGTCGGCGTATTCGGGGGTGATCTCGCTCTTCGCACGATGCTTGATCGAGAATCGTCCACCGACGATTTACGGCGACGGAGAGCAGACCCGAGACTTCACATACGTACGGAATGTGGTCGACGGCACGCTGCGGGCCTGCGTCTCCCCCGATGCCGCGGGCAGGGTCATGAATGTCACCTGCGGCGGTCGCGTGTCGCTCAACGTGCTGTTCAACACCATGCGCGGGATGACGGCCAGCACCGTGACCCCACACTACACCAATGCGAGGGTCGGCGACGTTCGAGACTCACAGGGCGACATTACGCGCGCTCAGGCATTGCTCCAATACGTACCCACTGTGTTGCTCGAGGAGGGGCTCGAGGCCACCATGGCGTGGTGTCGGGACCAGACCTTTCACACGACGTCTGTCTGACTTTCGTCCCCAGACTGGCTGACACGCCGAGACGTCGTCAGTGCGCGTCCGGGGCGCTCGGCGGACTGTCCGAGAACGGCCGCACGAGCAAGACATCGGTGGCAATCGCGTGGACCGTGACGGCGCGACCCGCGTCGATCGTGTTGCCCGGTTCCGCCGACTCGGCCTGCCAGAGTTCACCGCGCACACGCACGTAGCCGCGAGGCGCCAATGGCTCGACGGTGACGCCGGCCAGCCCGATCAGGCGTTCAATCACCCTCCGCGAGTCCGGCTCGTAGGCCGTACGCAGCCACGGGTAGAGCGCGGCGTCCTTCAGTATCCAAACCGCGACGAGCGCTACCGCGCCCCATCCAGGCAGCATCGCCCAGCGATACAGGCCTACCACGACGCCGACGAGGATCAGCAGACCGGGCACCTGAAACAAGGCGTACCGTCGACGAGTCTGGGCCGCTGTCGGGGTGTCTCGCACAGGTTCCACTCCTACCGCTGCGCCGACCTGAGCTCAGACCGTGTCGCTCCAGTGTCCAGCCAGGTGCGGAGTCGCGCCCTGCCCCGTCACTAAAGGGGCTCGGCTGAGCCGGTCGCCCAAGCTCTCCAGCGATCGTGGCGACGCTCCACCGCCAGAGCCATCCCGAAGCAATCGGTCAGATGTTGGCTCGTCAATACCTCGGCGATCGGTCCCGCCGCACGAATCGCGCCGTCTGCGAGCAGCAACGCATGCGTGAATCCTGGTGGGATTTCGTCGACATGGTGGGTGACCACGATCACCGGCGGCGACTCCGGATCCTGGGCAAGCTCGGTGAGGGTCTGGACGAGCTGCTCGCGACCGGATAAATCGAGCCCGGCGGTCGGCTCGTCAAGTACCAGTAGGCCCGGGTCCGTCATCAAGGCTCGTGCGAGTAGTACCCGCTGGCGCTCGCCAGACGAGAGTGTGCCAAATGCTTGATTCGCCTGCGTCTGGCATCCGACGCGTGCGAGGCAGGCGTGCGCGTGTGCCCAATCGGCATCGTCATAGGCGTGCCACCAATGCGCCAGGGCTGCGTGTTTGCCGGCCACCACGAGCTGCGAGGCAGTCAGTCTCGGCTGCATCATGGCCGCCAACGCCGCGCTCGTGACCCCGATGCGGCGACGCAGCGCGCGCACTTCGATGCGACCGAGTTCGCCGCCGAGCACCCGCACCGTTCCCTGGGACGGGTGCTGGTAGAGCGTGACGATCTGGCAGAGCGTACTCTTCCCGCTCCCGTTTGGGCCCAGCACGACCCATCGTTCGTTCCTCCGTACCTGCCAGTCGATACCGTCGAGGATGGCGGTGCCGTCGCGCACGAACCGGACCCCTGACATGGTGACTACGGCGTCTGAGCCCATCGGCGAATCCATCGTGGCTGACCGGTGCCGATGCCTTCCTGGAGGTGACGCGAGGGAGCGAAGGGAGCTGGCGGGATTGAACCCGTGCAGCGGGATGTCTATCCGGCTTTGATGGCGGCGATCAGATCGAGTACCGCCTTCTTGCCGTCAGCGAACAGCATGACCGTATTGTCTGCGGCGAAGAGCGGGTTGGGGATGCCCGCAAATCCGGGAGACAGGCTCCGCTTGACCACCACAACCGTGCGCGATTTGTCGACATCCAGAATCGGCATCCCGGCGATTGGGCTGGATGGGTCGGTTCGTGCCACGGGGTTGACGATGTCGTTGGCGCCGATGATGAGCGTGACGTCGGTTTGCTCGAACGACGGATTGATGTCGTCCATTTCCCGCAGCTTGTCGTAGTCAACATTGGCTTCCGCGAGTAGGACGTTCATGTGGCCTGGCATCCGACCGGCCACCGGATGGATGGCGAACTCCACCTCGGTGCCGCTCGACTCCAAGAGGTTCGCCAGGTCGCGAACTTGATGCTGGGCCTGCGCAACCGCCATGCCATACCCGGGCACGATGACGACGCGTCTGGCACCGTCGAACAGCATCGCCACTTCTTCGGGCGACGTGCTCTTGACCCGACCAGCGTAGACTTCGTCGGCGCCCTGAATGGGGCCGCTGTCCGGCCCGATGGCGCCCAACAGCACGTTCATCAGCGATCGGTTCATCGCTTTACACATGATCTGCGTCAGGATGAGCCCCGAGGCGCCAACCAGCGAGCCGGTGATGATCAGGATGTTGTTGTTCAGCACGAAACCGGTCGACGCCGCGGCGAGCCCGGAATACGAGTTGAGAAGGGCGATCGCCACCGGCATATCTGCGCCACCAATGGGAATGGTCAGCAGGATGCCCAGCACGGACCCGACGACCACGAGCCACCCGTACGTGGTGAGTTGGCTGGGGTCCGCCACGACCCACGCTCCCAGCCCGATCGCTCCCAGCGCGAGGAGGACATTCAGCACCTGCTGCGCTGGGAAGTGCACCGGGTTGTCCGGAAGCATCAGTCCTTGCAGTTTGTCGAAGGCCACCAGGCTGCCCCAGAACGTCACGGACCCGATAATTCCGGACGCGACGGTGGCTACGACGGTTTGCGTGCTCGGGTCGGCGACGTCGGCGAGCACCGCCCCCGCGATGAGTGCCGAGGCGCCGCCGCCGAAGGCGTTGAGCACGGCCACCATTTGGGGCATCGCCGTCATCTGAATCTTGAGGGCCAGCGTGCCACCAATGGCGGAGCCCAAGAGCACGCCAGCCACAATCAGCCCCAGGCCCTGTACGCCGGATCCAAAGACTTGCCGGTCGGCCAGCGTGGCGATCACGGCGAGCAGCATCCCGGCGGCACCGAGCAGATTGCCGCGGACCGCCGTGCGTGGGTGGGTCAGGCCCTTGATACCGAAGATGAAAAGGACAGACGCAACCAGATACGTGAGGTCGATGAAAACGGATATCACGGCGGGCCCTAGTCCTTTTTCCTGAACATGGCCACCATGCGATGCGTGACGAGGAATCCGCCGACCACGTTGATAGAGGCGAACACCAAGGCGACGAACCCAAGCATGGTGGGGAGGGTGCCCTCGGCCGCGACGGAGAGCAGCGCGCCGATGATGGTGATGCCGGAGATGGCGTTGCTCCCCGACATGAGCGGCGTGTGGAGCAGCGGCGGCACCTTCGTGATGACCTCGACGCCCACGAAGACGGCGAGCATGAAAATGGTGAGCAGCGGGAGAAAGGTGTCCATCGTCTCGTCAGTCCTCAGTC
>CAWWAF010000134.1:0-8726 GCA_963934795.1 uncultured bacterium
GTCTGCCCGGGGCGCTTCGGACTATTCTCCATATCAATACTTAGCGATTCATTTTATCCGCGACCGGGTAGGCACGGCAAACGCCAGCGCCGGGCCCGGGCGTCCAGGTGGCGTTCCAACCTGTTGAGGAATAGACGACTGGATGTCTTGAAGCGGGCGCGCTGATTACCGCCGTAACGCACTCCACCGTTGCGTTTCGCGAGGCCAGGAGTACTTGGGAGAGGGATGGGGGAGCGAACCAGTGGCCAGGCCGTGGCCGAGGGCTAGACCAGCAGCGTCACGAGCCAGAGCGCCAGCACCACCCAGAACACGGTGACGCCAATCGGGAGCCGGTATCGGTTTTCATCGTAACCTGAGGCTGGCGCCTTCGATCCGGACGCCACGATCCAGCGGCCTCCCGCGAGGGGATCACGGGCGAAGGCCGCGGCCAGCTTCGCCGCGGATCGCGCGCCGGCCTGCGCGGCCTCGCCGGTCGCGGCGGCCATCGCGGCGGCCGATTGCATCGCCCGTGGCACGCGCGTGCGATACAGCCAGTCGGTATCGAGGCTTTCGGTCGCCTCGCCCTTGAGCTTGCCGAGCAGCCACCAGAACGCGAGTGCCGTGCCGCCGAGCAGTTGGAGTGACCCGGCGACATGGTCGAGCGTGTACGGGTGGTAGTCCACCGGGCTGGCGAGTCTGGCATAGAGCCAGCCGGGGGCTAGACCGAGTCCGACACAGCATGCCGCCGCCACGCCCATGGCCGCGACCATGTTTCGCGGCACCGCCTTGACGGTGAGCCCTCGCGAGGGGCCAAAGAACGTGAAGTACGGCAACTTCAATCCCGTGTGCAGGAACGTGCCGATGCTGGCCAAGGTCAGCAGCAGTTCGGCCAGCCCTCGGCCGTCGTCACCCGCGGCGGTGATGATCATGGACTTGCTGATGAATCCGTTGAAGAGCGGGACGCCCGAGATCGAAAACGCCCCGACCATATACAGCACGACCACCACCGGCATCTGACTCGCGATGCCGCCCAGGTCGGTCAGTTTGCGGCGGCCGGTCGCCGTGATGACGGCGCCGGCGCCCATCAGCAGCAGCGCCTTATACAAGATGTGGCAGAAGGCGTGCGCGGCCGCGCCCCCCAACGCCAACGGCGTCCCGATACCAACCGCGGCCACCATGTACCCCACCTGGCTGATGATGTGGTACCCAAGCAGCCGGCGAATGTTGTTCTCGAGCACGGCGTACACCACGCCGTACAGCGCCATGACGATGCCGACCCAGACGAGCACATCGCTGCCAGGGAAGACCCGGATCAGCACGTAGACCGCGGTCTTGGTGGTGAATGCGCTGAGGAAGACGGTGCCGGTGATCGATGCTTCCGGGTAGGCGTCGACCAGCCAAGCGTGGAGGGGCGGGATGGCCGCGTTGACGGCCACGGCCAGCAGGATGAGCCAATAGGCCCAGCCGCTCGGCTCGCCGAACGGGCCGAACGTCATCGTCCCCCCGCCGGTCAGGTGCGCTGCCAGCCCGAGGAGGAAGAGTCCGCCGCCCACCAGGTGCATGAACAGGTACCGGAACCCGGCCGCCTCGGAGCGCGGTGTCCCTCCGGCCCAGACCACGAACACCGAGGCCCACGCCATGAGCTCCCACCAGACGAAGGCGCTCACCCAATCGCCGGCATACACCACGCCCAACGCGCCTCCGGCGTAGATCAGCGTGGCGGCGTGTTCTCCGCCGCGCGCGACATGCCAGGCGTAGAGCGCGCCAATCGCCACGATCAGGGTGAAGATCAGGCCAAAGAGGTGGCTCAACGCGTCGACCCGCAAGAGCTGCAGCGACAGGTCGCCGATGGCGTGGCTCCAGTGGTCGCCCTGAGGCAGTGTGGCCGCGGCCAACAACGCGCCAGCCGCGCCCAGGACCAGCAGTGCCTGACGGAGTGCCCGCGGTCCCAGGGCCACGGCCGCGGCCGTCGCAAACAGGATCAGTGACGGGTGGACCGTCATGTCGTCAGGTCCTCCGGGTCTGTCGCATCGTCGGAGTCTGCAGCGGCCCGCTCCGGCCGTTGTAGCGCCGCCTTGCCCAATGCCTTGGACACGACGACGATGACCGCGCAGCCGACAAACCCGAACACCAGATCGAATCCGGGCGTATGGTGCCACCAGGTGTCGCCATGTGGGTGCGCCAATAAATCCAACGCTACCGTGGCTGCGGCGAGCACCGTCGCCCCTGCCAGCGTGCCGCGCGCGCGACTCATGGCAGGCCTCCCGCGTCGGCGCCGCCGACGACACTCGTCGCGGCGCTCCAGGCCAGACGGTAGAACCCCATGCCGATATTTGGCGCGATGCCTAGCAACAATGCCACGAGCGCCGTGGCTGCCAGCGGCACCGTGAGGGATGGCCGTTCCGGTGACACGGTGCCATGCGGCGCGCGGAAGAAGGCGTCGTAGATGATGGGGAAGAAGTAGGCCACGTTGAGCAAGCCGCTTCCGACGAGCACGACGACGAACACCCACGACCCGGTCGACATGGCGCCGAGTCCGATATTCCACTTGCTGATGAACCCGGGCAGCAACGGCATGCCCGCCAACCCAGCCGAGGCCAGGGCGAAGGCTCCCATCGTGATCGGCATCTGGCGCCCAATGCCTGCGAGCTGCCTGATGTCGTCACGGTGCGATTCGGTGTGAATCGCACCCGCGCACATGAACAGGGTGATCTTCATGAACCCGTGCGCGGCAATGTGGAACATGGCGCCGGCGAGTGCGGCCACGGAGCCGACGGCTGCCCCAAGCACGATGTAGGACAGCTGCGCGATGGTGGAGTACGCCAGCCGGCGTTTCAGATGTGTCTCCCTGAACGCCCGTAGCGACGCGAAGACGATGGTCGTCGTGGCCAGCCCGGCGAGCAGGGTGTCGGCACCGATGTCGCGCAACACATCGACGCCGAACACATAGCCGACCACACGCAGGATGCCGAACGCGCCGGCCTTGACCACGGCTACGGCGTGCAGCAGCGCGCTGACCGGGGTCGGCGCCACCATCGCCGCTGGCAGCCACCCGTGCAACGGCATGATGGCCACCTTGACCCCAATGCCGAGGACGAAGAGCCCAAACAAGCCCCAGACCGTCCCGAGTGGTACGCCCGCCGGCAACATCCCGCCCGGACGAAATTCACCGCCCGGGACGAGCGAGTGCGCCCAGACAATCGCCAGCAACAACGCCTGGCCGGCGGTCAACGTGTAGACAAGATACTTGCGGCTTCCAGCGCGAGCCTCGGGTGTGCGGTTGTGAGCCACCAGCGGATAGGTGGCGAGCGTCAGCAGCTCATAGAAGAGGAAAAATGTCAGCAGATTCGCCGCGAACGCCAGGCCGATGGTGGCGGACACGCACAGGGCGAAACTTGCGAAGTAGCCGGTCTGGTTGGGGTAATGGCCGGCCCGCATGTAGCCGACCGAGTAGACCGACGTCACCAGCCACAGCGTCGACGCCACCAGCGCGAACAGCATCCCGAGCGGATCGGCTCGTAGGTAGAGCGTCACGCCGGGAACCACTGTGAGACGGGCCGACTCGACCACGCCGCCGTCCAGGACGGTTGGCAGCATCGACAGGACCAGGCCCAGCTTGACGATGCCAGCCCCGAACGTGCAGGTCTCGCGCACGGTCGGCCACCGGCCGACCAGCCGAATCAGGACGGCCGCGGCCAGTGAGACGAGCACGGCGGCGAGCGGACGGTTGGCACCCAGTAACGCGAGCATGCCTCTACAATTCCGGGAGCGCGTGCTGGATCACCGAGCTCACCAGCACGCCGTTGAAGAGACCGAGCAGCAGCACGGCCGCCCCCAGTGTGAGGACGGGCACCACCATCCGCCACGACGGCGGAGAGGCAGGGGACGGTACGCCTGTGTCCGGTGCCGAGGGCGCTTGGACGAAGTAGACCTGTTCCAGTACCCGGAAAAAGTAGACCGCGCCCAGCAGCGAGCTGACCAGCAGGACAACCGCAAACAGCCAGGCGTCTGCGTCCAGCGCGCCGCGCAGCAGATACCACTTGCTGAAGAAGCCGGCGGTCGGCGGTAGTCCGACCAGAGACAGGGCGGCGATGGTGAACGCGGCCATGGCCAGTGGCGCGCGGTGCGCGGCGCCGGCGAGCCCGCTGATCTCGGCCTGCACGGTCTGACGGGGTAGGCTGCCGATAGCGCCGAACAGGCATCCCTTGGCAGCGGCATGCCCCACCACGTGTAGCAGCGCCCCGGTTAACGCGGCGGCGTTGCCAATCGAGAGGCCCAGGACGATGTATCCCATCTGCCCGACGCTTGAGTACACCAACATCCGTCGTACGTCCGTCTGCGCCAGAGCCAGGATCGATCCGGCCAGCACGCCGCCGACCGCGACCCAACTCAGGACGGCGCGGGCCGTCTCTACCGTGTCGCCGGCCGGCAAGACAAAAAAGAGCACTCGCACCAAGGCGTAGGCGCTCACCTTTGACATGACGGCCGCGATAAACATCGTCACTGGCGGCGGCGCGTACGTGTACGCGTCCGGCATCCAGCCGTGCAGCGGAAACACCGCCATCTTGATGGCAAGCCCCACGACCAGGAGGACGATCCCGACGGTCATCGCGCTGCCCGGCGGCACGGCCTGGAGCTGGATCGCGAGATCGGCCATGTTGAGCGTGCCGGTCAGGGCGTACAGATACCCGAGCCCCAGCAGATAGAAGCTTGCGGCGATGGTGCCGATGAGCGCGTAGCGGAACGTCGCCACGACCGCGCGGTCGCCGCCCGAGGCGAGCAGGGCATACGCCGCTAGCGACGAGACCTCAAGAAAGACGTAGAGATTAAAGAGGTCGCCGGTCAGCGCGATGCCCAGTAGACCTGTGGTCAGCAACAGGAAGAGGCTGTCGAACGCGGCGCCGCGCAGCGACGACAAGCCGCGGACGTGCGGACCCGCGTAGACGCTGACGAGGGTCGCGAGCAGGGCCACGATGACCGCCATGCCACCACCGAGCGGGTCGACCACGTACTCGATGCCCCAGGGCGGCGCCCATCCACCAAGGTGGTAGTGCCAGTCGCCCTCGCTCAACGCGACACGAAGGGCCGCGACGGCGCAGACCAATGACCCCAACGTGGCGAGCATCGTGAGTGCGCGCGCCGCCCGCGCCGAGACCCGGGCCACGAGCGGCACGACCAGCGCCGCCGCCAACGGACAGAGCACGATGAGGATCGGAAGGTGTGGGGTCACTCGCGCAGCCGGTCCAGGAGTTCGGGCTCGTCGAGCGTGCGGAAGCGCCGGTGGATACGGATCAGGAGAGCCAGGGCGACACCGGTCGTGCTGACACTCACCACAATGGCGGTCAGCATCAGGGCATGTGGCAGCGGGTTGGCGTAGGCGGCGTCCGTGGCGCCGTGCGCAATCTCGATGGGGGGCGTACCACCGGAGCGGACCGCCAGCGAGATAAAGAACACGATGACGGCCACCTGCATCACATTCATCGCCATCAACTTGCGAGCGAGATTCGTCTTCACCAGCATGCCATACAGGCCAATCAGCATCAGCACCGCCGCCAGGACGTATTGCAGCTGTCCCAGGCCCAATTGACTCATCCGCGTCTCGTCCTGTCGCTACTCATACGGTACCGTCGTCCCACGGCGCCAGCACATCGAAGATGAGGACCAGCACACCCGTCACGCCCACCATGACCCCGGCTTCGATGCCGAGTGTCCCGATGACGCGGACTTGCACCGGGTCCATGGGTAGCGGCAGGACCCCATAGTCCAGGAAGTTCCCACCGGACAACAGGCTCGCGACGCCGATGCCTCCGTACAGCAGGGGCCCGGCGCAGGCGCACGTCACGGCGTCTCGTGATGTCAGGCTGGGCCGCGAGCCCTGGCCACGGACCAGTCTCAGCAAGATGAGCGAGGCGGCGAGAATCACGCCCGCTTGAAACCCTCCGCCCGGGCTGTCATGGCCATGTATCAGGACGTAGGCGGCAAAGAGCCACATGAACGGCACCAGCAACCTGGCGGCGGCGTCCAGGACAGGACTCCCGAAGGTCGACCTCACGAGCGGTCCCCGTCTTGTGGCCCCGGCGGATCGTCTCGTGTGCCGAGGATGAGCAGACAGGCCAGGCCGGCGGTCAGGATGACCGTGAGCTCACCGAATGTGTCGTAGCCTCGATAGTCCGCAAGTACGGCGGTGACGAAGTTCGGGGCGCCGGTTTCATCGTGCGCGCGCTCGAGGTAGTAGGGCGACACGTGCGTGAACGCGGGTGACGTACCGTCACCGACCGCCGGCAGGTCACCCGCGGCCTGCAGCAGGACGACGAGGGCCGGGACGAACAATAACACTATCAATCGGTTGATCATTCAGGCCGTCCGACTGTCCTATTGATCGCGCACACAAAGAACACGGTGGTGATGACCGCTCCGACGGCCGCCTCCGTAAAGGCGACGTCGAGCGCGTCCTGGACGACGAAGAATGCCGCCGAAAAAAAGCTAAATGCTCCGAACACGGTCACCGCTGAGAGCAAATCCTTCACGTTGAGAGCGGCCACGGCACACACGACCATCAGCAAGAGAAACAGCAGCGCAAGGATGTCAATCACGACCCCTGGTCTCCGGTGGTCCAGGGGCGCAAACCGGCGCGGACCGCCGCGCGGCCCAGGGCGTGGCTCGCGGTCGGGTTCGCCAGCGAGACAAACACCACCACAAGCAGCAGCTTCACGCTGGTCAGCGTGAAGCCTTCGAGGACGGCCAACCCGCCAAGCATGAGGGCGACGCCGAGCGTATCGCATTTGCCCATGGCGTGGAGGCGGCAGTAGAAGTCAGGCAGTCGCAAGATGCCGATCACCCCGACCAGCACGAACCCGAACCCCACCACGAGCATGACGGCCGCGAGTACGTTCATTTGGTGCCTCGGCTTGCAGACAACTCGAAGTATTTCGCCAGCACGACGCTGCCGACAAAGCTGATTAGTGCGTACGACAGGGCGATGTCGACGTAGAGGTCCACCCGTTCGTCCAGCGCGCCCAACACGATGAGGAGCACGATGGTCTTGCTGCCGATCAGGCCAAGTCCGGTCAGCCGGTCGAAGACCGACGGGCCTGTGATGACACGGTACAGCGACAGCATCATGACCAGCGCGAGCGCAATCGCGACGGTGGAAAGAAGCAGTGACATCGTCCCCTCAGGCCCGAGGCGCGTTGTCGCGCGCGGCGAAGAGAGCCGACACCCGATCCGACATCGCCCCCCGCTGCAGTTCCCGGCTTCCTTCTTCGGTCAACGCGTGCACGAGGAAGGTGTCTCCCTCGACATCCAAGGTGACGGTGCCTGGTGTCAACGTGATGGAGTTTGCGAGCGTGAGTCGGGCGAGTGTGTGCGGGTAGGGCGCCGTGATCCGCACGACGCGTGGACTAACCGGCAAGCGCGGATGGAGGACGGTGTAGGCCACCTGCAAGCTGGCCACCACGACCTGCGCCGCGAGCCACGGCAGGTAACCCAAGAATCGGTGCCAGGGCATCTGGCGCAGTAAGGTGTGTCCGGAATGTAGCGCGCCGAGTGCGGGCGGCTGCGCCACCAACCGCGCCGTCAACACCGCGACGACGGCGGCGGTGGCAGCGCCCAAACCCAGGTGGAACAGATCGCGCTTGGGTGACAACACCAGCCAGGTCCCGAACAGCACGACGCCGAACGGCACCGCTGCGAGCACCTGGCGACCGACGGAGTCGGCCTTGGGCGGCGGTGCATCCGCGACGTGGTCAGGGGTTGATTGCGGCATGACGGAGCACGCCAAAATGCTTCGGCGCACAGAACGTGGGTCAGGTTACATGAAAGGCTCGATCGCGACTAGATCCGTTCCGCCCCGGGGGCCATTCTCCTCACCACGCCCCAGCCCCTGACAGAACCGTGGTTTCCGACCCTACGGGCGTTCGGTTCTACTTGGGCTGATCGCGGCTGCGCTCCTGTGGCCGCTGGCGGCGCATAGCTACGTCGGGCTGTTCACCCAGTACATGGCGGACGACTATTGCCAGGCCGTCGGGGTCAGTGAGGGCGTCTGGGCGTCGCAGGTCTCGTTGTATCGGTCGTGGCAGGGCACGGTCGCATCGAACCTGCTGGCGTCGCTTTCCGGCCTGGTGCCACCGGAGTCCGTGCGTCGCCGGTCTTGGCGGTTGGGTGGCAGCGCTTCTGGTGATTCTGTGGTCTCCCGGCGACCTGTCCGGGTATAGCAGCTCTACGTGGATTCCAGGTCGTCCGTTTCTCGCTCAATATCGTTTCGAGGTTCCGCCGGAGACCGATCCGCGGTCCGATGCGCGACGCGTTGTCAGTATCGACATCCTGGTCCAGTCCCGGCGCAATCGGCGGGCGGCCATCCGGTTCTTCCGTAAGTTGTTGAAAGGACAAGGCTGTGTCCCTCGGCGACTGATCACCGACAAACTCCGCAGCTACCTCGCGGCCTGCCGCACCGTGATGCCGTCCGTGGTCCACCGCACAGACCGGTACGCGAACAACCGGGCCGAAGTCTCTCACCAACCGACCCGGGAGCGGGAGCGTCAGATGCGGCGTTTTAAGTCCGCCGCACACACGCAACGGTTTCTCGCTGTGCACGGTCCCGTGCAGAATCTCTTTCGGGTCGGCCGCCACCTCCTGCGAGCCGTCCATCATCGGCTCTTAAGAACACAGGCTTTCGGTGTCTGGCGTGAGGTGACGTGTGCCTGAAACGGCAGAGTGGATCATCGCCGCATCAGAGGCGCAGCCTGCCT
>CAWWAF010000135.1:0-8723 GCA_963934795.1 uncultured bacterium
CCCCCGGGGGCCCCCGGGGGGGGACGGCGTCCGACGAGACGACCGGCGGCGGCGCCTGGGCGGGACAGGGCGGGGATGAGCTGACTCGATCCGGCCGGCCCATGACGCGGGGCCACCGCGGCCGATGCCGGAGACGGGCCGCGCGGCCGCGCATGGGACACCGTCGCCGGCCGCACGTCGCGGCCCGTCCTTCGCCGCCGACGATAGCAACCGACCGCGGTGGCGCCCTCCAACTCCAGATGCCGAGCCGTTGCTGGGGACAAGGGGTCGGCGGCTCCGAGAAATAGCCGCCCGCCGTCGGCGAGACAGTCACGGAGACGTCGGATGACGTCGGCGGCGGCATCGAGGCAGTACAATTAGGAGTTGCCTGGCCGATCGCGTCGCCGGTACGCACATGCATCTGATGAGTACGACCCGAGCCCACTCGCTGCGGCCCCTGGTCGAGGAGCGGTGTCAGACCCGTCGGACTAGCCCGGAAGAGGGACGTGACCACACAGCCAACCGCCCAGACGACATCCGCGGGGATACCTGTCGAGCTCGCGAGCGAACGTACGATTCGGTACCGCAACAAGACGCACTACCGGTTCTCCCACTGGCCGATTTGGATTTTCGTCTTTTTTCTCATGCCGGGACCGCTCATCTTCGATCTCTTCGACAGCGGCGTCGATCGGCGGATGTTGCTGTGGCTGGGGGTCGTGCTGGTCGGCACCGGTATCGCCGGGCTGCGGGGACGTCTGCCCGGCTGCGAGCCGAGACCCTACATCATCCGGTTCACTGAAGACCGGCCAAATCCACTCTATCGACGCGTTTGCTACACGGTGGCGTGGGGCGCGGCCATCTCGTTCGGCGTCCTCAATATCGCCGGCCTGGTGGTGGCGATCGCGACCGGCGACTGGAATCTCGCTCAGATGTACGACGCCGCGTATTTCCCGCTGGCGGGTACGGTCTGGGTGCTTGGCCTGCTTGGTCAGCTGCCTCGCGTCAAGGCGTCCACCAAGGGAGAGGGACACGAACGCCGCTATTTCTATGGGTCGGTCTGGGCGATGTGTATCGCCCAGCCGTCGCTCTGGTTCCTCAATGCGGTGGTGCCATACGGCCGGGCGGGTGACATCACGAAGCTGAGCGTGTTTCTCGGGATCCTCGCGTTCGTCGGGTGGCTGTCCTATCGCGGGAAGCTGCCGCGCACGCGTCCGATCGTGCCGGGCGAGCTCGCGGTGTCTGACTGACGCCGCCGCGCCCGCTACGGCCGCAGCATGACCTTGAGTTCCGTTCGCGCCGCGGCGAAGGCAGCCTCGAAGTCCTCTAGGGCGTAGGCGGCGGCGAGGAGTGGCGTGGTTGCCACCTGCCCGCCGGCCAACAGCGCAATCGCGTCTCCGAACGGACCGCATCGCGACCCGACCAAGGTGATTTCGTCGACGACCGCCGGCCACAGCGTGATCGGCGTTTCGCCGTGGAAGGTCGACTTCATGACGACGGTGCCGCGAGGTCGCACGAGTTCCATGGCGCGGGTGAGACCGGCCGGTCTCCCGGTCACGTCGATCGTCACGTCGAAGCTTGATCGTGGGAGGTCATCCGCGGCATGTGCCACCGCGCCAGACCGAGTGCCTGCGCGACCCACAGCTTGCGCGCATGTTCGCCCAGCACCGTCACGGAGGCCCCGGTCGTGCGCAGGACCTGGCCCACGAGTAGGGCCATGCGGCCATCGCCGACGACGGCCACCGTCGCCCGAGGCCCGATGTCCACCTGAGCGAGAATCTCGCACGCCGCGGCCGTTGGCTCGACCAGAACCGCCGCCTCGTCGGTGAGCGTGTCAGGCACCGCGTGGAAGTTGGCCGCCGGTAATGAGAGGTGGGAGGCAAACGCCCCAGCGCGCCCCACGATACCGAGCACCGTGCGGGTGGGGCAGTGATTGGCGGTGCCAGACCGGCACCACTCGCACTCGCCACAGCCAACATTGATCTCGCCGACAACCCGTTGCCCGATCCAGTGGCGGTCACCCGGCGGTGCGGTTTCCACCGTGCCGACGAACTCGTGACCCGGCACCCCGCTGAAGCCGGCATAGCCTTCGAGCAGCTGTAGGTCGGTGCCGCAGATACCGGCGCGGCGGACCGCAACCCGGCATTCGCCGGATGCGACTTCGATGTCGCCGCGTGCTACTCGCATCACGGCCGTGCTGACCGCATCCGGATCCGGTCCCTCCGCCGGGGCCTCTCCCGGTGCGTGAATGACCAGAGACAGCATCGACGCGCGGTTACCTGGCACGGCGACCGACCACGATGTGCCACGCGTAGCGCAGCGTGACCACGGCAATTGGAATAAACACCAACACCCACGCCCACCGGTAGTCCTCTGACTGGACGTAGCCGTAGCTGATCATCGCCAGCAGCAACAGATTCAGGCAGACTCCGATAGCGGTGTGTTTATTGGCGACCGGATCCTCGTCTGAGGTCGGCCTGGGAGCGGGGCTCGTCATTGATGGATCAGCTCTCGGGTGGATACGGTGTTTCGCTTCAGTGAACTCAGCGGATGAGCATCCACTCGGTTCCGGCATCGACGGTCCGGAATTGGCGGCCGTCGGCCGTGGTCACCGTGGCGTCCGTCGGCGGGTTGAGACGGGACCGCTGTTCGCCGTCAAGGGTGCGTAAGACCAATCCTTGCTCTCCTACCATCCAGGCCACGTCGTCCGACGGCGCGGCTCCCGCAATGGCGCGCTCCGGCACGGTGAGCTGAACGCGCTAGTTCAGTCCGCCGTCGTCTGTGCGCTCGATATCGCCGTTGGACTCCGCGCGCCACTGTATCGCGTCCTGGGATGATCGAAGCATCACCGGGACGATGAAGAGCGCCGCCAGCGGGGCACGCACCGGCCAACGCAGGGGACGGTTGAGCGTCCTCCTCCGCTCGGGCGAGTGATCCGAGGGGCGCCTGACAGCGCTGGCAGGCGGCGAGATGCGTCATCCACCGCTCCGTCTCGTCCGGTTCCAGACTGCCCTCGTGGATACCGGCGAGGAGTGACGGGTCCGGGCAGCCCACCCCTCCGTCGGCACCACACGACGTGCGGCGCGTATCTGGTCGACGTGGCGCTTCGCCAGCACGGCGCGCACCCAGGTGGCCACGGTGCTCCGCTCGTGATCGTAGCGGAAGAGCGACCGCGGTTCGCCCGATGCCGATGCGCCGCGGCTTACCCCATACAGTTCGGCGTAGATCGAGTCCGCCAGATCGCGACCCGCCGCGTCCTGACCGGTGATAGCCCGTCCGGCCCGATAGAGTGCCGGTCGAATCTCCAAACTGTTCCCAGGCTCGTTCGTCTCCGTGGCGGCAGGCGAAGGCCAGCGCCAGGTCAGGGAGGCGCAACGAGTCCAGATATCAGCGGACGGACGTGTCGTCCGGTTCGGAATCGGCGAACCGGTGCGCGAGGCTTGCCATCAGGGTCTCGACGAACGCGGCGTGTGGCAGTTGGGTCGCATCGAGCCCGGACGCGTCCGGTACCTGGCATAGGTGACTCGGAGGGAGCCGCGTGGGGTGCACCGGTCAAGTGTAGCGTGTGGATACGGCTTTGTTGGACCAGCCGCGTCCAATGATCAACCACCCTTGGGTGGTGGACCGATGGCGGCGGTTTCGAACTGCCGTGACGGAACACTAGAATGGTTGCCATGGCTGCTACTCGCTTCTTCGTCGTTGCCGCCCTGACCATCGGCTTGGCGTCCAGCGCGGTTCCTACTGGCCAGGCGCCGGTCGGGTTCGACGCGGCGTTCCTGAACAAGACGATGCGCGTGGACTACATCCACACCGGTGGGCTCGGTCAGGAGATCATAGCGCTCGACCAGGTCGTATCAGATGGGCCTTGGGGTGGGAGCCATTTGAGGCTTGTGGATGACCTCAACCTCGGAAAGTACCGCTTCGAGGTGGTGGATCGCCGTACGAATCATGTGTTGTACTCTCGCGGATTTGCCTCTATCTATGGAGAATGGGAGACCACGGCCGAGTCCCGCGAGCTCTCGCGCAGTTTTCATGAGTCGCTGCGATTTCCTTGGCCGAAGGCGCCGGTGCAGGTGGTGCTGAAAGTGCGCGACGCCGAGAACAGTTTTCACGAACTGTGGTCGACCGTGATCGACCCGAATTCACGGTTCGTCAACCCGGTCGATCGGGAGCCGATGGGCGAGGTGTGGTCGATCTTCGAGAACGGACCGCCCTCGGAGAAGGTGGACCTGCTCGTCATCGGAGAGGGGTATGTCGCGGCCGAACTGTCGAAGTTTCACGCGGACGCGACACGGCTCGTGAACGCGTTGTTCGAAGAAGAGCCGTTCCGAGGCCGCAAGAGCGACTTCAACGTGTGGGGGCTCGACCTGCCGTCGGACGAGTCTGGCGTCAGCCGTCCGCGCGCCGGTCAGTTTCGCCGCACGCCCCTGTCTGCGGAGTACAACATTTTCGACTCAGAGCGGTACTTGCTGACCTACGACAATCGGGCGCTCCGGGATGCCGCCTCAGCGGCGCCGTACGAGTTTCTCGAAATACTGGTAAACGAAGAGCAGTACGGAGGCGGGGGGATCTTCAATTTTCAGGCCACGGCTGCGGCGGACACCGGATTCGCTGAGTATGTGTTTGTTCACGAGTTCGGTCATCACTTCGCGGGATTGGCCGACGAGTACTACACGTCCGATGTCGCCTACGAGACTGGGGCCGCCTATCACGTCGAGCCGTGGGAGCCGAACGTGACCGCGCTGCATGATCCCCAGGACGTGAAATGGGGTGACCTGATCGCGTCGGATACGCCGTTGCCGACCCCCTGGGAGAAGGACGCGTTCGAGGCCGGGAGCGTCGCCGCTCAAGAGGAGCGCCGTCGCCTGCGCGTGGACGGGGCGGAGGAGGCGACGATGGACCGTCTGTTCACCCAGCAGATGGATCGGGAGGTCGCCCTGCTGGGAGGCATGCCGCACGCCGGCAGGGTTGGCGCGTTCGAAGGTGCCTCGTATGAGCCGACCGGCTTGTATCGCTCTGAGGTCGACTGCATTATGTTTACGCGGAATCCCGTGGGCTTCTGCCGCGTCTGTCGACGCGCCATCGAGAACGTCATCGATCAATACACGGGCCGACCGTAGTGTCTCAGTAGGAACGACCATGATTGATTCTGAGTTTCTGGCCCGGCTCGAGCGTATTGTCGGCGCCGACGGCCTCGTGCGAGACGAGAGCGAACTCCTCACCTACGAGTCGGACGGGTTGATGTCGCATCGGTCTCGGCCAGCCGCGGCGGTGCTCCCGGAGACGGCCGAGCAGGTGCAAGGGGTCGTCCGGTTGTGCCACCAACACACCGTGCCGTTCGTCGCCCGGGGGCAAGGAACCGGCTTGTCTGGCGGTGCGCTCCCGCATCCCGAGGGTGTGTTGATTGTCATGACCCGGATGAATCGGGTGCTCGCGATCGACATCCCGAATCAGCGGATCACGGTGCAACCCGGTGTGATGAATCTGGAGGTGACTCGTCAGGTGGCGCCGGACGGTTACTACTACGCGCCCGACCCCTCCAGCCAGGTCATCTGCTCGATCGGTGGGAACCTCGCCGAGAACTCCGGTGGTGCGCACTGCCTCAAGTACGGATTCACGGTGCACCACGTGCTGGGGGTCGAGGCTGTCTTGCCGGACGGTGAACTGATTCACCTGGGTGGCGAAGCGCTCGACAGTCCGGGGTTGGACCTCTTGGGCGTGATCGTCGGATCGGAAGGCACGCTGGCCGTGATCACCAAGGTCATCCTGCGGCTGTGTCGTCGCCCACAGGCGGTTCGGACGCTGCTGGCCGCGTTCGATTCTACCGACGCGGCAGGGAACGCGGTCTCGGACGTCATCGGAGCCGGCATCATTCCCGCCGCGATCGAGATGATGGATCGCACGACGATCCGGGCCGCCGAAGCCGCCGTGCAGCCCGGCTTCCCGGACGCCGAAGCCGTGCTGATCGTCGAGCTCGACGGCCCCCAGAGCGAAGTCGAGACGCTGTTCGAGCAAATCAAGAGTGTGTGTGCCCGCAATCAGGCGTGGGGCGTGCAGGTCGCGGCAGACGACGCGCAACGTGGTCGCATCTGGATGGGTCGCAAAGCGGCCTTCGCCGCCATGGGTCGGGTCTCGCCCAACTACTACGTGCAAGACGGCGTCATCCCGCGCAGCACCTTGCCGGAGGTGCTGCGACGTGTACGCGCGTTGGAAGAGCGCTCCGGGCTGACCATCGGCAATGTGTTCCACGCGGGCGATGGCAACCTCCATCCGTTGGTTTGCTACGACGATGCGGTCGAAGGTCAGGCTGAGCTGGCGGAGCAGGTCGCGTCGGAGATTCTGTCGTATTGCCTCGACGTCGGTGGGTCGCTCACCGGCGAACATGGCATCGGGTCGGACAAGGCCTGCCACATGCCGAAGATGTTCAGCGACGATGATCTGGCCACGATGCAACTGGTGCGGGTGGCGTTCGATCCAGACGGGATCTGCAACCCGGACAAGCTGTTCCCGACGCCGCGCCTGTGTGGTGAAGTCCCGGGACCGCATCGTGCGCACCCGTTGGAGACGGCAGGTCTCGCCACGCGGATGTAGCGGCTCGTGGTGCAAACCCCGCGTCGCACCGAGACCGGCCGACCAAGGCGAGAAGAGGGAAGTGCCGGCAGTATGTGACCGATGAACAACGCCGCTCGGCTGGATTCGGCCCGATCGAATGCAGCGGGACGTGCCTCACGAGCTGCTATCCCATCACGTGTGTTCAGACCCAGCCGCAAGGCTGGAAGCAGGGTGCTGCGAACAATGACAACGACGAATGCCCCTCCCAGCGAGACGGTCGCCGATCTGAATGCTCGTCTAGATGGGCCCGTGGCTCGTCCGCCGACGTCCACCGACACGGTCCAGGGTGTGCGCCCACAGCTGGTAGTCGAGCCTACCGCGCCCGAGCACGTCAGTCAGATACTCGCGTGGGCGACCGAGACCGGCCGAACCGTCATTGTGCGCGGCGGGGGGACCAAGATCGGCTGGGGCCCGACGCCATCGTCTATCGATGTGCTGCTATCGATGAGCGATATGCGGGGCGTCCAGGCGCATCGGCACGGGGATCTGACCGCGACGGTGTTGGCCGGGACCACGCTATCGGCGACCAATGCAGTGCTGGCCGAACATGGCCAGTGGCTGGCGCTCGATCCGCCTGGTGGAGAGTCGGCGACGATCGGTGGGATTGTCGCGACGAACGATAGCGGACCGCGTCGGCACTGGCATGGTGCACCGCGGGATCTGATTATCGGGATGACGCTCGTGCGGGCGGACGGGGTCATCGCGCATAGCGGCGGCATTGTCGTCAAGAACGTCGCGGGCTACGACGTGGCCCGACTGTTGACTGGCTCGTTTGGCAGTCTTGGGGTCATTGTGAGCGCGACGTTCAAGCTTGCACCGCGCGCCGACGCTTCGCGGACGGTGGCTGTCGACTTCCCCGATACGGGGCGGTGCGCGCCATATGTTGCCGGTCTCCTTGCCCAGGCCGCCATGCCGACCGCACTCGAACTGGCGGTGCCTCCGGTTCGGATGCTTGTGCGCTTCGAGTCCGCCGAGGTGGCGGCTGAGCAGCAGGCGCGTCAGGCGGTGACGCTGGCCGAACAGCACGGCGGCAGTGCGTCGGTGTTGACCGGAGATGACGAATCTGGCGCCTGGCGTGCACATGATGCGCGCGTCTTCGGCGCCGACGGCGAGGGGACGATTCTCAAGGTCGTGACGCTTCCGTCGGAGCTGTCCTCGACCCTGGAGCAGATCGGCGAGGTGGCGCAGGCGAACCAGCTCGAGTACGCCGTGACGGGGCGCGCCGGGCTCGGGGTGCTGTATGTCCGGCTGCACGGCAGCGTCACCGGCCGCGCCGCATTCGTGACCGCGCTTCGCGCTCAGTTCCGACCCGGACAGGGCAGCGTGGTGGTGCGTCGAGCGGACCCCGAATTGACGTCTCTCGTGGGAGTGTGGGGTCCGATCGGGGACAGCCTGCCGATCATGCGTGAAGTGAAACGGCGATTTGATCCGACCGGGACGCTTAACCCCGGGCGAGGCCCGGGCGGGCTGTAGCACGCGACGATGGGGAACCCGCGACATGCGTTGGGTCTCCCACGCTCCCCGTCGCCCCCGCTCGCCTGCGGGTGGCTCAGTTACCGGCTGTCCCCGTGGGGACCGAGCCGGGTTCCGCGTATCGAGGCATCCACCAGTTGCACCATGTGGTACGTCGGCGTTGGCACACCGGCCTGGGCCAGCCGGCTGGCGATCTGCAACAGACACCCGGGATTGCTCGATACCACCGCGTCGGCGCCGGTCGTCCGAATATGCGTCGCCTTCCGGTCGCCCAGATCGGTGGCGGTCGTTGGTTCGACCAGGTTGTAGATACCAGCGGAGCCGCAGCAGATGCCCGCCTCGGGTACCTCCCGGACATCCAGTTCTGGGATGGTGGCGAGGACCCGACGTGGTTCCGCCGTGACGCCCTGCGCATGCTGGAGGTGGCAGGCGTCGTGGTAGGCCACGCTGAGCGGCACCGGATGACGTGGCGCGCGAGGCTCCAGTTCGGAGAGCAATTCAGCAATGTCCTGGCATTTGTCTGACAACGCTTGGGCGCGGGCGGCATACCGCGGGTCATCTCGCAGGAGGTGACCGTATTCTTTGAGCGACGATCCGCAGCCGGCGGAATTGATCACGATGGTATCGACGTCGGCGGCTTCCGTATCGAAGGCGTCGATGAA
>CAWWAF010000136.1:0-8309 GCA_963934795.1 uncultured bacterium
CAGGTTGTCGACGCTTCCGTCTTCCTCGCCCCAGAGGCGAATCGTTCGTCGACCGTAGTCCCGCCGTTCCAGGATCTCGGCGTGCAGGCAACGTCCCTCGCGCTCGAACAGCACGCGCGCGCCCACCCGCAGCTTCTGCCCCGGGTGCATCAGCGCCTCCCAGCGCTCGTTGTCGAGCCGGCTCAACAGCAGGCACTCGACGGCACCGCCGGTCGGCACCCGATGACCGAGCATTCGAGCGGGGAAAACGCGGGTTTCGTTGATGACGAGAAGGTCGCCCGGAACCAGCAGATCGGGCAGATCGACAACGCATCGATCTGCGAGCTCCGGGCAGGTGCGGTCGACCACCAGGAGCCGAGCCGACTCGCGGTCGTCGGTTGGCGTCTGCGCGATCTGCTCAGGCGGGAGGTCGAAATCGAAGTCTGAAACGAGCATGGGGGATGCGCGGGCAGCGGCCAGCAGTCTCTCTTCTCACCTTGTCTGGTAGGCCCGGCATTACCAACCCGGGGCCTGGCTGCGACGCGGGACTTGTGCCACGGACTGCTAGTACGCCCAACGCACCAGCATCGCCCCAACGGTGAACCCGGCACCGACTGACGCCAGCAGCACGAGGTCGCCCTTCTTCAGCCGCTTGTCGGCGAGGGCGTCCGCCAGCGCCAGCGGAATGGTCGCGCCGGTCGTGTTCCCGAAACGGTCGATATTGATGACGACTTTTTCTTCGGGCAGGTCCAAATTTCCCGCGGCCGCCATGATAATTCGGCGGTTCGCCTGGTGTGACACGAAGAGGTCCACGTCGGCGGCGCGGAGCCCGTTTCGATCCAGGATTCGACGACAGATCTCACTCGTCTTGCGGACCGCAAATTTGAACACCGCCGCCCCGTCCTGATGGACGTAGTGGAGTCGCTGGTCGACGGTCTCATGAGAGGCCGGCAGCCGGCTACCACCGGCCGGCATCCGTAGGGCGGGCCCACCGCTCCCGTCCACCTCGTGGGCGAAGTCGAGGATACGCAGCTCCGGGTCCTTCGCCGGCGACACCACGACAGCACCCGCTCCGTCACCGAAGATCACACAGGTGGTACGGTCCTGGTAGTCGATGATCCGCGACATGACGTCGGCTCCAATCGCCAGCGCATGCTCGTGCGCCCCGGACGCCACCATTTGCATGGCGGTGGTGACCGAGTAGGTAAACCCCGAGCAGGCGGCGCCCAGGTCGAATCCCCACGCGTGGGTGGCACCAATGCCGTCCTGCACGAGGCACGCCGTGCTGGGAAAGAAGGTGTCCGGTGTGGTCGTCCCCACCACCAGAAATCCGATGTCCGCGGCCGTCACGCCCGCGCCGGCGATCGCGCGACGCGCCGCCTCGATCGCCAGGTCCGACGTCGCCACGTCGTCGTCGGCGATATGGCGCTCGCGTATGCCAGTCCGCTTCAAAATCCACTCGTCCGACGTGTCCACCATCTGTCCGAGCTGGCTGTTGGTCAGCACGCGTGGTGGCACATACGTTCCCAGCGAAGAGATCTGCACAGCTCGGAGCGGCCGGCCGGGATCCCCGGCGCGTGTCGTGTTGTCCATCTGATCCGTCGTGTCCTTTCCTACGATTCATCGGTGAGACCCGACGCCAACTCCGGTGCCACGCGAGCCTGGGGGCCCGCTACCAGAGTCGACGCTCGCGGTCCGGAACCGTCAAGCCGAAGTAATCATAGGCGCGAGGCGTGGCCATCCGGCCACGTTGGGTGCGATCGAGAAATCCCGCCTGAATCAGAAACGGCTCGTAAATGTCCTCGATCGCCTCTTTCTCCTCACCGATCGCGGCCGCGATGCTATTCAACCCGACCGGCCCCCCACCGAACTTCTCGATGATGGTGCGCAGCAGTCGTCGATCCGCCGCGTCAAAGCCGTTGGGGTCGACTTCCAGCAATTCCAGCCCTTTCAGGGCCACGTCCCGGGTCACCGTTCCGTCGGCGCGCACTTGAGCATAATCGCGAACCCGGCGCAGCAGTCGATTGGCCACACGCGGGGTCCCGCGAGAGCGACGAGCGATCTCCTCGGTCGCGTCCTGGTCAATCGGCACGTCGAAGATCCCGGCGGACCGCCGCACGATCTCCTGCAGGTCGACCGTCCGGTAGTAGTCCAGACGGTGCACGATTCCGAACCGCGCCCGTAGGGGCGCAGTCAGGAGGCCGGCCCGGGTCGTCGCGCCGATCAGGGTGAACGGCTGCAATGGGACTTTGACCGAGCGCGCGCCGGGCCCCTGGCCGATCATGATATCCAACTCGTGGTCCTCCATCGCGGGATACAGAATCTCCTCGATGACCGGACTCATCCGATGAATCTCATCGATGAACAACACCTCGTGCTCTGCCAGGTTTGTCAGAATCGCGGCCAGATCGCCCGCCTTCTCGAGTACGGGACCAGAGGTGGTCCGAATAGCCACCCCAAGTTCGTTGGCGATCACGTAGGCCAGCGTGGTCTTGCCGAGACCAGGTGGACCGTACAGCAGCACATGGTCGAGTGCCTCGCCTCGCTGCCTCGCGGCGCTTATCGACACACCCAGATTCTCGCGAAGCCGCTCTTGCCCAATGTAGGAGTCGAGCGTCCGGGGCCGCAGACCCTCCTCGAATTGATCCTCGTCTCCGAGCCGCGCTGACGTCACGACGCGGGCGGGCGACTCGTCGTCCGTCATCGGGCCAGTTCCTTCAATGCCTGTCTCAAGACCTGTTCGAACGTGCCGGGCTGCCCCGAGAGCGCGGCATCAACCGCACGGTCTGCGAGGTGCCGGTGATAGCCGAGATTGAGGAGTGCGGAGAGCAGATCTCCGCGCATATCGGGCTCCACGCCGCTCTCAGCGGGATCTTCTGTCTCCGGCTCCAGCACCGCCTGAAGGCGGTCCTTGAGCTCAAGGCCGATGCGTTCGGCTGTCTTCTTCCCGACACCCGGGATGCTCGTCAGCCGCCCAACGTCGCCCTGGCGCACGGCCCGAACCAGGTCCGTGGACTCGATCCCGGACAACACCGACAGCGCCAATCGCGGCCCAATGCCCGAGACACCGATCAACTGTTCGAAGAGCTTGCGCTCCAACCGGGTGCTGAATCCGAAGAGCGCCAGGGCGTCCTCCCGCACGTGCGTATGCACACGAAGCGACACCTCGGTCCCGGGCTCACCCAAACCATAGAACGTGGACAGCGGAATCTGCACGTCGTAGCCAACTCCGTGCACGTCGATGACGATACGGTCGGGTGCCTTGTCGACCAGTCGTCCGGAGAGTCTCGAGATCACGACCGACTCGCCGGACGATAGTCCCGCCAGCTCCGCACTTCTGGCTGGCGCGGCGTTGGCGTCGCGACCGCCCCCCCACTCGTGTGAGCGTGACACACCGCGATAGCCAGTGCATCGGACGCATCGTGAGGCGTGGGCGGCGTGTCCAGGCCCAGGATCAGGCAGAGCATCTGTTGCACCTGCTGCTTTTCAGCCCGTCCGTATCCCACGACGGCAAGCTTCACTTCGGTCGGCGCGTACTCGGCCACGCTCAGCCCGGCTTTCGACGCGGCCAACATCGCCACCCCGCGCGCATGGCCCAGTTTCAGTGAACTCTTGGCATTGCGCGCAACGAACACGTTCTCGATCGCGACGCACTCAGGCTGATGGGTCGCCAGCAGCGAGACCAACTCGTCGTAGATGCCGGCCAGCCGATCTGGAAAAGGAATGCGGGTGGAGACGGTGACGGCACCGCAGGCCACAAAACGGTGTCGGCTGCCGTCGGTGTCGATACAACCATACCCGGTGCGTTGGGACCCGGGGTCGATCCCGAAAATCCTCACGCCAGCGAGGCCTCGATGTCCTGTTCGCTGATGTCCGCGTTCGACCAGACGTGCCGGATGTCATCCAGGTCGTCGAGCAGAGAGAGCAGCTTCAGCATCTGTTGCGCCTGCTTGCCCTCGAGCGACACCTGATTCTGCGGAAGCATCGCCACGTGAGCAACGGCGGGCTCGACACCGAGCGCCCGGACGGCCTCCGCCACGGCGTCGAACGTCTCAGGCGTGCTCAGAATCTCCCAACTGCCACCGTCATTCTGGAAGTCATCGGCGCCGGCATCAATCGCGGCGGTCATCAACGCCTCCTCCTCGGCCGCATCACCATCGACGAGCACGTATCCTCGCTTGTCGAACATCCAGGCCACGCTGTTTGCCGAGCCGAGATTGCCCCCATGTTTCGTGAGCGCATGCCGAATCTCACCGACGGCGCGATTGCGATTGTCGGTCAGTACTTCCAGGAACAGCGCAACGCCGCCGGGACCGTACCCCTCATAGATGATCTCGTCGTAGTTCACCGCGGTGTCAGCGTCCGTGCCACGGCGTATCGCCCGTTTGATGTTGTCGGCCGGCATGTTCGCCGCCTTGGCATCGGCGACCACGGTGCGAAGCCGTGGATTCATATCAGGGTCGCCGCCACCCGCACGGGCGGCGACCGTGAGTTCTTTGATGATGCGCGTGAACAGCTTGCCGCGCTTGGCGTCAGCGGCGCCCTTCTTGTGCTTGATCGAATGCCACTTGGAATGGCCAGACATGGCGAAACTCCATCAGAGGAACGAATGAAAAACAACGCATTTTAGCACTTTACCGCTAGCGCGCGCGGCGCGCCACCACGAGCCAAGTCTGCGCGTCCGCGGTCCAGGGTTCCCCCTGGTAGTCACCCTCGAGCCGCTCGATCGTGAATCCGGCGCGGCGAAGCCGACCAGTCACCTGTCGCAAGGACAACGTCCGAAACGCGAGCGAGAACCGGTGGGTGCGCTGGTGTTGACCGCGCCGCTCGGTGAACTCCTGTTCAAACACGGTCAGCTGGCGGGACCGATCTTGACGTACCGACTCGACCAGGCTGATCTTGGTCGTGCCCCCTCGGCGACGACCCAGATGACTGACTCGCTGGTCGTACTCACGCCATCGCGGCACATCCGGCACCAGTTCCATGACGAACAGCCCCCCGGGTCGGAGCACGTGGTGGACCGACAGCAGCGTGCGTCGAAGGTCCTGGTCTCGCAGCAAGGACTGCAGCACCCCATACGGCGCCATCACGAGACGAAAGCCGGCCTGGGTCGAGAACGGCAGCGAGCGAATATCGCCCCGGACCAGCCGGGCAGAGTCCGTCCCGCTGGCGCGCCGTATCCGTCGCCGGGCGTGACCAAGCATCTGCCTCGAGCGATCGAGACCGACCACGCGCACTCCAGTTCGGGCCAGCGGTATCAGGACACGACCGGTGCCACACCCCAGTTCGAGCGCCGGACCGCCAGACGACAACACATGCTTCCGCCAGAAGGGTATGTCGCGACGGCCGACGGTACGTGCGTTCTCCCAGTCGTAGAACGGGGCGTACGCGTCCCAACCGTGCCATCCTTCCATGGTCTTGTGCGACCCCAGCGTCACCTGTCTGGTACGTCGCCGCAGTATTATATGGGCCCCGTCTGACTCGCATGCAGGCGCGCCGTCATGTCCCTGATTCCAGACTGGGCCCCCAACGTCCACCCGCTGCTTGTGCATTTCCCACTCACGTTGCTGTTGGTGGCGACCCTCGTCGACGGCGTGGGCGCGTGGCGCCCCTCGCACGCATCGATACGTGACACCGCCACCTGGTTGTATTGCGGCGGGGCGTTGATGGCGATGGCGGCCTACTTCAGCGGGCTCGATGCGGCTGAAGCCATGCGGGTCGGACCCGACACGAGCGCTGCGGTCAACGCCCATTTCGGATGGGCCGACCGCACGACCTGGTTCTTCGTGTTCTTCGCCTCGTTCCGCATGGCCCTGTCATACATCTGGCGCTCGACGGCGCGCTGGGTGGTCGTGCTGTCGGTGTTGGTCGCCCTCGTCGGACTGGGGGTCTTGGCGACCGCGGCGGATCACGGCGGCCGGCTTGTCTTCCGCCATGGCCTGGGCGTCGCTCCCATACCCGCTGAAGGCCCGCTGTGGACGATCCCGGGGACTCTGCCCGACGAGCCGATTCGCTAACGAGGGTGGGCCGCCCCGACACGCCGGTCACGGACGGCGACCGGCGGTATGTCTACGTCGGCGATGGAGGCGAGCTCAGCGTGATGGTGCCGCGCGCGTAGCGTCAGTCGGCCCTGGCGGTGGGGCGGCTGCGGGCGCAGCGGACTCCCACGTTGCTGGTTTGGCCGGTCTGTGCGAACGGTAGGCGGACTGAGGTCCGCAGGGCGGCAGCGAAATTGAGCCACGAGCCCCCCCGGGCGATGCGCGCATAGCCTGTCTCGGCGCCGGGCGGATTGATCCGAGGCGATGAGGCGTAATACTCGTCGTCCAGCCACCCGTCAACCCATTCCCAGACATTGCCCGTCATGTCATACACGCCGAAATCGTTCGGGGGAAAAGACCCGACGGGCGCCGTCCTCACCCACGCGTCGCCGCCCCCCGTCGCCCCGGCGCAACACTGGTCGGCCCCGTAGTTCGCGCGATCCCGCGACAGTGCCTGACGGCTGCCGTAGACGAGCCCGACCTGGCCTCCTCGAGCGGCGTATTCCCACTCCGCCTCGGTGGGAAGCCGGCCGCCGGCCCATTCACAAAAACCAGCCGCATCATCCCAGTTCAGCAGCACGACAGGATGGTCTGCCGCTTGCGGGAACTCGGGGGACGGTGGGGCCGCATGCCCGCTCTGTGCCACGAACTGGGCGTAATGCGCGATCGTCACCTCGGCCGCCATCAGCTCGAACGGCTCGAGAAACGTGACGTCGTGCGCCGGCCGCTCGTTGTCGAGGCAGGATGCATCGGACTCCACACAGCCCATGCGAAAGGCACCAGCCGGGATTCGCACCCAGCCGAGATCGAAGGCCTGGGCGACGGTACTCGCCGAGAGCGACCCGGTCATCCGGGGGCCCGTGACAGTCAACACCGCCACGGCGATCAGCGCCGACACTGACACGAACGTGCGTCGCATCGATTGCGTCTCCGATCTCCCGCGCTGCCTTACCATCCCACCGCATACATCATGCGACGCGGGTCTGCGCCCGCCACGACGGTGCCCGTGTCGGGATCTCGAAAAATACCCTGCATACTGCCAATCGTGTACTCGCCCACCGCCTCGACCGTGTGGCCCAGATCCTGCAGCTGTCCCAGGACCGCTGGAGCGATACGTTGCTCAACCTGGACGGTGATCGCGGCACCCGGCTTGTAAAAGTTGGGGTCTGCGACCAGCGCAAGCCGTGGCGCCTCAACCGCCTCCTGCACGCCCAGACCGAAGTCGATGACGTTCAGCACCATCTGAAACTGCGTCTGACCGATGGTCTCGCCTCCCGGCGTGCCGAGCGCGAGAAACAGCTCGCCATCCCGCATGATCAGGGTTGGCGCGTTGTTCAGAATCGGAATCTGTCCGCCCCGGGCGTAGTTCACGTCCTCAGGGTAGGGTGACGTTGACCCAACACGCGTGCCATTATTGAAGACCAGTCCGGTGTCGCCCACCACCACCCCGGTTCCCCAGAGGCTCCCCAGCGTCGGTGTCGCGACCACCACATTGCCGTTCCGGTCCACGACAGAAAAGCTGGCCGTACTCCCTGGATACGTTCGCTCAGCCACCGCCGGCGCGACCGTCCTGTCAGGCCCCCGGCCAAGAGCGAGTGAGGCTCCAGGCGGTGCGCCATGGTCAGGATAGTCGAGCACGGCGTCGGACGAAATCAGCGCCCGGCGTGTGTCGGCGAACGTCTTCGAGATCATGCCCACCACCGGCACCTCTGTGTGCGCGGGATCGGCGACAAAGTGATACACGTCCGACTTCGCCACTTTGATCGACTCCGCGATCAGGTGCAACGTCTGGGCCGAGTTGTGTCCGAGGGCCGCGACGTCGACCCCCTCAACCAGATTGAGCTGCATCACCAGTTCGAGCCCACCGCGCGACGTGGCCGGACTCGAATAGACGTCGTAACCCCGGTATGTCGTGTGCACCGGCTCGGACCAGGTCGGTTCGTACGCGGCAAAGTCGGCCCTGGTAAACAGTCCCTCGTTCCGTTCGTAGAACCGGACCATGTCTCGGGCCATGTCGCCACGATAGAACCGGTTGAACGCCGCTCGGAGCCCAGCCTCTCGACCACGTCGGTCCAGACGGGCGGTATCTTCCGCTTCAATCAACTTGTGAAACGTGCGTGCCAGGTCGGGGTACGTCACAAGCTGCCCCGCCACGGGCAGTTCGCCGTCGACCAGAAATACGGCCGCGGTTGTCGGATACCGTTCAATCAGCTCACGCGAGCGCGTCAGCAAGCGGACCACGAACGGATCAATCGGATGCCCCTGCTCGGCGTATTCGATGGCCGGCTGCAG
>CAWWAF010000137.1:0-8218 GCA_963934795.1 uncultured bacterium
TATGTTGCTCGGTGCTCATCGTAACTTTGTCTACCTCTGACGGAACCGCCCGCGCTGGTTCCGTGATGTTGGCGCCACGGATGTGACGCAGATGGTGTGTTGATTGGTGCCCGGGGTGATACTGGTCCTACTCGTCCTAGTCTTCAGGCGCGTTCGCAGCCAGGGCTTCGCGTTCCCAGGGGGCCAGATCCATGGGTCTGCGGATGCCGGCGGTCGGGTTCGCGCCGAGGGACTCTAGGAGCGTCACGAGGTGTGGATGTCGGTTGAAGGTGTTCGGGTAGAACACGCCTTCGGCGACCGACAACGGCGTCCACCCGGTGTTGTTGACCGAATCGAGATTGGCCCCTTTGTCGTGAAGGAACTGCACAATGCTCTCGGCGCCGCGATGCACCGCGCCGTGCAGGGCGGTGTCGCTGTTGCCGTCGAGGTCGTTGACGTCATTGCCCAATTCCCAGGTCAGGGTCACCGCCGCGAGCGCCTCCTCGTTCGTGCCTGGGTTCTCGCCGATCTTCCAGATGCCGACCCCAGCCGCCGCCATCATGGCGGTGGTGCCGTTCCACGTGGTGATGTTCGGGTTCGCCCCAAGATCGGCGAGCAATCGCATCATCGGCACGTCGGCGGCCTTGGCCGCCAGTAGAAATGGGGTGGCTCCTGTGCGGTCCAGCATGTTCCGATTGCCGTCCCTGGGTTCTTTCTCCTGCACCAGATTGGGGTCGGCCCCGTTTTTAACTAGAATGCGCGCCATATCCAGGCCATTCAGACGTCCGAGCGGCACGGGGAATGGGGGGTTCCGGCCCAGGTTGGGCCGTCGGGTCCACACCACCTGATGGAGTGCGGTCCAGCCTTGGCCCATGGCGTTGGGGTCGGCCCCTGCCTGGAGCAGCTTTTCGGCCGCCTCATACTGCGCGTTGTAGGTGGCCATGCCGAGGGCGCTGGTTCCGCCCGGAAGGGAATCGTCCGGATTCGCGCCGGCCTCCAACAGGGTATCCAGCGCCTCCAGACTGCCTTCGCGGACGGCGAACAATAGTGGAGTAAAGCCACCCTCGGACCGGGCACGCAAGTTCGCGCCGCCCGCTAGCAGCGCGCTCGCCGCCGCCGCGTTGTCCTGCGATGCGGTCCACATCAGTGCTGTCTGGCCGCGCCAGCCCTCGACCGCGTCAGCCTGTGCGCCGTGGTCGAGCAGAAGCTGGATGGCGGCGACGACACCGCCTCGTGCGGTGGTCATCAGCGGCGTCTCGCCATCCCCACTGACGTGATTCGGATCGGCACCGGCCTCCAGCAGCCGCCGCAAGAGCGCCTCGCTGCCATTGGTCGCCGCGAGGGTAATCGGCGCCACCCCATACCGGGTGGTGGCATTGACCTCCGCTCCCGCAGCAATCAGTGTTTCGGCGACGGTGTCATTGTCGAGATGGGCGGCCCAATGCAACGGGGTGGTCCCATCGGCCGCGGCGACATTGGCGCCCGCGCCCTCGCCCTGGTCGAGCAGCGCGCGGACCACGGCCGCATCTCCGGCCTTGACTGCTTCGATGAGTGGGACCGGCGCCGGTTGTGCGCCAACGAATGAGCCCGCTAGCAGCAGCGCTGCAGCGATACACGGTGACGAGCGATGGGAGCGTGCCATGACGTAGTGTGCCCTCGCGCCGTGCTACACGTTCAGCGGTTGCAGGTCGAGTTGTCCGGTGCTGTCCCCGAACTGCTCGGCCGGCGCGACACCGGCCTTGTCCAGCATGGAGACCAGGAGGTTCGCCATCGGCGTGTCGGTCGGGTACCGAACGTGGCGTCCGCCCTGGAGCTGGCCACCACCGCCACCCGCCAGCACCAGCGGCAGGTCGATGTGCGAGTGTTGGTCCCCGTCGCTAATGCCGCCGCCGTACAAAATCAGCGAGTGGTCGAGCAGCGACCCATCGCCGTCCGGGGTCGACTGCAAGCGCTGCAGGAATCCGGACAGGAGGTCGACGTGGTACGTGTTGATCTTGGCGTACTGCTCAAGCTTCGCGGGGTCCAGTTGGTGATGCGAGGTGGCGTGATGCGCGTCCGGTACCCCAATCTCGGGATAGCTCTGCGCGCTTTGCTCACGCCCCACTAGGAACGTGAAGACGCGGGTAATGTCCGCCTGAAACGCGAGCGCCTGTAGGTCGAACATCAGCCGTGCGTGCTCGTCGAATGATTCCGGGATGCCGACGGGACGGGCCAGGTTCTCCGGGAGTTCGGCCTCATCGGCTTGGGCTTCGACACGCTGAATACGTCGCTCGATCTCACGAACCGCATCAAGATACTGGCTCATGCGGCCGCGGTCCTCCGGGCCCAGCTTGTGCTGCAGCCTGGCCATGTCCTCGCGTACCGCATCGAGGATGCTGCGGTCTTCGCTGAGTCGGGCGAGTCGCTCCGTCGTGGTCCCACCTTCGCCAAACAGGCGTTCGAACACGACCCGTGGATTGTGCTCCATCGGCAGTGGCGTCGTCGGTGACCGCCAGGCGATGGTGTTGGTGTAGACGCAGCTGTAGCCGTTGTCGCAATTCCCGACAACGAAACTGTTCTCAAGTGAAATTTCGAGCGATGGCAGCGGCGTCTCGCGTCCCATGGTCGCAGCCGCAATCTGATCCACGGTGGTCCCTGCGCGCACGTCAGCGCCCTCGGTTCGCTTGGGGTGCACGCCGTTCAGCCAGACACCGCTGGCACGGGAATGTTCACCGTTCCCGTCGCCCCACGCCTCGGCCTGACGGTGGG
This sequence comes from uncultured bacterium, assembly GCA_963934795.1. GTDB lineage: Bacteria > Acidobacteriota > Vicinamibacteria > Vicinamibacterales > UBA8438 > UBA8438. The sequence goes on from CAWWAF010000137.1 coordinate 2,728, forward strand.
CGAGGCCGGTAGGGATCACGATCTGGTCTCGCACCGGTGCCAGTGGGCTCAACGTCGGCGAGAGATCGAGGGCGCCATCGGTCGACGGTGTCCAGCGGCCCATGTTCGCGCCGTTCGGGATGTAGATGAATCCCAACCGTTTTGTGGGGCTGGCCGCGGTCTGGGCCAGGGCGGTGGCGGCTGGCACCATCGCATCGAGCAATGGCAATGCGAGCGCGGTACCCATCCCACGCAGGAACGTGCGACGCGGAAGCGATAGCTTGGTGATGATCATGGCTGCGTGCTCCTCATGCGGAACGGCGTGCTCTCGACGACACCACGGATGAGGGTCGTCAAACGGTAGTCGTCGGTGGCGGCCTGGCGCGTGATGGCTCGCACCGCCGGTGCGTCGTAGTACTCCACGCCGCGCCCAATGGCGTAGGTCAGCAGTTTCTCCGTCACGGTGGTGACAAACCGATCGGGGTGAGCCAGTAAGGCGGTCTTCAACCCCTGAGGTCCCTCGAACGTCGTGCCATCTGGGAGCACGCCGGTCAGGTCGACGTCGCCCTGGCTCTGACTCGCGGTACGCCACCGTCCGACCGCATCGAATGGTTCGAGTGCGAGGCCGGGGGGGTCCATCAACTGATGACAACTGGCGCAGACGGGGTTGGCCCGGTGTTGCGCCATCGCCTCCCGCATCGTGAGTTGTTTCCCGGTGGTGGTGTCTTCGAGTGCGGGTACGTCCGCCGGCGGCGGCGGCGGCGGATTGCCGAGGATGTTCTCGAGGACCCACTTACCGCGAAGTACCGGTGAGGTGCGGTTTGCGTAGGAGGTAACGGTCAGGATGCTGCCATGCCCAAGGAGGCCGCCACGGGCCGGGTCATCCAGCGCGACTTTTCGGAAATGACTACCGCGCACATTGGGGATGCCGTAGTGGCGCGCGAGCCGCTCGTTGATAAATGTGTAGTCTGCGGCCAGCAGGTCGACGACGCTTCGGTCCTCGTGCAGCACGCTCGCAAAGAGCAATTCTGTTTCGCGCTGGAACCCTCGACGCAGATCCTCGCCGAAATCAGGAAACAGGTCTTCGTCCGGCTGCACCGCCGCCGCATTTCGTAAGCTCAGCCACTGCCCAGCGAAATTGGTCACGAGCGCTTCGGCCCGTGGATCCGCGAGCATGCGACGGGTTTGGGCGTCAAGGACGGCAGGGTCCCGCAGCTCCCCGCGTTCCGCGACATCCAGCAATTCGTCGTCGGGAATACTGCTCCACAAGAAAAAGGAGAGCCGTGAGGCAAGTTCCAGGTCGCTGAGCGCATAGGGGACACCTGCCACCGCGTCGGCCGGCTCTTCCACAACGCGGAACAGAAACTCTGGGCTGACGAGGAGTCGCCGCAGCGCCAGCTCGATGCCACTGTCAAAGCCGCCCGTCGCCGCGCCCTGGTGATAGAAGGTGAGGAGGCGTCCCACGTCGTCGTCGGTGACGGGGCGGCGAAACGCGCGTCGTGCCAGCGTCGAGAGGATCTCGGTCGCACACGCCGTCGCGACCGGACCGGCTCCCGCGGGCGGCCGGCAGGTCATGAGACGGGCGCGGCTGGGCGTGTCGACGGCAGGGCGTGAGCCGCTCGACTCGAATGGCCCCGTGATGGAGACGCGGTCGACATACGGCTGATACCGGGAATCGCCGCCAGACCCTTCACCGGTGAAGGGGCGCAGATACAGTTTTCGGGTCCGTTCTGGCTCCGCCGCGGTCTTCTGAAGAAAGGCGACGCCGACCTGGTGCGGTCCCGCGCTGACCCGAAGACGTAACTCGCGCGCATCGGCCTCGGCGTAGTCCGCGCGCCGCTGGCCGGGCTCCAGCGCGCGCCCCACGGTAAACAGTTCCACCCGTTCGCCATCGAGTGTGACTTCCAAGTCGTGCGGTTCCAGATACAGCGGACCATCGGGCACGATGGAGATGACGTACTCCGCATCCTCCGGAAAATTGAAACTGATCAACGTACCCCCGCGGGTGCCGAAGGGAAGGCCGTCGATACGCGTGTCTTGCCCGAGATCTGAGGCGATCCGAAACGTTTCCTCGATGGGGGAGGGAACTGGCGACCCAACGGTCAGCCGGCTGATTTTCCGGGCCGCCGCGAGATAGCGCTCCATCAGCGTTGGTGAGACGCCAAGCACCCCTGCAATGTTGTCGAATCCGTAACTGGTGTCGTCGGCCGGGAGCAGCGCGCTGACGTCGACGTCCACGTCCAGCAGGTCGCGGATGACGTTGCGGTACTCGGTACGGCTGATGCGGTGCAACGCCTCAGTTCGACCCGCATTCGGCGCCGCTTCAGCGGCTGCATCCAGCTGAGCCTCAAGCCAGCTCCTGAAACCTCCGTATGCATCTGTGTCGGGTCTTGGGCGTGGCCTCGGTGGCATTGACCCGGCGCGTAGCTTCTGGACCACCTTCTCCCAGACGTCGGCGTGGTCTGCCACGTCGCCAATGTCCAGGTTTTGGAGCGAGAGCCCGCCTACTTCGAGCCGCTCGTTGTGGCAGGTGACACAGTACTGATCGAGGAGGGCACGTTGGTTGGCGGTCGCACCAGCGGCCGGCGCGGGTTGCGCGAGTGTCACCGGCGCCGACACCACAGCACCGGCCAACGCGAATACCGCAATGAGGATGACTCGGCGTGTGAGCATCATTGTCGTCCGTGTGACGAGCTTCCCGCGTATTTCACCTGTCTGCAGGGTATTCTGAGCTGTCCGGATGCCGCTGTCAATTGCTCCCGGAGCGCTGATGACGGTCAGGACGCGCGTCCATGGTGCCAGGGTCTTCTGACGGAGCGCCGCTGCCGCCGCCTGGCGCTGCGAGGGGACCCGCCGTCGAAACACCGGAGTCAGCGGGGATCGTTTTCTTGACACACGGCGATGGAGTCGATACTTATGCCTCGGACACTCCGAGTTCGCCGACCCGTCCTCCTGCCGTGCGCTGACCGCGCGGCGCCATCTACGAGAAGGGGACAGCATGTTTCGACAATCGCTGGTACTGGTCGGCCTGATGGTCGTGTCGTCAGCCGCAGCCCCTGCGGAGGCGCAGTGGACACAATTCCGTGGTCCGAACGCAGGCGACGTCGGAGATGACCCGGCGCTGCCAGATACCTGGAGCGAAACGGAGAACGTGGTCTGGTCTGTCGACATCCCGGGACTCAGTTGGAGCTCGCCGGTGGTGTGGGAGGACACGATTTTTGTGACCTCTGCCATCAGCGCCGGAGCGGAGCCGGATCCCATTCCTGGGCTGTATGACCCTGGCGACGACAATGGGGCCACTCGGTCCGTGGCGAACCATCGGTGGGTCGTCTACAACATCGATTTCGCCACCGGGGCGGTGCGATGGGAGCGGGAGCTTGAGAGCGCCACGCCGGGGATAGCCCGGCACATCAAGAACAGCTTCGCGTCGGAAACTCCGGTCACCGACGGCCGCCGGGTCTACGCCTATTTCGGGAGCGCCGGGGTTGTCGGCGCGCTCAATATGAGTGGCGAAACGGTCTGGACGACCGATCTGGGCGCCTACGAGACCACACTTGGGTTCGGATCGGCCGCCTCGCCCACCCTGCATGGCGACCGCATATACATCGTCAACGACAACGTCACCGCGTCGTTCATCGTGGCGTTGAACAAGGATACCGGCCGGGAAGTCTGGCGGGTCGAACGATCGGAGCGTGGGCAAAACTGGGCGACGCCGTTCGTCTGGGAGCACGACCAGCGCACCGAGATTGTCACCGCCGGCACCCAAGGGGTCCGGTCTTACGACCTCGACGGGAAACTTCTCTGGGAGATTCACGGGATGTCCGGGCTGACCATCCCGACCCCGTTTGCCAAACATGGTCTGCTCTACATCAGTTCGGGATATCCGGGGGGCGGCCTGCGTCCGGTGTATGTGGTCAGACCGGGTGCGTCGGGTGATATTTCGCTCTGGTCCGAAGACGACATGCGGACCGGGCTGTCCTCGGGCTTTCCCGGTACGAGAGCGTCGTCCGATGACGTGGCGTGGGCCTATCCGCTGCTCGGCACCTACAACACCTCAGCGCTGGTCTACGGCGAGTACTACTACACGTTGCTGGACCGGGGCTTTCTGGTGGCGCACGACGCCCGCACCGGGGACGAGGTCTACCGACGGCAGCGACTCGAAATCGGGAACGGGTTCACTGCCTCGCCATGGGCCTACAACGGGAATGTTTTTCTATTGAGCGAAGACGGCGAGACGTTTGTCGTGAAAGCGGGGCCCGAGTTCGAGATTCTGCACACGAACCCGTTGAACGAGATGACCCTCGCCACGCCCGCGGTGGCGCAGGGCAGCCTGATTATTCGGACACAGTCGAAACTGTACCGAATTGCCGAAGGAGGACAACGGTGATGATGACTTGCACCCGGTCGGAACGAGCCCCGCACGCTGGATTTCGTCGATGCGTCCTGATCGCGCTGATCGTGTTCGCGATGTACGAGCCACCGGTGGCCCACGCCCAGTCGATGACGCTGACCCAGGTGGGCACCATTCCCGGTCCCGTCGAACATGTCCGGGTGCAGGGCGACTTTGTGTATGTGTCGCGGCACACTGACTTCACCATCTGGGACGTGTCGAACCCGGCGTCGCCGACCCGTCAGGGGACCGTCCAGATGCCGGAAGAGATTTGGGGTTTTCGGGTTCGGGGTGAGCGGGCCTTTGTCGGAGCGAATTTTTTCGGCGTAGCGATTGTGGATATCTCGGATCCGACAGCGCCACGCGTGCTCAGCAACCACAAGACGCTAGGCCAGGCGAAGATCGGTGCCGTGTATGAGAACCGAGTGGTGCTCATCGACCACATGGAGGGGATGGTCATGGTGGACATTTCCGAAGAGGCGGCGCCAACTGGTGCTGGCTCGTTTTTTCTGGACGGCTACGCCCGCGACGTCGTGACCTCCGGTCGGATGGCGTATGCCACCGACTCGCCAACTGGTTTGTATGTGTTCGATCTGTCCCGACCGGGCGAACCGGATCCGGTGGGCGTACTCCATGCGCCAGCGGCGCCGCGTGCTATTGAAGTGCAGCGTGAGGTTGGAGAGCCGTCGGGCATCCTCGCGGGAGCGGGAGGAGGTCACCTGCAGATCTACGATGCGACAGACCCGGTTGCACCCGTAAAGTCCGCGACGTTTGAAACACCAGGGCGCGCCGCCCGGGTGGCGATGTCCGGCTCGCACGTGTTCGTCGCCGATACGGACGCCGGCGTCACCATCGTTGATATCTCGACGCCCTCGGCGCCTACGGCTGCCGGTTCCTTCATGACCGACGCGCCCGCCCGGGACATTGCCGCCACCGCGACACACGTGTTCGTCGTCGTCGGCGCGGGCGAGCGGCAGGAAGGCGAGACCGAAGTGCAGATTCTCGCCGTGAGGTAATCGGACGCGCGGGTCAGCGCCGCTCCGGCCCGACATTCTTGAGGAGGGCGCCGCCAAACGCGACGACGGCCCCGTATACGGTGCCGTTGGCGGCCACCGCGACCCC
>CAWWAF010000138.1:0-8200 GCA_963934795.1 uncultured bacterium
AGCCCATGCCGCTGGTGTGCCGGGGCTGACGGCACTGGTCGAGCGCCGGGCGCGTCAGACGCGTCTGGTGGACTGGGTCAGCGGGGCGTGTCTCCTGGTCCGCCGCGCGGACGCGGAGGCCGTCAACGGTCTCGACGAGCGCTTCTTTCTCTACACAGAGGATGTCGACTTCTGCGCCTCCCTGCGCGCGCGCGGTCGCCAGGTGCTCTTCACGGCGGAGGTCGAGGTCGTGCATCGACGTGGCCGCTCCGGACGCCAGGCCCCCGCGGCAACGGCGCGGGCGTATCGGCGCAGCCACCTGGCGTTTTACCGAAAGCACCATCCGCGGTGGTATCCACTCTTGCGTCTGTATCTCCGGGTGCGAGGTCTACTCCCGCCGGAAGCCTGAGCACGGGCCGCCGCGCGGCGCGTGCCCCGTCACCGGGTAGGATCATCACAGATGCGAATCGCCATCGATATCCGAAAGTTCGATGATTTCGGAATCGGCACCTACGTGCGGAATCTCGTGCACTGGCTCGCGCGACTCGATCGCGAGACCGAGTATGTGCTGGTGTGCCGTCCCCAGGACTGCGAGCGCGTCGAACGATTGGGACCCAACTTTCGGGCCATGCCTGATCGGTCAGCTAGCTATTCGGTGGCGGAACAGATCACGATACCGGTCGACCTGGCGCGGGCGCGTGCGGACCTGTTTCATGCGCCCCACTACGTCTTGCCGGCCCTGACGCCCTGTCGATCGATCGTGACGATTCACGACTGCATTCACCTGATGTTTCCCGAGTACTTGCCCGGGAAGCTGGCCCACCTCTACGCCCAGGTCTTTTTCCGGGTGGCGGCCAATCGCTCCGCGCGCGTTCTGACGGTGTCGGAGGCCTCCAAGCGTGACATCCTGCGCTTCTTTCCGATGCCGCCCGAAAAAGTGGACGTCATCTACAACGCGATTGATGACCGGTTCAGCGAGCCCCCCGACGCCGCACAGTTGGACCAGGTCCGCGAGCGCTATCAGCTCCATGACCGGTTTCTGCTCTACTCTGGGAACGTGAAGCCGCACAAAAATCTGGAGCGGCTGATCGACGCCTTCGCGCGGCTGCGCAGCGACGGGGCCTCGGATATCAAGCTGCTGATTACCGGCAGCGAGATCTCGCGGTACGCCACCCTGCGGCGGGCCGTTCATCGCTACAACTTGCACAAACACGTCCGCTTTCTCGGGTTCCTGACCGCCGATACGCTCGCGGCGTTGTATCACCTGGCCGATGCATTCGTGTTTCCTTCGCTCTACGAGGGCTTCGGCCTGCCGCCCCTGGAAGCGATGGCGACCGGCACGCCGGTGCTCACCTCGAATGTCTCATCACTGCCCGAGGTGGTCGGCGACGCGGCGCTCCTCGTCGATCCCCGCGACCCGGACGCAATCGCCGAGGGTATGCACCAGATTCTGACTGACGAACCCATGCGTCAGCGGCTGATCACCCGCGGGCGTGCCCGAGCGTCCGCTTTTTCCTGGGAAACGTCGGTGCGACGCGTGCTCGACATCTATCGCGAGGTGGCCGCCTCATGAACGACCCGAACGGCATCCCGTTGCCACCGGGGCGCCACGACGGGCCCGCCGTGGTGCCACTGGCTGGACAAGGTCTACGCGTCGCGCTGGTGCACGACTGGCTGACGGGCATGCGCGGTGGAGAACGGACACTGGAGGCGATCTTCGAACTGTTCCCTCAGGCGCACCTTTTTACGTTGTTGCATGTGCCAGGGTCCGTCTCCCCCGCGATCGAAGCGGCCCCGATACACACCTCCTTCGTACAGCGCGTGCCCCTCGCAGGACGGTTCTACCGCTCCTTGCTCCCCGTGTTTCCAGCCGCTATTGAACAGTTCGACCTCGATGACTTCGATCTGGTGATCAGCTCGAGCCACTGCGCCGCCAAGTCTGTGGTGCCCACGGGTCGGGCGCGGCACTTGAGCTACTGCTTTACCCCGATGCGGTACGCGTGGGACCAGTTCGACGCCTACTTTGGTCCAGAGCGGGTGGGCCCCGGAGCGAGCCATCTTTTCCGCGTGGGGCTCAGTGCCATGGCGCGCTGGGATGCCTCAACCGCCGGCCGCGTACATCGCTATGTCGCAATTTCTCAATATGTTGCGGGCAGAATACGCCGATACTATAATCGAGTGGCCAGCGTGGTGCATCCGCCGGTGGATACCACCTTCTTCCACCCGAGTGGACGGCCGTCCGATGGGTATGCCTTGATTGTGTCTGCGCTGGTTCCCTACAAACGTGTCGACCTCGCGATGCGCGCCTGCGCGCGCGCTCGGGTACCGCTCCGCATCGTCGGCACCGGCCCCGATGACGCCCGACTCCGAGCCGCGGCCGAGCCGGAGGTTGAATTTCTGGGTGCCCTGTCGGATACAGAGGTTCGCGCGGCGTATCAGGGCGCGGCGGTCGTGCTGCTCCCCGGGGTCGAAGACTTCGGTATCGCGCCGGTCGAAGGACAAGCCTGCGGACGCCCGGTTGTCGCGTTGCGCGAAGGCGGGGCTAGCGAGACCGTCATCGACGGGGAGACCGGGGTGCTGGTTCCAGAGGCGACTGACGAGGCGTTCGCGGACGCGGTGCGCCAGGTCGTGGACGGCGCGTTCGATTCCGACGCGATCCGGCACCATGCGTTGCGCTTCTCTCGGAGTCGATTCCAGGCAGAGCTACAGGGTCACGTGACCGAGTTGCTCGCATCGCCGACAGAGCGGGTCGCCTCATGAATCCGCGCGCACGCGAGCAGATGGTGGCGCAGGTCGTGGTCGATGCCGTGGTCGGCGTCGGCATGTTTATCGTCGCCTACCTGCTTCGTTTCGAAACAGCGTTCATTGCGACCCCCAAGGGACAGCCGGCCCTGGCGTACTACGTGCAGATGGCGCCATTCATCGGGCTGCTGCTCCCGTTCGGTCTGTGGGTGCAGGGCGCCTACCGGCTGGGGCGCGTCCGCTCGCGTGTGGACGACTTCTTCGCCGTGCTTGTGGGCGCTATCATCGCCGTCGTCATCGGCCTGGTCGGCACCTTGTCCTACCAGGCCTACGTCGTGCCGCCCGAATTCAAGGAACTGGGGGCCTACGAAGTCTCGCGTCTGGTGTGGGCGCTGTTTCTGGCGCTCACGGTCGCCCTCTGCTACACATCCCGCGCGACCGTGCGGGCCATCCTCGAGCACCGCTGGCGGAACGGCGTCGGCTTGAAGCGTGTCTTGATCGCCGGCACCAGCGAGGTGGCTCGGCATGTCGTCGACAAGATGCTGCAGCACGGCGAGTTGGGCTACCGGATTGTCGGATTCGTTGACGACCGCGCTGGCGGTGATCACCTCGGCTATCGAGGACTGCCACTGCTGGGCACGCTGGCGGAGCTCGGTGAAATCCTGGGTCGTGAGCAGGTCGACCAGCTCTACATCGCCCTGCCACTCGACGAGCACATCAAAATGCTCGAACTGATCGAAGTGGCCAACCGCGAGTTCGTTGACGTCAAGGTTGTGCCGGACCTGCTGCAGGTCATCGCCTTGCGTGCCCGGATCGAAGAGCTTGACGGCCTGCCCATCATCAACATCAATGATGTCCCGCTGCAGGGCCTCAACAGCCTGGTCAAGCGGGTGCTCGACGTTGGTATCGCGGCCGTGGCGTTGCTCGGGATGACAGTCCCGTTCGCGGTCATCGCGGCGCTGATCAAGAGCACGTCGCCAGGGCCGGTGTTCTACCATCAGGAACGCATGGGGCTGGACGGGCGTGCCTTCAGCGTTTACAAATTCCGTTCGATGCTGGTCGACGCCGAGCGAGACACCGGACCGGTCTGGACCCGTAAAGACGACCCGCGACGGACGCCGATCGGCCGCGTGCTACGCCGATTCAGCCTCGATGAGTTCCCGCAACTGTGGAACGTCCTGCGCGGAGACATGTCACTCGTCGGCCCTCGGCCGGAGCGGCCGTTCTTCGTGGAACAGTTCAAACAGCACATCCCGCAGTACATGCTGCGTCACAAAGTGAAGTCAGGCATCACCGGTTGGGCGCAAGTGCATGGTTGGCGGGGTGACACCTCGATCGAGAAGCGCATTGAATTCGACCTCCACTACATCGAGCATTGGTCGGTTGCGCTCGACTTCAAGATCCTGTGGTTGACCGTCATTCGAGTGTTCTTCCACCGCCACGCCTACTAGGCCACCTCAGTCAGTCATCCATTGTGAGCGCACGCATTGTCATCACCGGTGCAGCCGGGTTTATCGGATCCCATCTCGCGGAAACGTTGCTTGACCGGGGACACCACGTCACCGGCATCGACAACCTGCTCACCGGAGACGTCGCGAATATCGCGCATCTGGCGAGTCGGGATTTCCATTTCATCGAACACGACGTCACCAACTACATCTACCTGGACGGCCCGGTCGACGTCGTGCTGCATTGGGCCAGCCCGGCCAGCCCGATCGACTATCTCGAGTGGCCGATCCCCACGTTGAAAGTCGGTGCGTTGGGCACCCACAAGGCACTCGGTCTGGCCAAGTCCAAGCGGGCACGGTTTGTCCTCGCTTCGACGTCAGAGGTGTACGGCGATCCGCTCGAGCACCCGCAGACGGAGCAGTACTGGGGCAACGTGAACCCTGTGGGTCCTCGCGGTGTCTACGACGAGGCCAAGCGCTTCGCCGAAGCGATGACGATGGCGTATCACCGCTATCACAAGCTCGACGCGAAGATCGTACGTATCTTCAACACGTATGGTCCCCGCATGCGAGTGCGAGACGGCCGCGCCGTGCCCAACTTCATCGCACAAGCGCTACGCAATGAAGACCTGACCGTGTACGGCGACGGTAACCAGACCCGCAGCTTCTGCTATGTGAGCGACCTGATCGACGGGGTGCTGCGTTTGATGGATTCTGGTGAGAACGAGCCCTTCAATATCGGCAATCCGCAGGAAATGACCATCACGCAGATCGCCGAGCAGATCATTGCGTTGACCGGGGCGACGAGTCAGATTGTGTATCGCGAACTGCCTGTCGACGACCCCAAGGTGCGTCAGCCGGACATTACGAGAGCCCGGACCCTCCTCGAATGGGAGCCGAAGGTGCCGCTCGCCGCCGGGCTCGAACGTACGATCGACTACTTCAGACAGAAGCTCACGGCCGTTGACGCCACGCGGTGACGCCCGGCCGCCAGGCGCCGCTTAGTCGTCGATTGGCTCGTCGTCGCCCCCCCGCGCTTCTTGAACGCTTCCAGCATCACACTCTCCCTCGAAGACCGTCAGACGGCGCCACCGGGCTCTCGCGACGTCACCGGCACATTATGCCGGCTCGCCTCCCATGGTAGCGGTCACAAATCGACGCGCGTATTCTCCCTCACGACACCCCGGGGCAGGCGGTACGAAAACCCCGTGGCCCATTACCGTGGCAACGATACATCACTCAGCACACGGGCGGCGTGGGCGATGTAGTGCAGGCCGGAGGCCAGGGTGACCGCCAGCGCCGCGTACACCGCCACATCCACCAGCACCGATGGACGACCGAGCCAGTTGAAGTACAGGGTGACCGCCGCGGTCAGGATGTAGACGAACGTGGCTAGTTTACCCAAGATGGACGGGGGGAAAGACAAACGCCCCACCGACAAATTCGCAATGGCGACTGTCACAATGATGATGACGTCGCGGCTGATCACACAGACCGTCAGCCAGAGCGGTAAGTGGTTTGGCAGGTCTAGGTTCGTCAGCGTCAAGACCACGAAAATGGACGTAAGGAGGAGTTTGTCCGCCATCGGGTCCAGGAAGGCGCCCAGTGTCGTGCGCTCGCTCCACCGCCGTGCCAGGAGCCCGTCCAGCGCGTCGGTCATCCCGGCTACGATGAACACGATCAACGCCCATCCGTTCAGCCCGTAGAGAACCAACAGGACCAGACCCGGGATCAGGAACATCCTCAGCAACGTGAGCTGGTTCGCGACGGTCAGCGCCGACATGGTGGTCTATGGCCCCCCGTCCAGTAATCTGCTAAGTCGATCGACCGCTCCGACCGCTTCTGCGCCGGAGACGGCACGACCCGGTTGAAACGTGTCGCGCTCGAGGGGGGCCAGGACGCCAAGTGCCACCGCCTCCGACGCGGCGGCGTATCGCAGATGACCGGGGGCCAGGTCGGAAAAGCGTGGACGGGTGGTCGGGAGTGCCCCGCTGTCCCCCGCCGCGAGTCGCCGGACACGGACCAGCACCTCGGCGATCTCGCCCCGGGTCACCGCGCGCTCAGGTCGAAAACGGTAGTTGGTATCCGCCAGCATGACCCCGGCCTGGGCCACCGCCAGTACCCACCCATAACCCCAGTGGTCTCGCGCGTCGGTCACGATGGTCGCCCCCGCTCCAGCGGCTTCGGCCAGCAAGTCTGGGAAGCCGATCCCGATCAGCGCTGCCAGTTGCCCACGCGTGACCGCCGCTGATTCCTCGATCTCGAGATACTCCGGGGGTCTGCTGACTTCCTCGCGCCGCCGCCCTTCGATATCAGCGAGTAGGCGTGAGGTGGCCGCGCTCGGCTCGATCGACTCGGCCCGCAACAGGGCCTGCTCTCCACGGTCAAGGTCGCCAGCCGCGAGATAGAGATCCGCCATCAGCCGCCACGCCGCGACCGCGCGCGGATCGTACGCGATAGCCTGCTCCAAACGACTCAGCGCGGCCTGGGCGCGTCCGTCGCGTTGCTCCACCTCGGCCAATTCGACATAGAGGAAACCGCTGTCCGGCGACGCGTCGATCAAGCGCTCATACGACGCGCGCGCTTCATCGCTCCGACCTGCGTCGCGCGCCGCGCGTGCCCGGGCGACCTGCGCCGTGAGATCTGAAAACCGTAGGTCCTCGATGCGCCGGCGAAGCGAGATGAGGGTCGGATCAGCGTCTACGGCGGCCTCGAAGCTTGTCACAGCCTCGCTCACCCGATCGGCGGCCAGCAGCGCCTCGCCGCGCCCTATCAACGCCGGCACGTAGGGGGGACGCCGGGCCAGCGCGGCATCAAACCGGGCAATCGCCTGGCCCCACGCTCCCCGGGACAACTCGACGAATCCGAGGCCGGCATCCGAGGGATAGAACACGGGGCTGATGCCGAGCGCGGTCACAAACCCGAGTTCGGCCTCGTCTAGATCGCCGGACTGCAGGAAGAGCCACGCCCGCTCATGCGCAGGTACTGCCGGGTCGTCAGCCAGGTCAGGGGGCACGACTGGAACGGGGTAATCCGGATACGTGGGAGCGGTGACAACGGGCAGCCGCGTCGCGCAGCCGGCGACACACGCCGACACGACGAGAACAACCGCGCACGCTGTCCGAGTGCAGAATCGACTCATCACCGGACGCTCATCTGTGCGTCGCATCGCCGTGCAGGGTGTCGAGCCAGTCAACACGTTGCGGGGGGCATTTACTAAGGAAATGACCCCATTACCGGCGCGGCGCACCCAGGGTCTGACGTCGGGCACACGCCCAACCTCGACTATCGCGCCGATTGTAGCACGCGGTCCCACGGCACGACTCCGGCCCTGACGAGCGCCGGTACGGTGCCGCGAATGTCCACAATGGTGGAAGGCGCCCCGCGCAGGACGTCTGGCTGCTCAAGAATCAGCGCGACGGCGTCGCCCATCAGCGCGGCCACCTCTGTTCCCGTCGCGGCTGGCGTCTCTCCGGCGGGATTGGCGCTCGTGGCGGTAATCGGGAAGCCGACCGCGAACGCCAGCTTTCGCGCCAGGGCATTGGCCGGCACCCGCACCGCCACCGAGCCGTCCGGGGCCTGTATGCCTGTCGCCAGACTGACCGCTGGTTCAAAGATGATGGTCAATGGCCCCGGCCAGAACGTGTCCGCCAGCCGACGCCCGAGAGGCGGCAATGGCCCGAGTGCCGCCTCCACCTGCGAGAGGCTGGCGGCAATGAGCGTCAGGCCACCACCCTGGACCCGCGCTTTGACCCGCCGTAACTGCGCCACGGCTTCCTCTTGGCGGGGGTCAACGGCCAGACCATACAGCGTGTCCGTCGGATACGCCACCACGGTTCCACGCAGAATCGCGTCGACGGCCTCGTACGGCACGTCGCCTTCAGGGTCGACGGGTATCCGATGCGTCATGAGGCGTTCCCCGGCACGAGGTATTGAGGGCGACCGCTGGGGGGCCAACACAGCGAGGACGTCGCAGGGTCAATCGACGAACAGCGGCGTGAGCACGCTGGTTGGTACCGGCGAGGCTGCCA
>CAWWAF010000139.1:0-8010 GCA_963934795.1 uncultured bacterium
TCCGCCAACCACTGCAAGGAGCTGCGTTCCTGCTGGGCCCGCAGTGCCCAGATAACGGCCAGGAGGGCCGCAACGCCGACCAAGAGCGCCTTCACTCGCAGTGACATGGTCAGCCTCAACCCACTCTCAATCCGCCCTTCGACCTACTTCTCCCGGAAGTTCGCCGTAATCATAACCACGCTCGTGTCTGGAGCGTTGTCGATGTTGAGCAGCTCACTCGTGGTCTCGAAGATGGTCGAACGCCGCTCGCCGGCGCTATCGTCGTCCGTCGTCCACGAACGCACCGTCATGACGATGCCGCCCGACTCTTCCAGCGGGCGGTCTTTCTCGCGAACGGTCACGGTGGTGACCACGAGCTCGGTTTGGCGCCCATTGATCTCGCGGTCCTCACCTGGTCGCTGCACGCCCAGGTCAACCTCAACCTCCCGCCCCGGCTCGCCGTCTTCGGACGGCTGGCGGCTGGAGGCATCGGACGGTGCCCGCTCGCGGGCCCGCTCCTGCATCTCCTGTATCCTGGCTCGCAATTCGTCGAAGGTGGTGATCTCGTAGGTCTTGTCGCGCAGATCGAGGTCGTACATCCGACCCTCGGCGAGGTCGATGATCTGCGTGCGGCGGTCGTCACTACTGATGTACATCCGGTCGTTGTCGACGACCGTCGTGGTCATAAGCCCGTCCTTGGCCGCATCGCCACCGAACAGGCCCACAACGCGTCCAATCGCCCCTTCGAATTTCACGGTCGTTCGCTGCTCGGTCTTCACCGACGCGAACATCGCGGTCACCGCGGCGAGGACAAAAGAGGCGACAAGCGCCTGGTGCAGGACCCTACGCGAACGAGGTGTCATGGTGCAGCTCCATTGGGATGACAAGAAAAAGTTCGAGCGCGCCGAACAAGCGGTCGCGGCCGGGGGCTTGAACGCTATAATCGCGGCACCCTCACCTGACACCCATGCGGACGACCACTGAAACCTGTCGATGCGCACGCCACACCCTCGGGACGGTAGGCGAAGACTCATGACCAGCGCGCGACTCGCACGGCTCGCGCGGCTGGCCCTCACGGCCGTGGTGGTCTCCAGCTCCGCCACCGCCCAGACCGTCCCGGTCGGCGAGTGGAGAGCGTTCGGAGCGGATCCCGGGAACACGAAATACTCCCCGCTCGACCAGATCACGCGAGAGAACTTCGCCGATCTGGAGATTGCCTGGCGGTGGACGTCGACCTCGACCGAGGTGACGGACCAGCGGGAGAACCTGCGCGTCGGGCAGTTTCGTGCCACCCCCTTAATGATTGGTGGGCTGGTCTACGTGAGCACCGAACTGTCCCAGGTGGCGGCGCTCGACGCTGGCACCGGTACGACGGTGTGGACGTATGACCCACGCGCCTACGAGCGGCTCGAACGCCCGGCCAACTCGGGATGGCAGCACCGAGGGGTCTCGTACTGGGAAGACGATGACTCCGACGACGCCCGGATCTTCATCGCGACGCATGACCTGCAGCTCGTCGCCCTGAATGCGCGCACGGGCGCGCTCTACCCCGGGTTCGGCGAGAACGGGTCCGTGGACCTGAGCGACACACTGGGCCGACCGGTCGATCCAGCGCGCATTTCACACTCGTCACCCGTGGCCATCGTGCGCGACACGGTCGTGGTCGGCAGCGTCGTGACCGACCGTACCGAGACACGGGAGGCGCCACCGGGACACGTGCGGGGGTATGACGCACGCACTGGACGCATGAAGTGGATTTTTCACACTATTCCACAGGGCGACGATTTCGGGAACGACACGTGGGAGAACGATTCGTGGCGGTACACGGGCCATACGAACGTGTGGTCGACGATGGCGGTCGACGAAGAACTGGGCTACGTCTATTTGCCGGTCGGCACCCCCACGAACGACTTCTACGGCGGGATGCGCCGCGGCGACAACCTCTTCGCAGAGAGCATCGTGTGCCTCGATGCGGAAACCGGTCAGCGGGTGTGGCATTTCCAGGCGGTGCACCACGGCCTGTGGGACTACGACTTTCCGACGGCGGCCAACCTGGTGGACATCACGGTCGACGGCCGCCCCATCAAGGCCCTGGCCCAGGTCAGCAAGCAGGCGTTTACCTACGTGTTCGACCGCATGACCGGGGAAGCGGTCTGGCCCATCGAAGAGCGCGCGGTTCCGGCCGGCGACGTCCCGGGTGAGTGGTACTCCCCCACGCAACCGTTCCCCACGCGACCGGCGCCGTACGACCGGCAAGGGGTCGCCGTCGACGACCTGATCGACTTTACGCCGGAGCTTCGTGCCGAGGCGCTGGTGCTGAGCGAACGGGCGCGGCTGGGACCACTATTTGCGCCGCCCACGGTACGCGGGGACAAGCCCTTTATTTTGATGCCGGGTGACGCTGGAGGCGCAAACTGGCCCGGCGCGGCCGTCGACCCGGACACCGGACGGCTCTACATCCCGTCGCATACCAGACTGCGGGTGGCGGAGCTGATCAAGTACGAGTTACCGGCAACGGTGGGCTACGCACCGGAGACCTGGGTCACCGGCCTGCCCGGCCCGCAGGGGCTACCGCTCGTCAAGCCTCCCTACAAGCGCATCACCGCCATTGACCTCAACAGCGGAGACCACGCCTGGATGAGTCCGCACGGGGACGGGCCGCGGAACCATCCTGCGCTGCGCGAGCTGAACCTGCCCCCGCTGGGCGGGGGGGGCGGCGCGCTGTATAGCGGGCCGCTGCTCACGAAAACCCTGCTGATCGTCAACCACGGCGGACGCGACGTTGAGGAGGACGCCGACGTGGCTCGCGCGATCACGGCGTATGACAAGGACACGGGCGCCTATGTGGGCTCCGTGGCGCTACCCGAGCCGCCGTGGGGCAATCCCGTGACCTACCTCGACGACGGCACGCAGTACATCGTGGTCGCCACCGGGAGTGCCAGCCGCGGGAGTACGCCGTCGCTGATCGCGTTGGCGCTGCCTTGACGGCCGGCACCGTTTACGTGAGGGCTCTGCCACGAACCCTGAGGTGAGACATGGCCCAGATCATTGAGCTCTACACGCTCGTTGTCTTCGTGTCAGTCGTGATGTCCTGGATGCGGCTGCCACTGTCCAACCCCATTGCCCAATTTGTCCATACCCTCACGGAACCGGCGTTGGCTCCGATCCGGCGGCTCGTCCCCCCAGTCGGCGGATTGGACTTCTCGCCGATGATCCTGCTGATCGGGCTACAGCTCCTCTCCCGGATGCTGTACTGACCGGATTACACAACTATTACATCGTCGTCCGCTGTCGCCTGCGATTTGGCTGATAGGCTTGATTGGTCTGATCGGGACGTTCGGCCGATAACACTGGCTGGGTCCCATCCCGCTGTGTTTCCCTCTCGCGCCGTGTCGCGGGAGCTCCTCGAAACGAGGTCCGCCGTGTCCGTAGCAGAACAGACTGTCGCCATTGAGTCCACCCCCGCACCACCGACCCACACCTGTCGGAAGTGCAACCATGAGGTCGACGACGCCGCGTTCGCCGCGGAGCTGCGCGTATGCGAGGGGTGCGGGCACCACAGCCCGCTGGCCGCGCAGGAGTGGATCGACCACTTGGCCGACCGCGGCTCATTTCGCGAAATTGGCAAACGCCTCTTCTCGACCGACCCGCTCGAGTTCAGCGTCAGCGGCCCATACCGGGACCGGCTCAGAGAGGCCGAGCGTCGAACTGGCATGCAGGAGGCGGCGCTCGCCGGTGAGGCACAGCTCGATGGGCGGCCGGTGGTGCTCGTCTCCCTGGAATTCGACTTTCTCGGTGGCACGATGGGTTCAGTGGTCGGGGAGAAGGTGGCTCGCGCGTTCGATGTTGCGACGCGACGCAAGCTACCGGTGGTCTCGATTATTGCCAGCGGCGGTGCCCGCATTCAGGAGGGAGTGCTGGCGCTGATGCAAATGGCGAAGACCGCCATTGCCGTCTCCGAACATCGGGCCGCGGGGCTCCCTTACATCTCTGTACTGACGAACCCCAGTTTCGGCGGCACGTTCGCCAGTTTCGGCTCATTGGGCGACATTCTTATCGGGGAACCAGGAGCCCAGATCGGGTTCGTGGGCGCGCGTGTGGTCGAAGGCACGATCGACGAGAAAATTCCGAAGGCGGAGCGTCGAGCCGAAGCCGTGATCAAGAACGGGATGATCGACATGATTATCGAGCGTCCTCTCCTGAGGAACCGGCTCGCGGTCATGGTCTCCCAGCTCGCACCCGGCCGCCAGACCGCCTGGCCCCACGTCCAGCTCGCCCCGACCCCCAAGTCCACGCGGACCGCGGTCGAGGTCCTGGAGCTGGCGCGCAATCCGGCGCGGCCGCGCGCGGATGCCTACGTCCAGCGCGTGTTTCAGTCGTTCAGCCAGATGCGGGGCGACCGCTGTTTTGGTGACGATCCCGCCATCACGGGCGGCATCGCCAGTCTTCAGGGACACCCGGTCGTCGTCATTGCCCAGTCGGGCCAATTGATGCCGATGCCGGAGGGCTACCGAAAAGCCCAACGATTGATGCGCCTGGCAGAGAAATGTGGCCTGCCGGTGGTGACCCTGGTGGATACGCGTGGCGCGTTTCCCGGCATGGAGGCCGAACGACGCGGCATCGCGCTGGCGCTCGGCGAATGCCTCGGGATGCTGGCGCAGCTCCGCGTCCCCATCGTCAACGTCGTCATCGGGGAGGGCGGCTCCGGCGGTGCGCTGGCGCTCGGCCTGGCGGACGTCATCCTGATGCAGGAAAACGCCATCTACTCGGTGATTGCCCCGGAAGGCGCCGCCGCGATTTTGTTGCATGACGCCGGCAGAAGCGAAGAGCTGCTGCCCGCCCTGAAATTGCGGTCGCACGACCTCCTGGAATTGGGGATCATCGACGACATCGTCCCGGAACCGCCGGGTGGCGCCCACCGGGACGTCGATGCGGCAGCCCGGCAGATTCTCGAACGGGTGGTCCACCACCTGGGTGAGCTCTCGGCCCTGAAACCAACGAAGCTGGTGCAGCGGCGAGCCGACCGGTTCAGGGCTATTGGCCGGTTCGAACGTGGCATCGTGCGGCGGACGCGTGATATCGTCGCTCGAATCAGTCCAGGCGCCAGAACGGCTCCGCCGACACAGCAATGAGGCTGTGGGTCGGTGGACCGGTGCCAGCCAGCGCGTGAACAATACCCGATCCCCTGGAGGGCACCATGTCGATGCGTAGTCTATGGGTGACGCCGATGCTTGTGGCGTTACTGTCCCTGTTGACGACCCCAGCCGGCCTGCTTGCGCAACCGCGAGAAGAGCCGACGGCGGACAACGTGTTTACAGGCACGCTCGATGTTCGGATGGGCGAGCGTGTGTTCAGGCAACAGTGCGGTCGCTGCCACGGACGTGACGGTGGCGGCGGTGAATCGGGGCCCGACTTGACGAATGGGTTCCGCAGTGCCAGCACCGACGCCGGACTGTTCAAGATCGTGCGAGAGGGGATTCCCAACACGCAGATGGTCGGCATCAGCCGCCGGTCGACCGACCAGTCGACGTGGATGGTCGTGAGTTACTTGAACTCACTGAACGAGACCACGGATGTCGACTTGCCCGGTAGTGCCACCAGTGGGCAGCAGCTCTTTGCCGGCAAAGGCAACTGCAGCAGCTGCCACATGGTCAACGGAGATGGCGGCCGGCGCGGTCCAGACCTGAGTCAAGTCGGGAGCAGTCGCGCACCCGAAGAGCTCGCCAGCGACCTGCGCACTCCGGACGAAGACCTCGACCCGCGGTGGTGGACCCTTCGGGTCACCCAGGTCGATGGGTCGGTCGTCGAAGGCCTCCGGATGAACGAGGACACGTTCTCCATGCGGCTGATGGACGACAACGAGAACCTCTGGTCATTTTCGAAGAGCGACGTGCGCTCCTATGACCGCGTGAAGACCTCGACCATGCCCAGTGTCGACGGCGTGCTGACCGATGCCGAAGTCAACGACCTGGTGGCATATCTGTTTTCGCTTGGACGGGAGGAAAGCTGATCATGAAACGGCTTGCTATTGTCATCGCGCTCGGCGCGTTCGTCTCGGGCGTCACACCCGCCTCTGGCCAGGAAACCGAGTCTCAGCCTGGCACCACGCCGTCGTTCTCCCCTGTCACGTGGGAGCGGTTGCTCAATGCGAAGGACGAACCGGAAAACTGGCTGATGTACTCGGGCACACTCGACAGCCAGCACTTCAGCGGTCTCGACCAGGTGCACAACCGGAATGTCGGGGACCTGGAGTTGAAATGGGCGTACCAGATTCCGCAGCTCGACCGGGCGGAGACGGTACCGGTCGTGGTCGACGGGGTGATGTTCATCACCGAGGCGCCCAGCAACGTGGTGGCGGTCGACGCCGCCACCGGTCGCCAGTACTGGCGCTACAACCACCCCCTCCCGGACGACCTGCGCATCTGCTGCGGACGGAACAACCGCGGGGTGGCCATTCTTGGTGACACGCTCTACATGAGCACGCTCGACGCCCATCTCGTGGCTATCGACGCACGCACCGGCAACCTGGTCTGGGACAACGAACTGGCCGACTACCGGGCTGGCTACAGCAAGACGGCGGCCCCGCTAATCGTCAAGGGCGAGGTCGTGACCGGCATGGCGGGTGGCGAGTACGGCGTGCGCGGATTTATCGACTCGTACAACGCGGAGAGCGGAGAGCTCGAGTGGCGTGCCGACACCATTCCCGGCCCGGACCATCCGGACAACCAGACGTGGGCCGGCGACTCCTGGCGCACGGGCGGCTCGGCCACCTGGATCACGGGTGCCTACGACCCGGACCTGAATCTCGTCTACTGGGGCACGGGCAACCCGGGACCGGACTGGAACGGCGACGTCCGCATGGGCGACAACCTGTATTCCGATTCGGCCATGGCGCTGAACCACGAGACCGGCGCGCTGGAATGGTATTTCCAGTTCACCCCGCATGACGTGCACGACTGGGACGCCATCCAGGTGCCGATTCTGGCGGATCTCGAGATGGACGGGGAGATGCGCAAGGTCATGATGTGGGCGAACCGCAACGCCTTCTTCTACACCATCGATCGCGTCACCGGGGAGTTCCTGGTCGGGAAGCCGTTCGCCAAGCAGACCTGGGCCGAGGGCCTCGATTCGAACGGTCGCCCAATCCGCATCCCAGGTACGTTTCCGACCGCTGAAGGCGTAACCGTATCCCCGCCGATCGGTGGCGGCACCAACTGGTTCTCTCCCGCCTACAGCCCGCGGACGGAGCTCTTCTACGTGCAGGCCTATGACGGGGAAGACACCTTCTACAAACGGGACGAGGACTACGTCGAGGGTGACCAGTTCACCGGCGGCGGCGGGCAGCGCCCCGGTCCGATCGATGACTATCAAAGCGCGATCAGGGCGATCGACCCCAAGACAGGTAATCTGCGATGGGAGTTCGAGATTCAGCCGCGCTCGACGGCAGGGATCATGGCCACCGCGGGTGACCTCGTGTTCAGCGGAAGTGTGGACGGCTATTTCTTCGCACTCGACGCGGTGAGCGGTGAGGAACTGTGGCACATGAACGTCGGCCGCCTGGTGCACTCGTCTCCGATGAGCTACGCCGTCAACGGCAAGCAGTACATCACGATCGCTGCCGGCAACGTGGTCTACACCTTCGGACTCAAGGACTGACGACGTGTCGTTCCTTGCTCCGGATGATCAACCCCTGCGCGAGCCGATGGCGGGCTTCGTGGGACGGTTCTCCACCGGGGCCACGATGACCTCGGTCAACTGGACCATCGCAGCCGGGGCGACGCTGCCGGAACATGCACATCTGCACGAACAGATTTCCCACGTGTTGGCAGGAGAGTTCGAACTGACGATTGCCGGCGAGACCCAGCGCCTCGGTCCAGGGATGGTGGCCGTCGTGCCGCCGAACGTGACCCACTCGGGGCGCGCGTTGACCGAGTGCCGGATCATCGATGTCTTCCACCCAGTGCGGGACGACTATCGATAGGGCCCTGCGCAGGCATAGGTTGAAGGGGTGTCGACGGCCGGCTGTCGGCG